>JBKPBY010000160.1:0-8169 GCA_046727075.1 bacterium | reverse complement strand
CGTGCCTTTACTGTTCCGGTGGGCACTCCGAGTAGATGTGCCGTTTCACGAATACTCAAGCCACGGACATCTCTCAAGTGGAAGGTTGTGCGCAAAGTAGGCGATAGCAGCGAGATTGCATGAGTCAGCGTCTCTGCAATTTCTCGCTTGCGATATGCTTCTTCAGGACCCGGCCTGGTATCCGGCACAATGTTCTCTAGCATGAGATCCTGCCCACCATCAATTTCGTCCAAAGCCAATTGCACCGACGCTAAACGCTTACGTAGTTTCATTCGTGCAGAATTGATTACGATCGTCGTCAGCCAGGTGGACATCTTCGCTTGCTCCCTGAACTGCTGCACGTGTCTTAAGGCCGAGAGCAAGGCGTCCTGCACTGCATCCTCCGCGTCGGCCACGTTCCTCAAACGATTCGCCGCGATTCGGTAAAAACGAGGCGAGTAGCGGTTAACAACATCTGTTAACGACTGAACCTTACGCTGATAACACTCGTTCGCGGTCGGTTCTAGATTCAGTTGTAAAGCTGTCCCTGACATCAATGGAACTCCTGTTCATTCTTCGAATGTGATTGCAAGTAGTGTTCCAATGTGTGTTCAGCGACCTCTTCGGTCCTTCCCCGTACCCCATTCGTCAGGTGGTCCTCATTTTGTGCACCATCGACATTTTCAAAGGAATGAGATCGTTAATCATCTACGAGAGGTCTGATCGCGGTTCTCTTCAGCAGTCCTCCGTGACTTGGGGTGCGTTGCTATCGCGACACGCGACTTAGGAGCGACACACTGCATAGGTCCACCGGTGAAGAGCTTTTCCAAGCCTGCTATTGCAAGCCGCGATTCGTGTTCATGCAGCGCCGGTACCCACAGCAGGCTCTTCCGCTTTAACCAAGGGCACGTTTACGAGATGTTCGCTCAAGAACCAAGTTTGCAACTCATTGGTGCGCAGCACTTCGCTCACAACCAGGTCGTTCGTGCCATCATCGCCGAGCTGAGCTGCGCGACGCGCCAAGACCCGAACTTGGCGCATGATGACCTGATGAGCGTCAATCAAACGAGATAATTGAACCGGAACTTCTTCCCGACCTCGAGGTGGTCGTTCAATCTTTGTCGTCTCCGCAACATCCGCGGCCATCGCCAAACTCACACCGCCAAGTGCCTGAATCCTTTCAGCGATTGAGTCAACCATTTCGCCTTGCTCGCCGTAGTGTTTATCGAATAGCAAATGCAGCTGATAGAAGGTAGGACCAGCCACCTGCCAGTGAGACTTTTTGTACAGATCGCGAAGCGTTATCGTGTCCGCCAGTAATTGATTTAATTGTTCCGTCATCTCCAGGCGCACTGGCTCTTCGAGTTCGAGCGGCAGCGCATGGTTCACGGTTCCGTAAGGCTGAATCTCCCCCACACGCTGATGAAAACGTGGCTGGGCGCTGATGTGACTGTGTGTTATTGCATGCTTCTCCATCTCGATTCTCCTTAATCCTGTGTTGCTGTTTGTCCGTTGACGAAAACGAAATCGTTTCAGCGCGAATAACCTTGCTTTGCACTCGGCAACGTACGCACGTAGTTCACCAGACCCCATATCTCATCCGGCGTCTCAACTTTGCCGAAACCCGGCATTCCCGTGAACCGGATGCCATTATGGATGATCCAAAACAGTTCTTTATCAGAGTAGTTCTGTACTCGCTCACCGGTGAGATCCGCGGCGCGTGGGTACATCCACTGTCCCGACGGCGTTTGAG
The DNA here is from genome assembly GCA_046727075.1 of bacterium. Lineage (GTDB taxonomy): Bacteria > Verrucomicrobiota > Verrucomicrobiia > Chthoniobacterales > JAFAMB01 > JBKPBY01. The sequence continues at coordinate 6,437 of JBKPBY010000160.1, read as the reverse complement.
ACCGGCCATCCACTCCGTGGCATATGCCGCAATCCAAGCCGTAGTGCGCGCCTCCCGCTTCAATACTGGCTCTTGTATCCATTGGCGGAGCAGGAATTCCACGCCGGCTCGCCAGGCGAATGGCAACATGTTTGGCCAAATTCGCTATGCGTGTTTCAAGAGGACCCGGTTGTTGCAGCGCCGTCAAACTGAAATGCATCATTCCAATCGCGATCAGCACCACACCAGACACAAACATTGTCCAAATGATTCGCGACCGCATGAGGTTCTCTTTCGCGGCCGGTGATACGCCGCCTTCAAATCCCTTCTCTGCAAGTTAGCGACCGAACCAAAGAATACATGCTCTTCAAAAGTCTGCCCGCTTCCGAACTTCAGGTCGTCTCGAACGTACAACGGCAATCACGTTGGTTTAGTTTCGCGTCGCTATTAAAACGCAGAGTGCGCTGCTGTCTCTATTAAGTCACCGTCAGAACTTTTGGGAGGTAAAGCGCCCTGAAAGTGCGATTGTTCAAGCTGGATGCATTTGGAAAGTCAGTTGCTCACATGAGCTACGCAGCGACACGCTGCGAGGAAGTCAAGTGACCAGAAGCAAGATGTTGAGCGTGAAAAACGATGAGGCCGTCGTTAAGAGCAGAAAGAACGAACGGGAGTCGTCCAGCTATGCGGCGACAGATTTGGAATTCGCCGAGACGTTCGGGGGCGGCTCCGAATATTTCCCCTTCTGGCGAGTGTCGCTGTTTCCCTCACTTTCGATTCGATTGTTCAGGCAGGAGGAAGAGTAAATGTGTGGTCGCATTGCATCGCTGCTTCTTGCTCTCGTTTTCTTGACGGGCCAACAGCCGGTGCGTTCCCAAAGTAAAGGCGGCGCCAACGGCTTTGATCTCGTAGACAAGACGGGGAACATTCGCAAGCCGGCTGATTTTAGAGATCTCTATCAGGCGCTTGGAGTGTATACACCGGTCGATCTCAACAACAACACTGAGATGCACTATACGTACGCATCGCCGGGGACGGCTGAGTACTACCGCAAGACGGGCAAGTTCGCAGACGGAACGGTACTAGTGAAAGAGGTCTTTGCGACTGATCACGCGCAAATGACGACCGGGGACGCACACTGGGCCACTGGAACAAAGGTGTGGTTCGTGATGATCAAAGACGACAAGAATCGTTACCCCAACAATCCGCTGTGGGGTGATGGATGGGGATGGGCACTTTTCAAAGCGGATGCACCTGATAAGCAGGTCGCGACGAACTACAAAAAGGACTGCCTGGGTTGTCATGTTCCGGCCCAGCCAACCGACTGGGTATACGTGCAGGGATACCCAGTCCTCAAATCGAAATAGCCAGAAGGGTTTCCGACAAGAAGGAGAATTGAAATGCAAAAGTATCTGTTAGCAGTCATCGTTGGCCTGGGACTTACCGCTTCAGCCGTGTATTTGCTGGTCGCGAAACCGGTTGCAGCTGCTCAAGAGGAACAATCCTCCGCAGTTTTCGACTCTGACGGCAAATTGAAGGTGCCAGATCCGTCCGTTTTCCGCAGGTGGGTGTTCGTAGGCGCTCCACTAACGCCCAATGGTCTCAACGACGGAAAGGCGGGCTTTCCCGAATATCATCACGTCTACATTGAGCAGAAGAACGTTGACGCCTATCTGAAGACCGGTTCCTTCCCTGAAGGAACGGTCATCGTGAAAGAACTGACTCGCGTTCTTAATCCGACTTTTCCCGACGGCTCTCGTAAGGAACCATCCGGACGAGGATACTTCAACGGCGAATACAACGGGATTGATCTTACGGTGAAGGACAGCAAGCGGTTCGCTAAGACGAATGGCTGGGGCTTCTTCACCTTCGGGCATCATCCCTTGCCCTACGACAAGGTCGCAGCTGAAAAGCCTGTGACGGACTGTGCCGGATGCCATCTCGCTAATGTCGCCTCCACTGACATGACATGGATTCAGTTCTACCCAATACTTCGTGACAAGGATCCGAAATAAGAAAGACGGAAATCACTGTGTGGGGCGTCTCAAAATTCCTCTCGATGTGGGGCAAACCACGGCACAGATCAAACCTAATTTCGAGAGACCAAGAAGGAGAAATCACTATGCCGAAAGAAATGATGGGTATGTCCAAAGAAATGGGCATGAATGGTCGCGGTGGCCATCTCTACATGCAAACCAATGAGATCAAGAACACAATCATTCACTACCATCGCTCCGCCAACGGAACGCTTACCGAGGTGGAACGTGTCGCCACCGGAGGAGCGGGTTCCGGTACATACAAGCCGATCAGTGGCCAGGAGAGCGCGCCCAACTCCTTTGAAGGCGCGGCCAGCGTCATCCTCTCGCCGGATCGCAGATTTCTGTTTGCCACCAACGGTGGGGACAATTCGGTTTCCAGTTTCGCCGTGGGCGACCACGGCAAGCTCGCGCTTGTCGACACCAAGCCGACGGGGAATGCGATCGATGGAAAGAGCGGTACTGCCAAATCGCTTGCCTATTCGCCATCGAAGGACATGCTCTACGTGGTTCACTCCTTCGGACCCGATCACATCCGCATCATGTCAGTCTCCGGTAATGGCAAGCTTACGCCACGGATGGAACGGTACACGTGCAACACACCGGACAAGCCGCACCGTGTGCCGACCATGGCCGTGCTCTCGCCAGACGAGAAATTCCTGCTCGTCGGCACGACCTTCGATGTGCCCATTGCGATCTCCGGCACCTATCCAGACGGGTCGCCAATTCTTTGGGTGCCTGGTTCAGATGGCAAGCCACGGTCCGTCGCTTCGAATGCTCCGGATCCCGACGGCATCGTAATCCACCGAGTCAAGGACGACGGAACGCTCAGCGAAGGCTCCTTCCAAGATGGAGGAGGCGGTTCTCCGTTCTACATTCAATTCCTGCATAACCGGCCGGATACGTTTGTCATCGGATATGCCGTCGGCGATGGAGTGGCCCTGGGACGAATCGATGAGGATGGCAGAATTGGCGTCAGCAAGATCGTACCGATCGACACAAAAAGAGGCAAGATCGCTGAACTTTGCTGGCTAGCCGTCTCCCCTAACGACCGATTCTTGTACGCGACGGTTTTCGGGTACAGCAACATCACCAGCTTCCATATTGACGGCAACGAGATGAGAGTAGCAAAGGATCCAGCTTGCCCCATCGTGGAGGGCGATGGCACATTCCGGGGACTCTGCGGGGATATCAGTAGCGGCCCGAGCGACAACTGGGTTTCCCCCGATGGAGAGTTTCTCTACCAGATTTACGGGAATGCCTCAAAGCTGGTGGGGTATGCCACCAAACCAGATGGATCGCTGGAAGAGATTAGCAGCGTTGCGATCCCTTATAACAGTCCGGAAGGCTTGGCGGGATTCTGATCTGTTGCACGGGTGAAGTTCACCGCGGACGGCGATGCTCGGCACGAGTGTGGCTGCGCATCGCCACTCAACTGGATCCACTGGGGCAGCCTGATGGTAGAGAGACTGTCGGCCTTCGATGCCAAGGATCACCTGGATCCTCCGCACCCGACAGGTGAGGGCCCGAATCGTCCGTTCGACAAGGACCTGCAGCGGGCCGACGGCTGCTGCAGGATCACTCTATGTGGCTCCGATTACGGAACCCAGATCGAAGATGTTTTCGAGCGTTCTCCTATGCGTGTCATGTTCCCAAGAAACGGACACTGTCTGATTGAAGAGGCGGTCCTTATTAATACGGCGGGAGGCATTGCAGGCGGTGACCGGCTCGAATGTTCAGTCGTTGCACTCCCTGACGCTTCCATTGCGGTGACGTCACAGGCAGCGGAGAAGGTCTATCGGGCGTTGAGTGAACCTGCGCACGTTACAACCAGGCTGAAGGCGCGCGAGTCCTCCCGTCTTGCATGGCTTCCGCAAGAAACCATCATTTTCAATTGGTCACGCCTTCAACGGACAACAGAGATCGAACTTCTTTCTGGATCAGAGCTGCTTGCGCTGGAGTCACTGGTTCTTGGGCGTGCCGCACATGGAGAAATCGTGGTCGGAGGGAGCATTAGCGACACCTGGCGCGTGAAGAAAGACGGAAAGTTGATCTGGGCCGACTGCTTTCGCGTTGACAACGAGACCTTTCCCCATCTTCGCCGGAAAGCCTTGCTATCGAACTGCAATGCGGTAGCAACGATCGTCTATTTCGGTCCGGATCCAGATCGAAAGCTGGAATTTGTGCGGGAGGTCATTTCTTCCCTGGGATACGAATGTGCGGTCACGTTGGTAGCCGGACTAATTGTTGCGCGGTTCGCCGCGGAACAGTCATTTGTTTTGAAGCTTGCCGTGAGCGCCTTTCTGGAGCAAATCGGGCCGGAACTTGGCTCCGGGCCATTCCGAATACCGAAGATGTGGTTATGTTGAAGATCACCCGAGGACGGACAAGTCTGTGAACCTGACTCCGCGAGAGAGAGACAAACTGATGATTTCCCTTGCTGCGATCGTTGCTCGGGAGCGGATGAACAGAGGTGTGAAGCTCAACTATCCCGAGAGCGTTGCGATCATAACGGATTTCGTGCTGGAGGCAGCGCGTGATGGCAAGTCGGTTGCTGAACTCATGTCCGAAAGCCGCAAGGTTCTGCAGCGTGACCAGGTTATGGATGGCATCCCGGAGATGATTCCGGAGATGCAGGTGGAAGCGACTTTTCCTGATGGCACCAAACTGGTGAGTATTCATAACCCAATTCCCTGAGGTGCGATTGACATGAGATCGGCGAGAGCTTTGCCATGAAAAAAGTTACCGTATACAGCCAGCCGGGCTGAATCTTCTGCGCCAGAGTGAAGGAGTATCTTTCACAAAAACAGATTCAATTCGATGACCGGGACGTCACGAAAGACGCTTCGGCGATTTTGGAGTTAAAGAAGATCGGCTTCATGACTAGCCCAGTCACGGTGGTCGGAGACAAAGTAATCGTAGGCTTTGATGAGTCGAAACTGGACGAAGCATTAGAGGCTTGAGTCAAGAAAGACGATAGGAATGAACATCGCATAGCGAGCCGAAAGAGAGGACACGGTGATGATACCGGGCGAGATTTGTCCAGCATCTGGCGAGATTGTCCTGAACGAGGACAGGGCGGCCATCAAGCTTAAAGTTGCCAACTCGGGCGACAGGCCGATCCAAGTCGGAAGTCATTACCATTTCGCCGAAGCGAATCCAGCGCTCGAGTTTGATCGCAAGGCAGCACTTGGATATCGACTCGATATTCCCGCCGGAACTGCCGTGCGGTTTGAGCCAGGCCAGACCCGTGAAGTTTCTCTGGTCCCTTATGCTGGAGCGCGCCTGGTCTACGGTTTCAGAAAGGATGTCATGGGTGCACTGCCGAAAGTGCGCTGAGGTAAGAGAACATGTCAAAGAAAATGAACCGTGCTGCCTATGCGCAGATGTTTGGTCCTACTGTGGGGGACAAAATCCGCCTTGCCGATACGGACATTCTCATCGAGGTCGAGAAGGATTATACGATCTACGGCGAGGAAGTGAAATTCGGCGGCGGGAAGGTGATTCGCGACGGCATGGGCCAGTCACAGAGGTCGCGCAGCGAGGGCGCAGTCGACACGATCGTTACCAATGCTTTGATTCTCGACCATTGGGGAATCGTGAAGGCAGACATCGCCATCAAGGATGGCCGGATCTCTGCCATTGGCAAAGCGGGAAATCCGGATGTCCAACCGAATGTCACGATCGTGATTGGACCGGGCACGGAAGTGATCGCCGGCGAGGGCAAGATTGTTACCGCTGGCGGGATCGATACACACGTGCATTACATCTGCCCGCAGCAGATCGAGGAGGCACTTTACTCAGGCCTGACCACAATGATGGGCGGTGGGACAGGTCCCGCCGTTGGGACGAATGCAACCACCTGTACTCCAGGTCCCTGGCATATTCAGCGAATGCTTGAGGCGGCGGATGGGTTTCCCATAAACCTCGGTTTTTACGGTAAAGGTAACGCGAGCTCTCAATCCGGTCTCATTGAGCAAATCGACGCCGGGGCATGCGGTTTCAAGCTTCATGAGGACTGGGGCACAACACCCTCTGCGATTGATACTTGTCTGTCAGTCGCTGAGGACATGGACGTGCAAGTCCTTATCCATACCGACACGCTCAACGAAAGCGGTTTCGTCGAGGACACAATCGCGGCCTTCAAGGGCAGAACCATTCACACGTTTCACACGGAAGGAGCGGGCGGCGGACATGCCCCGGACATCATCAAGGTGTGCGGCGAACCAAACGTCATTCCATCTTCCACGACTCCAACTCGACCGTACACGGTAAGTACCCTTGATGAGGCCCTCGATATGGTGATGGTCACGCATCACCTCGATCCGCGGGTTCCTGAAGATCTTGCGTTTGCCGAGAGCCGAATTCGCAAGGAAACCATTGCCGCCGAAGACATTTTGCATGACCTTGGGGCGCTATCGATCA
>JBKPBY010000159.1:0-4541 GCA_046727075.1 bacterium | reverse complement strand
GGGTTTTTCAGCACAATCATATTTTTAGATACGACCCTACAAAGCCTGCGTACTTGCGTCGAAGCAGTTTGAGCGCAATCGACGTGAAACGGCGAGTCTAGCGCAGCCAAACTTCGACGCGTCGGTTTTTCTCGCGACCGTCCTCGTTGTTGTTGGGGGCAATCGGTACAGCTTTACCGTATCCATTTACCAGCGAAGGTGTTATGCCTCTCATCTGCAGTTGTTCGGCGACTGCCTTCGCCCGGTCCATCGAGAGCGCACGATTCCGGCTGGCATTGCCAGCGTTGTCGCAGAATCCAAGAACCAGGAGACGCCGTTGCTGATAGGCTGGGTTTGCGAGCAGCTCAACCAGACTGTCTAAGTCCGCCAGTGACTTCTTATCTAATTGGGTATCGCCAGGACGAAAATGGAAGTCGAGGCTCACCTTTCCGGCGCCACTGATTTCCTTTACAAATTCGGGAGGTGCGCCCGGAGGGATTTGCGTCCTCTCAATTTTGATTTTCTGTCCTATGAAATCCAGTCTTCCGATCGTCTCCTGACCTGTATTATCCGACGCCTGCGCGAGCGCGTTAGCTAAATTCTCTATGTTCCTGTCTACCGTGAAAGGCATTATCGCATTGTCCAAGGCCGTCTGGAAAGCCGCGGGAGCAGCCTCGCCATGGACACAGCTGGGAACCAGCTTGTCCCTGGCAAACCCATTCATCGACCATTTGTGATAACCATCAAACTTTGCCTTGTCGACATCGGTCCGCACCGGAATCGATCCCTTAAGAGCATTGAAGGCTTCCTGGGCTTCCTTGCTGCCGATGCTTTTCAGCCACGCGATGGTTGCCTCTTTGTGCGGAGCAGCTTTTGCCAGCGTGAAACCGTCTGCCACAATCATGAAAGAGCCATTAGTACCGGGGGAGCAGACCCAGCCGAAGTCCTCCTTTTCCTTCATGTGAGCTTTGATGAATTCGCCATCGGCCCAGTCGCCCATTAGAGTGAAGCCCACTTTGCCGTCCATCAGCTCTTTGACGGCTTGATCCCAAGTCAGGAGTGCATGGTCAGGATTTACGTAATCCTGCATTTTTGCAAAATACTGCATCGCTTGCTTCACCTTTGGATCGTCCCATTTCATTTTGCCGCTGAATAAATCCGTCCAACCCTGAGGTCCGATGACTCCAAGAAGCGTGTTCTCGAAGAGGTGAGCGGAGGCCCAAATTCCTGAATCGCCAACACCGAGTGCAGGCGTACCGGCAGCCTTCAATTTGTCGCAGGCTGCAAAAAATTCGCGAAAGGTCATTTTATTTCCGACCTTGATTCCATTCTTGGCAAGGAGCTTCGTGTTGTACCAGAGAACGTTTCCGCGATGGACACCAGCCAGCACGGCGTAAGCGTTACCGTCCCTGGTTATCATGTTGACAAGCGCCTTGGGAAGAACCTTGGCCCATCCCTCGCTTTGGTATAGCTCGGTAATCGGCTCGCAATAATTGGATTCTACGTACTGACCAAGTAACTCCCAGCCCGGATGGCTCTGCCACGTGTCCGGCGGATTGCCGGCTGCTAGGCGGGCCTGCAAAACTTGCCGAGCAGCGAAGCCGGCACCGCCGGCAACGGTCGCGTTAAGAATTCCAGTCCCGGGGTATTGCTTCTGGTAAGTGTTGAATAATGCATCCAGAGCCGCAGCTTCGCCGCCGGATGTCCACCAGGAAAAGACTTCCAGCTTTGATCGGGCAGACTCGACAGACCTGCGAGCAAAAAAACCGGCCGGCGTTAGCTTGGAACCCCCTCCAAGACTTGAAAGTGCAAACTCCACGAACTTACGACTCCATTTGTTTTGGGGGTCCGCCGGCGTATAGAGAAAGAGGCGTCGGGAAAGGGGATAGTCTCCGGTCGCGACAGTAAAGGGCGTCGGCAGAAGGGGTCTGGTGCTAGCCAGCGATATTGCGAGCGGCTTGCTGCCGCGCACGAAAGCCATTCCGGCGAAACCGATACCGTTCGTGTCGATCGCGACTTCGTCGGAAAGTTTCGCACTATTCTCGTAACGTAAGGCTTGGGGAGAAAGAGCCTTAGTGCCGAGTACAAGAGAGCTGAATACGTCGAACGTGCCGGATTTCTCATCGGGCGAGTGGAGATTAATCGCTCCTGGGTGTCCGCCAACTTCTGACCAGTCTGTGATTTCACCGCTGAAGATCTTAGCGATTTGCTCCTTGGTAAGCGCGTTGATCGGGTTACTCTGGTTTACAAACACGGCGATACCGTCCAACCCAAGGACTTTTTCGCATGCCGGTGAGAACATGTCGCCCAATCCGGCCGATGCGCACTGCTGGGCCTCTTCCGACGTGATTTGTCGGGAGGCCATACCAATGTCACACTTACCAGCGGCCAGATCTTCAAAAGCCGTCTTCGTTCCATGAGCCTGGACTTCGAAGATCAACGGTTCGGCGGATTCGTTTGGCAAAATTGCTTCGATATCTGTCTCATCCTCCTTCTCTCCAGGCTTGCGCTGGACGGAGGTTGCCCCCTCAGATTTCAAGAAGTCCTCGCACACCGCAGACGCGAGTTCCTTCCCGATCGTGTTTGAACCGTGGAGCCGCAACGCGACTCGCCTGGCCGGTTCCTGAGGCGAAGGCACTGGCACAGAGGGCGTTCCCGCAATTACGCTTTGAACCAGGGGTAGTAACAGGAGCGCAATAAGCTCAAAGACTGAAAATGTGCAGAATTTAGGTTTCATGACATTTTATTAATGCTCCTAGGGGCGAGCAGACAGGGCTGACGGGTATGTGATTTTGTTGTTCCGCTATCTGGAATGATTCTCAGAATATAGAATAGTCGCGCCTGCTGGAAGCCAAACTGCACCCGGAGGTCGTGCTCGTTAAGTGGATTCGCTAAGGCAGGGGTTCGTGACGGAGGATGCGGATCGCTAGAAGGAACAGTTCGTCGGGTTGCCTCGGTTGCTGGGAGCTCATGTTCGTCCTCGCCTTCGTTGGCTCAATTGCCCACAAGCCAGACGACTCACAACATTCCGCGCCCGCCTCCTCAATTGCATCTGCGGCGACTGCGCCGTCTGCGGCGAGTTTCGTTAGCTCGACTCCGGTTTCCTACAGCACGCCTTGTGCTCAAGATGCCTCGCAGTCGGCGCCTTCATTTTACGACGAACCAACCCAAGCCCGCGAGCTCACCGCAAACAGAAACACTATCGATCCAATTGCGACGAACCAGGGTAATAGGAGGCCGAACCGTTCAGCAAGCAACAGCTGAACCGGGAAAGCTTGTTATCCAGTTCGATGACCAGTCGACGATGACAGTGAGGACGGCGGGATCGCGAACCTTTCGCCGGGGGCTAAAGTCAAAGCGATACAGGAGGATGGCGCGAAGTTCACTTTACAGTTCGAGGATGGTTCAACTGTGACCCTGCAGCTTACGGATCCGGGTGCGTCGGTGGCAGTTCGCGACAAGACTAATCGGGTGGATTACCTCGGCTGACCTGCGCGCCGCGGATAAGACCCTGTGTAGCGTCTCGTTGCCGCTCTGGCTCTGCTTGATAGACAGTACAAATTGGCAGCCGAGCATAGGGGAATTGGGTGAAAGTCGGCGAGCAAAAATCGCCCGCGAAGCAGCTCCAGGGCTTGATCGCCTGAAAGAGAAAACTGCTAGCTGTAGAAGACCGGTTAGACGGGACGATTTGCGTGACTTCTCTTGGCAAGTCGTTGTAGGGCACGTTGTCGTGATGCATAACTTCGTGCCGGATTGCAAAGTTCCGGAGGATTCCAATTGTAATCGGCTAAGTGCTTCCAGTCGCTACCCACCGTAACGGCATCGTCATATACGGGTGGTGCGTCGGTTGTCTCGCCTGGTTCGAAAATGTAGCTCGGACTGGGAGTTCCCGCGAAACGTAATAGGTAGGCACCTCATAGCGTAGGAGCTGCGCCGCCTGGCCATGGACCGCAGCTAGTGCTGGGTTTGGCTTAGTCTGGTGTTCGTAGACGCTGACATAGTTCTGCATCGCCGCATTTGCGGACGAGATTGCCAGCACCTTCTGCGGCCAATACTCCGCCGGCGCGTTGATATGCCGCGGAGTCAGAGCCCGAAGCCAATCCGGATGCTCCTTTTCCAAACAAGCCCGGACTTCGGCGTAGTTATGTAAACGAGTGGCTACTTCGGTAACATATGTCCAAAAAGGCTGGCGAAAGAGTTTCTTGCGATCGGTTCCGACCAGCCAGTTTGGGTCCGCCTTGTCATTGCACGAAAGGGAGCGAGCCGCAAGAAGTTACCAAAGAAGTAGTCGGAAGCCACGTCCTCTTGACCCGCTCGCTTTTTGGCGGCGGTACTCCGCGTAGGTCGCTTCTGCGCGTTTCGCCAAGGAAACCGACTTCTGATCCTTTGCGATTCTGATGGCTTCGCAGAACGAAGCCTCAATTTGGGTCTCGTCGGCACCAAGAGCCGCGAGAAACACACCGCGAAGCCGGTGCAATTCAGCACTCCACCAGCGTGCTTCAGACGTTTCGACCAATCTCTCCGCCTCATTTATCGTCTCAAGAGCTTCGATAGTACGATCC
>JBKPBY010000158.1:0-5903 GCA_046727075.1 bacterium | reverse complement strand
CAAATGACGAGATTTCAATTCGATCACTCGTAACAAACGCATGGCAGAGCTCTCGCAAAAAGAGCCATTTACCAACTGTCGGATGGACCACTTTTATTTGCGCCGCTAGCGACAGGGTCAGCAATCGGAGACAAAAAAATCCAAACAGAAGGCCGCAAAGATCACAGCGCGGCAAAGCCGCAACCAAAGCTGGAGGAGCACAGTGGGCTCCGATTAAAAGGGATCACAAAACTCTTTTCGAGAATGGAGAACCAGTCCGTCAAGAAACGGAACCGCAGATTCCACAGATTGCGCAGATTTATTAAATTCTCAGAGGGGTTGCTCGCAACGGCTGGGCCGCGTTCTGAAAGTGCTCAACGGTTTCGCCCGGTCAGGACTGAAACAACTAGACCTAAAAAATCTGTGTAATCTGCGGTTCCGTTTTTCCCGCCCACTTCGTCGACAAAATCATCGATTTTCCAGGGTAGTAGTACGAAGCTGGAGCGGCGGTGCGCCTGGAATGATCGTCAGCAATCCGGCAGCGGTCGCGAATGCAACCAAAGCCGTCCAGACGTTCAGGTCATGCGTCATCATTGGTAATTCTGGAAGTCAAACCGAAAGGGCGGCTCGGTTGAATTCAAATCTGCGCTTGGCCTTCGAAATAGAAAACGCAAGCACCTTCTAATTCGACTCGATCGTTCTTTAGGCGGCAAATGATTTCGCCTCCGCGTTTCGATGCTTGAAATGCGCGAAACTCTGTTTTCTTTAACCGCTTAGCCCAAAACGGCGCCAGCATGCAGTGCGCAGAACCTGTTGCCGGATCTTCCGGAATACCTTTTGCTGGAGCGAAGTAACGACTTAGAAAATCGTATTCACCATAGCCTGATGCCGTCACGATCACCCCGTCGCGATCTATTCTGGCAATCGCGGCCAAATCTGGAGTAAGAGCATGCAGCGATTTGGGGCTGTCCAACAAAACCATGTAATTGAATTGGTTTACGAAAACCTCGACGGGAGTAGCGCCTAACGCTTCGGCTAGCCCAGACGGAGTGGGGGCCGATTCGGATAGCCGGACCGGGAAATTCATGACATAACCCTTACCGGCGCGTTTCACCGGAAGAGGCCCGCTCGCTGAGCGGAAGATGACGGCTGTGCGGCCCGGTTCGATGCGCTCCATCACCACTGCAGCACTGGCCAAGGTAGCGTGACCACAAAGCGACACTTCAGTGGCTGGCGTAAACCAACGCAAACGATAGTTGCCATCATCGGGAACTAGAAAAGCGGTCTCGGCCAGGTTGTTCTCGGCTGCAATTGCCTGGAGCACCGCATCAGGCGGAAAGCTGTCCAATATCAGCACCGCAGCAGGATTTCCCGCGAAGCGACGATCAGTAAACGCGTCTACCTGAAATATCGGCGTGGGCATAGGAATCTAAATTAGTATTCTACCCACACCCAATCGCCTAGATACAGATCATACAAATTGCGTCCGGCACAGGTGCGCCTTACAGCCCTACAGGGGGCGAAGGATGTGAGCCCCGGGCGTCAGCCCTGGGGCAACTGAACAGCCTTCGCTTTCAATTCGGCCAGCAGCTGATTTACTCGGTCCTCGAGTTCCAACTCAGCCAGTTTTTGCTCGGCGTTTCGGTCGCCTACCACGAGTTGACCTTCGGCAAGCGCTTCCGACTCGGCTACTTTCGAACTTAAACGTTCAAAAGCTGCATCTTGTTTTAACTCCGCGATCCCGGAGACGCCGCTCTGGGCAGCTAACCTGGCACGGCGGTGTTGTGCCAGCAGTAGTTCAGCCTCCGCTTTTGTCTCGGTCATTTTTTGTTCGAGCCGGCGCAGCGAGTCTCGCAGCGAAAGCAGCTGATGAGCCTGGCCTTGCATCTGCTGTGAGAAATTCTTCGCTGCGGTCTCGTACGTGAGCGATCGTTCGAGAGCTAGCCGCGCCAGCTTTTCGTCACCCTTCCGCAGGGCGAGTTCAGCCTTATTCAGCCATTCGTTCTGAGCCTCCAGATCTTCCTTCTGTTTTCGTTCTAACAAGTGTTGGTGCGCTGCAGCGATTGCCACATGTGTTTTCACCTGGATGTACTGGTTCTGCATATCGAGCAAAAGCTGTTTCAACACTGTCTCCGGATTTTCAGCTTTCTCGATCAGCGCATTGACATCGGCTTTGATCAGCATCGTCACGCGTTCCCATAACGTCATACCCAGTTCCTCCTGATTTTCACTTTGCCTCATTCGGCTTGGCCGGGTTGCCATTGCCAGACTTATCCGCGATAGCCCGGACCTTGCTCAGCAAGTCCGCCATTTGCATGCCGGACAAAGTCTCAAATAGTACCGGTACCTGCGCGGCGATCTTTGTCATATCACCCGTGATCCTGCTCATTCCGGCGCCATTCCCGTCTCCCGTCGAGACGACGGTAATCTTGTCGACGTTTGCCAGCGGTGACGCGAGCGCTTTCACCACTTCCGGCAGTCCCGTAATCAATTTGTCTACTACTGCAGCCTGGTTCCATTCCTGATAGGCCTCAGCTTTAACATTCATCGCTTTGGCCTCCGCCTCCCCTTTCTTCAAGATGATGTCTGCGTCTGCTTCACCTTGCAGACGGGTAGCGGCTGCTGATCCTTCGGCCTCAGTCATCAGTTTCCGTCTGGTTGCTTCCGCCAATGTCTCGACTCGTTGCCGTTCGATTTCGGCCTCCTTTAAAACCGTCGCAATCAACTCTTTCTCGCGCCGCACGATTTCTGCCTCCTGCACTTTGGCCTCTTGCTCCTTCTCAATTTGCCGCACCTTAACCGCCTCGGCGGTGACCTGCTGTTGCATGACGTTCGCCTGAATCTCGTAAGCTTTATCCGCTTGCGCTTGTTGCCGCTTCACGCATTCCAAATACTGCGCCTTTTTAATGTCCAAATCTCGCTGCGCTTCTGCTTGTGCGGCCAGCGACAGATTCTCCGCTTGTACCCGTTCCTGATCAGCTTTTGCTTTGGCCACAGCAGCTGCTCGCATCGCCTCCGCCCGCTTGATCGCGGTATCTCGCTCCGCCTCCGCCGCAGCGATTTCTGCGTCTCGCTTAACCCGAGCAATATCGGGGCGGCCCATATTAGTGATATATTCGTTCTTGTCGCGGACTTCCTTGATCGTAAACGAAACGACTTCCAGACCCATCTTGCTCATGTCATCCGCGCAAGTAGCTCGCATGCGGTCGCCAACCATTTCCGGTTCTTTGACAATTTGCTCAACCGAAAGCTGGCCAATAATACCGCGAAGGTGCCCTTCCATCACCAGCCGGATTAAGCCTTCGCGAGCCGTATCTGTTTTGGTGAGAAACTGTTCGGCTGCGGTCTGGATCGATTCTGGATCGCTTTTTACCTTGATTTGAGCAACCGCTTCGACTGTTACCGCCACTCCCTGTTTGGTGTATAGATCCTGTTCCGGTGCGACATCGAATGACATTAGCTGTAGCGAAAGCTGACGGACATTTTCAACCATCGGAAAAATCACCGTGCCTCTGCCCTTTACAATTCGGGTACCGCGAAAGCCATAAACAATCAGCGCTTCATGCGGACCCGCCTTCCGATAAAGAGAAGCCATTACGGCCATTAATGCGAAGAGCGTTAAAACTAACGCTATCGCGATATAAAGAATCTCGTGCGACATAAGAGGGGTCTCCTCGCAATGTTTGGTTATCCTACTGGGTCATTGCCTCCCAGGTACGTACGTACGCAATCCCTTTCTCATAGCGCGTTACAACTACTTCCTCACCGCGCCCAATCTCCTGTCCGTCATCGCTGCGCGCCGACAACGACCGGCGCGTGCCGTCCCGGACATAAATCATTTCACCGGTCCCACCAGCTCGAATCGGACACGAGACCTGCCCTAAAACGCCCACAATCTCGTAGTCCGCAGGATCAAGCGGCCGCTCTCTCGAATTCAGGAATCTAAGAAATGAGGCCAGGATCCAGGCGCCGCTTAATCCCAGTGTGGCAGCGATGAGAAATCCGGCCCAAAATCCTAATCCTGTATGCCTGGCCAACAGAAATCCGACTCCTCCGAACCAGGCGAGAAATGCAGCTCCACAGTTTGGATTCAACAATTCTCCGATGCCCGTTGTTGCTTCCTTGAAACCGTCGGTTCCATGGTGTGGGCCATGGCTAAAATGCGTGTGCCCATGCCCGAGTTGCCCATGCCCGAGTTGCCCATGCCCCATTTGCCCATGCCAAAGGTTGCCAGCGTGCAAACCGCCAAGTAATAACGCCCCGAAACTCCACAAGGCGCCGACAGCAAAACACAACAGATACATGTCTTGTACATTCATCGCCGCTCATCCTTTCTTGACTTGCAGGACCTCCCAAAGGCGGTCGAGCAAGTCCGGCCTGTCCAACACAGCTGCTAAAAGTCGAATGCATTTACGCGAGTCTTTCTGGCGAGCTATTTTCGATAGCGCCTGCGATAAGGCCGGGTCTTTCTGGAACTGCTCGGCGCCGCTGAGGAGCCACCGATCGAGTGGTCGTTCTTTGAGGCGTAGATCGGTTATCAACTCTGTCTGATATCCCTCTGGATCATCGACTAGGTAACCCGGATGCACGCGAAAGAATTTTGCCAGAAGCAAGCGACTGTTATTGGTCATGTGCTTACGCCGGCCGCTCTCAAGCTGTGACAGGTAAGGCTGGCTGATCGAACGTTTCATCTCGCTCCTGATAGCGCGCACGACCTCTTTCTGGCTCATTTCACGACTCAATCCGCGGAGATGGCCTTCGACCAGCCGCAAATACCGGAGTTTGCCTGCCACCGTCATTATTGCAATCTGCTATAGAACCTATCACAATTTGCAAATTAGACAACCGATCGCAGTTCCAGCCTCCAGGATGTCGCAGATTCAGCTATAGGCGCCGCCAAGGTGGCGCGCTTAGCGAGGAAATTGGCGCATTTGGCCTACTTTTCCGACCCGCCGTTCCGCTACTTTTTGTTATGCAGGCTTACACTCGATCTTACGCAGCGCAGAGCGCTTCTTCCTCTCTGGCGCCGTACGCTATCCAGCGTCGTGACTTACAACCGACCGATGTGCGTATCGAGATACTCTATTGTGGCGTTTGCCATTCCGACCTTCACCAGGCCCGCAATGAATGGCATAACACCATTTACCCTTGTGTTCCTGGACACGAAATCGTCGGCCGGGTTACCAAAACCGGTCTCGATGTCCGAAAATTCAAAGAGGGCGATCTCGTCGCGGTTGGCTGTATGGTGGATTCTTGCCGCACCTGTCACAATTGTCAGGCAGGTTTCGAACAATACTGCACGTCCATCCCAACATTTACTTACAACAGCGAAGATAAATTTTTAGGAGGCCCAACATACGGCGGTTACGCGGAAAACATCGTCGTAGACGAAGCTTTTGTTCAGCGCGTTCCGAAGAGTCTTGATTTGGCAGCGGCCGCTCCGCTTCTCTGCGCTGGAATCACAACTTATTCTCCGCTCCGGCATTGGGGCGTCGGTCCAGGACAAAAAGTAGGCGTTGTTGGTCTGGGTGGTCTTGGACATATGGGCGTCAAGTTCGCTCATGCGTTCAGTGCTCATGTCGTCCTGTTCACAACGTCTCCCGCCAAAACCGCTGATGGGTTGCGCCTGGGCGCGGATGAAGTTGTAGTCTCAAAAGATGAAGCAGCGATGAGAAAACATGCTTCTTCATTCGACTTCATCTTAGATGCCGTTTCAGCCGAGCATGACATTAATGCCTATCTGAGCCTGTTAAAACTTGATGGCACGCTCGGTCTTGTTGGGCTGCCTGAAAACCCATTGCCAGTCGCTCCGTTCAACCTTTTGCTCCCGCGAAGAAATTTCGCCGGTTCGGCAATTGGCGGGATCGCTGAAACACAGGAGATGCTCGACTTTTGCGGTGAGCATGGAATCACCAGCGATATCG
>JBKPBY010000157.1:0-12183 GCA_046727075.1 bacterium | reverse complement strand
CTAGCACTCACACTAACACTCACACATGAATATCTCCGAACCATTTATTCGGCGGCCGATCGCGACCTCCCTGTTGATGGCGGGCGTTATTCTGCTTGGGCTTTTTGGTTACTCGCTTTTGCCGATCTCGTCGTTGCCGACCGTTGATTTTCCTACAATCCAGATTGTTACCAGGTATCCGGGCGCGAGTCCGGAGGTCATGACCTCGTCGGTCACAACGCCGCTGGAGGTGCAGTGCGGTCAGATCAGTGGTTTAACTTCCATGACGTCCGCCAGCTCGTTTGGAGTCAGCACGATCACGCTCCAATTCGCGCTCGATCGCGATATCGATGTAGCCGCGCAGGATGTGCAGGCGGCAATCAACGTCGCTCGGGGCACGTTGCCAACCGATCTGCCAAACCCGCCTACCTACAACAAGGTCAATCCAGCCGATACCCCGATAATGACGCTTGCGGTTACCTCCGATGCTTTGCCGATCGAGAAAGTGAACGATTATGCGGATACGCTGATCGCACAAAAGCTAAGCCAAGTTTCCGGTGTTGGACTTGTGACCATTGAAGGAAACCAGAAACCGGCGGTCCGGATCCAATTCAATCCGACGGCGCTGGCATCGCTGGGGCTGGGGCCGGAAGACCTTCGAAACGGGATCACTGCGGCAAACGTCAACAATCCGAAAGGTAGCTTTAACGGAACAAAACAGTCCTACACTATCGGATCGAACGACCAGGTGTTGAAGGCGGACGATTATAAACCGCTGATCGTCGCTTATCGCAGCGGAGCGCCGGTCAGGCTGAGCGATGTCGCGACCGTGATCGACAGTGTCGAGAACAATGAACTAGCGGCCTGGGTGGGGCGACAGCCTGCGGTTCTCGTTGATATCCAACGTCAGCCGGGCGCAAACATCATTCAGACGGTAGACCGGATTAAGCAGCTTCTCCCAAAGCTGACCGCGTCAGTTCCGCCTGCGGTTAAAGTGTCCATACTGACCGACCGAACCGAAACCATACGGGCATCGGTCGAAGACGTTCAGTTCACGCTGTTGTTGACCATTGCGCTGGTCGTTCTGGTTATCTTTCTCTTTCTGCGAAGACTTTGGGCAACGGTTATACCGAGTGTCGCCCTGCCTCTTTCACTTATCGGGACGTTCGGGATCATGTATCTGATCGGATTCAGCCTGAACAACCTTTCGCTCATGGCTCTTACCATCTCGACTGGCTTCGTCGTCGATGACGCGATTGTCATGATCGAAAACATCTTCCGCTACATTGAAGCGGGTGAAAAACCGCTGGATGCGGCATTGAAAGGCGCGCGTCAGATTGGGTTTACAGTCGTTTCTCTCAGCATTTCCCTGATTGCCGTGTTTATCCCGTTGCTCTTCATGACGGGGATCGTAGGGCGGCTGTTCCGCGAATTCGCGATCACACTGAGTGTGGCCGTGATCGCGTCGGCAGTTGTCTCACTCACGCTTACGCCGATGATGTGCGCGAAGTTCTTGAAGCCAATCGAGCACGGAAAACAAGGGAAGTTCTTTCAATGGACTGAAAACATTTTCCAAAAAACTCTGAACCTGTACGACGTGAGTTTGAAGTGGGTTCTGCACCACCGATTTCTGACCCTGATGGTTGCGATCGCGACTTTCGTGATCACGCTGTTTCTCTACGTAATTGTTCCCAAAGGGCTGTTGCCGTTGCAGGATACGGGAGAAATCATCGGGGTGACCGATGCCGCGCAGAACATCTCTTTTGCAGCGATGGTCGAGCGCCAGCAGCAAATCGCCGATATTGTTCGTCAGGATCCGGATGTCCAGAGCGTAGCGGCTTTCGTGGGCGCAGGAACCGTCAATCAGACGCCAAACAGCGGCCGGCTCTATATCGTTCTGAAACCGAGACGAGCGCGCCAGGCAGACGCTCAACAGATCATTGCACGTTTGCGTCGGGCGACGAACAATGTCCAAGGGATTTCGCTTTTCATGCAGGCTGCGCAGGATCTGCAGATCGATACTCGGGTCAGCCGCACGCAATACCAGTATATTCTTGAGGATACAGACTCTAAAGAACTCGGAGAGTGGTCGGACAAGCTGCTGCAAAAGCTGCGGCAATTGCCTGAGCTGCGCGACGTCGCAACCGATCAGCAGTCGCAGGGGTACCAGGTGTCGGTGAATGTCGATCGCGAAAAAGCATCCAGACTGAATGTGCAGACCGCGGCGATCGATAACGTGCTATATGACTGCTTTGGACAGCGTCAGGTCTCCATCATTTTTACACAGTTGAACCAGTACCGGGTAATTCTGGAGGTCTTGCCAGAGTTCAAGAATGCGCCCAGCTCGCTGGATCAAATTTATGTGAGTTCGAGTACCCGCCAGCAGATACCGCTTTCGGCTTTCGCCACAATGGAGACCACAACGGCGCCTCTGGTGGTCACTCACCAGGATCAGCTTCCGGCTGTAACCTTATCATTTAACGTCCGGCAAGGAGGCTCGCTTGGTGAGGCTGTGAGAACGTTGCAGGAGGCCAAGGACCAGATTGAGATGCCGGAAACGATCACAGGCGGGTTCTATGGGACTGCAGCCGAATTCCAATCCTCGCTCCGTTCTGAGCCGTTCCTGATCCTGGCAGCGGTGATTGTTATCTACATCGTGCTGGGTGTCTTGTACGAGAGCTACATTCATCCGATAACGATCCTGTCGACACTTCCATCCGCCGGAGTGGGCGCTTTGCTCGCATTGCTTTTGACCGGGATCGATTTTTCATTAATCGCGTTGATCGGGATTATTCTTTTGATCGGTATTGTTAAGAAGAACGCAATCATGATGATCGATTTCGCGCTCGACGCTGAGCGGGAGCAGGGATTGTCCCCGGAAGAGTCGATTTATCAAGCATGCTTGCTCCGATTCCGGCCGATCATGATGACCACGATGGCGGCATTGCTCGGCGCTTTGCCGTTGGCTGTTCAGGAAGGCACCGGCGCAGAACTGCGTAAGCCGTTAGGAATTACCATCGTTGGCGGCCTTTTGCTGTCCCAATTCCTGACTTTGTACACGACTCCAGTGATCTACCTTTACATGGATAAACTGGGCAGGTTTCTGGCCCGACGCCGCCAGCGAACCGAAGCTAAACCGCACCTGCCTGAACCGGCCCATGTGTAGGAACGCCGGCATCGCCGACAACCGAAAACTGAAAACCGAAAACCGAAAGCCAGCCAGTGAGCATTTCTGAGCCATTTATTAAGCGCCCGATCGCGACCTCGTTACTCGCGGTGGGAGTGCTTTTGGCAGGATTTCTTGCATACTCGATGCTGCCGGTCGCGTCGTTGCCACGGATCGATATTCCAACGATCATGGTGAGCGCGCAGTTGCCCGGTGTTGATCCGACGACCGCTGCGACCTCACTGGCTGCTCCGCTCGAACGCCGCTTTTCGAATATCGCAGGGGTCACAGAAATGACGTCCACCAGTCAATTAGGCGGCTCGACCATTGTGCTTCAATTCGATCTGAATCGGGACATCAATGGCGCAGCTCGCGACGTCCAAGCAGCAATCAACGCGGCTTCCAACGAGCTGCCAGCAAATCTTCCTAACCCGCCGACCTACCGGAAGGCGAACCCGGCCGATGCTCCCGTACTCATCCTCGCGCTGACTTCGGATACGACGCCGCTCTCCCAGCTCTACAACTATGCGTATGAGTTGCTGCAGCCCAGAATTTTACAGGTTCCTGGCGTAAGCGAGATGGATATCGGCGGCGGCGCGAAATCGGCTGTTCGTGTTCAAGTTGACCCGGCTTCATTGGCCTCTATGGGGCTGAGCCTCTCCGATATCGCGACGATGTTGCAATCGGTCAATCGCGATGCGCCAAAGGGCAGCTTGGGCGGCGATAAGATCGGGTTCACCATCAACAGCAATGACCAGTTGCAGGCCGCGAAGGACTACAAGGGGCTGATCGTCACGCAGAAGAATGGAATACCGATTCCGCTGAGCTCTGTCGCAACCGTGATCGACTCGAATGAAAACCGGCTGCAGGCGGGCTGGTACAACGCGAACCGGGCGGTGCTGCTCATCATCCGAAAGCAGGCGGATGCGAATGTCATTGACACGGTCGACCGGATGAAAGCGTTGCTGCCACAGATGCGCCTCTGGCTTCCTCCATCGGTACATCTGGACGTAGTGATCGATCGCACCACAACAATTCGGGCGTCGGTGCACGACGTACAGGTAGCGCTGATGGTCAGCGTGGTGCTTGTTGTCCTCGTCTGTTTCATCTTTCTTCGAAGGTTCTGGCCGACGTTCATTGCCAGTGTTGTGGTTCCGCTGGCTTTGGCAGGAACGTTCGGATTCATGTATCTGCTGCACTTCAGCCTCGACAATATTTCGCTGATGGCACTGACCGTCTGCGTCGGCTTCGTTGTCGATGACGCCATTGTGGTGATCGAAAATATTGTGCGTCTTCTCGAACAAGGGTTAACCCCGATGGAGGCTGCGTTGAAAGGGGCGCGCCAAATAGGGTTTACCATTGTCTCAATCAGCATCTCACTTGTGGCCGTCTTTATTCCGCTGCTGTTCATGGGAGGCGTTGTTGGCCGGCTGTTTCATGAATTTTCCGTGACACTGTCGATAGCAATCCTTGTCTCGGCTGTTGTTTCGTTGACTCTGACCCCGATGATGTGCGGAAGGTTTCTCCGGCAGAGCGTGCCGGAAGGAGAACGCGGCGGGTTCTATGAGCTCTCCGAGAAAGCATTCAAGGCGGTCCTTGATCTGTACGCGGTCACGCTGCGCTGGGTTCTGAGACATTCTTTCATCATGTTGCTGGTGACCTTCGCGGTTCTCGTTGTCACCGCTTGGCTGTATAACATTGTGCCGAAGGGATTTTTCCCGAGTCAGGATACCGGCCAGATCATGGGAATCACCGAAGCTGCTCAGGACATTTCGTTCGATGAAATGGTCAGAAAACAGGCTCAGATCGCGGAGATCGTCTTAAAGGACCCGGCTGTCGACTCAGTTGTCTCGTCGGTCGGCAGCGGTGGCGGTGGCAGCGGTAACCAGGGGCGAATGTTCATTTCGTTGAAACCGGAGAATCAGCGAAAGGGTTCTGCACTCGCAGTAGTCGCGCGGCTCCGGCAAAAGGCAGGCCGCCTTCCGGGTATCGGCGTCTTTTTGATGCCTGTGCAAGACATACGGGTTGGCGGCCGGGTCGCAAAAGGTGACTTTCTCTACTCGCTGCAATGCCCGAGCATCGACGAATTAAACGAATGGGTGCCCAAGCTGATGGATCGCTTGCGGAAGTTCCCGCAGCTAAAGGATCTTACCACGGATCAACAGTTCAAGGGATTGCAGTCCGACGTGGTTGTTGATCGTGACACCGCGTCGCGATTTGGAATATCTCCGCAGCAGATCGATAGTGCGCTCTACAGCGCATTTGGCCAGAGGCAAGTGTCCAACATTTACACTAGTCGCGCACAGTTCCATGTCGTGCTCGAGGCATCGCCAAAGTTTCTTGCCGACCCAATTGCGCTCGACAAAATCTATTTGCCTGGCAATGGTGGACAGCAGGTTCCCCTGAGCGCGGTAGCGCACTTCTCCACATCCAATACGCCGACCTCTGTCCCACACCAGGGACAGTTCCCGGCGATCACTTTCTCATTTAACACTGAACCCGGGACATCCCTGCAAGACTGCACTCGGCTCATCGCTCAAGCGGCCCGGGAGCTGCATATGCCGGATGACATTCGTGGATCATTCCAAGGCACCGCCCAAGTCTTTCAGGCATCACTTTCCTCCGAGCCGCTATTGATTGTTACTGCGATTCTCGCTGTGTACATCGTGCTGGGCGTTCTGTACGAAAGCTACATTCATCCGATAACAATTCTATCGACGCTTCCATCCGCAGGCCTTGGCGCATTGCTGGCCCTTCAGCTCTGGCACCTGGATCTCTCGGTTGTCTCGCTGATCGGGATCATCTTGTTAATCGGGATTGTGAAGAAAAATGCGATCATGATGGTCGATTTTGCGCTGGAAGCTGAGCGACACGAGAATCTCTCGCCTGCTGATGCTATCTACAAAGCCTGCCTGGTTCGGTTTCGGCCAATTATCATGACAACGATGGCTGCGCTGTTCGGAGCGGTTCCGCTCGCTATTGGTCACGGGAACGGCGCGGAACTGCGTCAGCCACTCGGCGTATCGATCATCGGCGGCCTGGTTGTCTCTCAGCTCCTTACGCTTTATTCAACACCGATCATCTATCTGTATTTAGATCGGTTGCGGCAACGCCGGCCTAAGCACGCGGCAATCGCGCATCCGCAGCCGGCGAGATAGGAGGAGAGGTGAGAGGTGAGAAGCGAGAGGTGAAGCGCGCAAGGCGCACTACATCTCACCTCTGACGGGCTTAACGCCCGGTCCCGAACCGAACCGTCATCTGCGCTGTGCCAAGCGTGTGTGTTCTTAGCTCAGCAGCAACTTTAGCCGGCGAGGTGTCCGCCTGGCTCTGCAGATGTTCCACGTTCAAGGCCCAAACGGTCAAAACATAGCGATGGGTTGAACCGGATGGCGGGCAGGGGCCGCCGTACCCGGTGGTGCCCCAATCGTTCTTGGCTTGAATCGCACCACCAGGTAGCCGGTTACCAGTCCCGGCTGCCAATTCTGTGGTGCTCGCAGGCAGATTGAAAACCGTCCAATGCCAGAAACCGTGGCCGGTTGGCGCGTCCGGGTCAAACAAAGTGACTGCAAAGCTTTTGGTGTTCTGCGGTGCACCGGACCAGCTCAAAGCAGGGGAAACATTTTTACCGTTACAACCTGAACCGTTGAACACATTTTCCATCGGGACAGTGCCGCCCTCGTGCCAAATCGGACTGCTCAGACGAAACCCGACCCTTTGGCCAAACCCTTGGGCCGTCATGGCCATGCAACAGATGAGTATGAACCATGGTGTCTTCATGGGGAAGAATAGCACAATGGCTCCTGCTGGGTATCGGCGGCAGGGTCAGCTTTCGCCAAGGCTACCGCACGACAAGCTCTGCCGCCTTACAGCCCCTGCGCCTACGCCAATAACAACAACGCCGCTCCGAACACAACCAGCCCAACAAAGAAACTCATCACCGTAAAACCCATGACGCGGCGGAGGCTGATTCCAGCGATGGCGAGCACCGGCAACGCCCAGAACGGTTGAATCATGTTGGTCACCTGTTCGCCCATAGCCACGGCCATCGCGTTTGCCGCTAGAGACGAATGCAGCTGAACGGCGGCAGGTACGGTGAACGGGCCTTGAACAGCCCAATGGCCGCCGCCGCTCGGGATGAACAGGCTGATCAAGATCGAAGCGACGTAGTTCCAAAACGGTAGCGTGTGCGCGTTCGAAAAACTGACAAATGCCTTCGACACAACGTCAGCTAGTCCGGTCGTCGTCATGATTCCCATTATGCCGCCGTACAACGGGTACTGCAGAATTAATGGACCAGTTACACGAGCGGCGTTGTTGAACGCTTTGACATAAGCAATGGGAGTCCAGTGCAACAGTAATCCGGCTATCAAGAACAGGAATATAACTGAATTGATGTCTAACGAAACGCCGCCGGCTTTTGACCATGTGATACCCAGCGCGGCTAACC
This sequence comes from bacterium, assembly GCA_046727075.1. GTDB lineage: Bacteria > Verrucomicrobiota > Verrucomicrobiia > Chthoniobacterales > JAFAMB01 > JBKPBY01. The sequence goes on along the minus strand of JBKPBY010000157.1, from coordinate 4,591 downwards.
CAGCAATCACAAGAACCAGATTGATGATCCACGCGTTCTCCAGCCAGCGCGCAATTGTGACCGGTCCTTCCTTGTTCTCTTCCGGCGCACGATCCTCGGCAGCCAGCCGCCGCGAATCAGCCGCAACCACGTCGTTCTCGGCCGGTTGAATCCAGCAATAAAGCAGCGGCAGGACGACTACCAGCACTAGCACCGGCACCAGATTAAACGGTGCGAAAATCATGTCGCCTAGACCTAAGACCTGCCCGGTAACTTTCTGGACCTGGTTCAGATTGGATCCCTTTGTTGCTTGGGCGAGTGCGATCGAGCTGGAAAACCCGCTTGCCCAAATAATCCAACCGGTATATGCGGCCGCAACTAACCAACCGAAGTCGATCCTGATCCGTTTTGCGATTTCGCGTGCCAGCAAGCCAGCGACTACCAGACCGCAACCCCAGTTAAGAAACGAGGTCCCCATCACGACCAGAATGATGATCACCACCGCGCGCCGAGGAGTTGTCGCGAATCCTGCTAAGAAATCGAGCAAGCGCCGGACCGGCTTAGAATTGGAAAGGGCGTAGCCGGTCACGAGTACTAGCACCATCTGAAACGCGAAGGCGAGTATCTCGAACAAACCTTTGTACCAACTACCTAAGAGAATGTCGGGGCTGTTCTTGGGCGCAAACAACAAGGCAAGTAGCGCCGTTATGAAAGTAAGAATGACGGCGAAAATAAAAGGATCAGGTGTGATCCGTTCGAACAAATACAAGAAGAAAGAGGTGATCCGAGAAATCACCGTTCGTTTGGGGGGCGCCTCGCTCTTATTTAAATGTGCGCCCGACCCGGTGGAAGCGTCTGAAGGGAAGCTCATCGGCTGCAATGAATCATGAAAAAGCCCATTCAAAAAGTCTCGCCGTCTTAAACTGGCGCCGACGGCGCCGGATTCCAGTATCAAGACATCGGGATCAGGAAGCTCCTACAGTTGCTTGCCGCTTACGCGCTTCGCCAGCTCAACAAACGGCTTCAACGCATCCGGATTGCTCATCGCTTCGCGCGTAACCGCTTTCCCCGGTTCGATCCCCTGAAAGATCCTCTTGATCGGAACCTCAAGTTTTTTTCCGTTCAGGGTGTGAGGAATTTCCGGAACTGCAAAGACATCGTCTGGAGCGTACCTGGGCGACAATACGGATTTGATCGTTGAACGAATCCGCTCTTTCAGAGCAGGGGTCAACGATTCGCCTTCGCGCAAAACAACGAAAAGCAAAAGCTGCCCCTCTTCTCCGGCAGCGGTTAAGCTGGTTGTATCGATAACCAACGCTTCGAGTATTTCCGGGACTGACTCGATTACCCGATAAAACTCGCTTGTCCCCATTCGGACGCCGCCCCGGTTCAACGTCGAGTCGGAGCGTCCATAGATCACGCATTGACCGCTCTCCGGGTCGATCTCGATCCAGTCTCCGTGCCGCCAATAGCCGGGAAAATAATCAAAGTACGCCGCCCGGAATCTGCTCGAGTCAGCATCATTCCAGAAGAAAACCGGCATGCACGGCATCGGGGCTTTGATCACTAGTTCGCCTACTTGGTTCCAGACCGGTTTACCTGATTCGTCCCAGGCTTCGATTGGTGCTCCGAGGCCACGGCACTGCAGTTTTCCCGCATAGACTGGGAGCCACGGGTGGGAGAGAACGAATGCTGTGCACATGTCGGTGCCGCCGCTGGCTGATCCAAGCCATACATCCGGCTTAACTTTCTGGTAAACCCAGCGAAATCCTTCCGCCGGCAACGGTGCGCCAGTTGATCCGATTGATCGAAGCGCGCGGAGATCAAACTGTTTTCCAGGCTCGAGCCCTTCCTTCATGCACGCTAAAAGGAACGGTGCGCTCGTTCCAAAGTAATCGATCCGTTCTTTAGAAATGAAATCCCATAGAACGGAGAAATCGGGGTACTTCGGGCTGCCATCGTACAAGACGATCTCAGTGCCGAGACCGAGGCCCGTCACGAGGAAGTTCCACATCATCCAGCCGGCTGAAGTGAACCAGAAGAAGTGGTCTCCCGATCGTAGGTCCAGGTGAAGCGCAAGCGCTTTAAGCAGCTCTAAAAGGATGCCGCCGTGCCCATGCACAATCGGTTTTGGTACGCCTGTTGTCCCGGACGAATAGACGATCCACAAAGGGTGATCGAACGGTGCCGGCTCAAAGCTGAGCTGACCGGGGCCTGATCTCAATAACTCGCCCCAAGAAAGCTGTTTTGCTGAAACCGGCTCAGCAGAATCGGAGAATACAACTGCATGCTCGAGGGTAGGCAACCCTGCGATGATTTCTTTCACCGCTGCGCGCCGATCATGCTCCTTGCCGCCGTAACGATAGCTTTCGACTGCAAACAGGATCTTTGGTTCAATTTGCGTGAATCGATCCAACACACCACGGCTGGAAAGCTCGGCCGGACAATTGGACCAAATCGCACCAATGCTTGCTGTGGCAAGGAAAGCGATCACGGTCTCTGACCGATTCGGCAGATACCCTACAACTCGGTCCCCGCGCTGAACACCGAGTTGGCGCAGCGCAGATGCCAGCCGAGAAACGCGATCGGTCAGGTCGCGACGAGTCAGCACCTCGTGGCGATCCGGTTCTCCGCCAAACAAAATTGCTCTTGAATCGTCAGGAGCTGTTCCGGCAGGTTGACCGAACCGAAGCACATGTTCAGCATAATTCAGGGTAGCGCCCGGAAACCATTTCGCATGCACTGGATCCGTTGCGTTGGCCAAGATCTTCTCTGGAGCAGAATGAAAACGTACGTCGAAAAACTCCGCGATCGCGCTCCAGAACTGCTCCAGATTGTTGACCGACCAATCGTAGAGTGCCCGATGGCCCCTGAGCTCCAGGTGGTGTTGCTCACGTAACCATTTCTGAAATCGAGTGAGTTCGCTGCTTTCGATGGATTCTTTTGTGGGTCGCCAAAGCGGTTCGTTCGTAGGAGCGTGAGTCTGCATGGGGTGAGAGAACTCAAGCATTGCGCGGGCACTCACTCAACTCCGTAACCAAGCGCGCGAAGGACAGCCTCTCCCAGCGGTGTCTATCACATTCGCTCTCCATTGCTTTTGTGACCAACGCTGGCCGTCTTAGAAGATTCAGTTATCGGCGATTACGGCGGCGTCTGCGATGTCGGCGTTCTATCCGCGCGTCTAATGTCATGCGGAAAGCCGGAGCTCTTTCAACCGCCGATGTAATGTGCGTCGACTAATACCCAATTTCTTCGCAGCCTCAGTGCGGTTTCCGCCGCTTTCGTCCAGTGCCCGCATGATAAGTCTGATCTCGTTATCATGGAGATTCATCTGATCCGACACGGACAAATCCTTCGAGATAGGCAGATCAGTTCCTCCACGCACAGTCAAAGGCAAATCTCGGACAGAAATTTGTGTTCCGGTTGAAAGGGTGACAGCCGAATCGATGGCGCCTTTGAGCTCTCGCACGTTTCCAGGCCAATCGTAGCGCAACAAGCAATCCACTGCCTCTTGAGACAATTGGCGGAGCGGTTTCTTGTCCCGCTCACAAATCTCTTTCAGAAAAGCGGCGGCCAGGAGCGGGATATCCTCTTTCCGTTCGCGTAATGGCGGGATACGCAACTGCACAACGTTCAACCGGTAGTAAAGATCTTCGCGAAACTTGCCTTCGCGCACCTGAGCAGCCAGATCGCGATTTGTTGCTGCAATCAACCGGACATCCGATCGAATTGGTTGGTTGCCTCCGACGCGTTCAAACACGCCAGGATCGAGAGCCCGCAACAGCTTGACTTGTACGTTCGCATCGATCTCACCGATCTCATCCAGAAAAAGTGTGCCTCCCGCCGCTTGTTCAAATCTCCCCATTCGTCGTTCCATTGCGCCGGTGAAAGCACCGCGCTCATGCCCGAACAACTCGCTCTCGATGAGTTGCGGCGAAAACGCGGAACAATTGAATGCAACAAAGCGGGTCTTGTTTCGATTGCTCAGATTATGGATTGCATGAGCGATCAATTCTTTTCCGGTTCCGCTCTCGCCCAGAATCAAAACTGTTGCCTGAGTCGGAGCCACTTGGCGAACAATCTCGAATATCCGGTGCATCGCTTTGGATTCACCGATGATGTTTTCCAATCCGAATCTGGTTTCGACCTGCTGCTTCAGTTGGACATTTTCTTGTTCGGTGTTACGGCCTTTAATGGCACGTGCGATCTTAATAGCGAGCTCATCGATATTGACTGGTTTAGTAACAAAATCGTGCGCGCCGCGTTTCATTGCTTCAACTGCCGTGGCGATCGAGCCGTAAGCAGTCATGAGGATACAAACCGGCGGGCGCGGCCGGCGCAGGATTCGCTCGATCAACACCATTCCGTCTTCGCCACCCAATCGCAGATCAGTCAGCACTAGATCGATTTGGTCGCTATTAAGAACATTGATGGCCTCATCAATGTTGCTGGCGGTATAGACATCAAAATCGTCTTCAAGCGATTGGCGTAACCCCTCCCGAGTATGTTTTTCGTCGTCGACGATGAGGATCGTTCCTTGCATCTCCTGCATCAGGATACAAGAGCCAGGAGCTAGGAGCCAGGAGAAGAAGGAGTGAGAGGTGAGAAGTGA
>JBKPBY010000156.1:0-6499 GCA_046727075.1 bacterium | reverse complement strand
CGCCAAACGCCAAACGCCTAATGGCTATTCTCACGCCAAGGTTTCCCAGCTTGATAACTAACCAGCCGGCGTTGGTAGAACGGTACGTCTTGTTGGGAACCAAGTAGAATCGCTCTACCTTGCCATTTTTGGGCGGAATTGAAATCGCCGGCTTCGGCATAAGCTGCAGCTAAGACATCCAATAGCGTGTCATCTTTCCATTGTGTCAACTTCGCTGCCTGGGTCGCAAGGGCCACAGCTGCCGCGCCATTCCGAATGCTATTGTCGTCTGCGGTCGCATATAGCCAAGCTGCACCGGCTCGGCTATAGGGATCTGTCTTGGTGAATTTAATTGCGTTCTGAAAATCGGTAAGAGCTTCGCTCTTACGATTGAGCCGGCTCAACGCATTCGCTCGGAGCGTATACAGCTGGGCCAAATTCAACGGATTCGCGTCCCCTTGATTCTTCTCGAGCGCAGCGTTCGCCGCATCAATGACGTCTTTAGGGCGATTCAAGTTCGCCGCGGCAGCGGCGCGCGCGGCCTGCAACCACCAGCGTTCCGGATGTTGCTTGCTGCCCTTGGTAGCGAGTTTATAAGCATCTTTCCACATGCTGTTCTGCACCATGACTCCGATCTCGCTTGCCTCGGCTCTTTCTTCCGGCGTGAATTTGTGCCCGGTTGGAAAGATCTCTTCCGGCACCTGCTCTACTGTCGGTCCATGGTTTCTACCGGCTCGGTGATGCCGAGCGGAGCGATGCCTGCCGCCTTTTGAACCATGTTTGCTTTTTGTCGAATGGGAATGCCGCTGTTTCGACGTCTGGCTTGTCGCTGCAGCAACTGGACTAGCTGCAAGACCTGCCGTCAAAATAACGATTAAAAAAATCTTAAACATCAAGAGTCGTCCTATGAAAGGTTCGACTATCATTCACACTTTTGGACGGATCAAGGGACGGAAATGATCGATGGATCTATCGCAATTTTAGACTAGCCACTGGTCGTGGAACGGCAGCCACTGTATCCTCCTCCATGGACACAACCGATCGTCTTCGCGGAGCTATTTGGGGCCAATTCGTGGGCGATGCGGCGGCCTTGGGTACTCATTGGATCTATGACCTCGCCGAAATGGCTAAGGAGTACCCGGAGGGAGTCAATGGGTTCGAGCCGCCGCACGAAGGTCATTATCATTTTGGAAAAAAGCCTGGCGATCAAACTCACTATGGCGATGGCGCCCTGGTGCTTTTGGAGTCGCTTGCCAGAGAAGGTGAGTTCGATGCCAAAGCTTTCGGCGCCAGCTTCGTTCGAGTGTTCCATCCGGCTGCTTACAAAGGATATTTGGATAAAGCGACCAAAGGAACATTGGAGAACTATGAAGCATTCACCCGATCGCGATCGCCTGACGAATTCGACTTTCAGCAAGGTGCAGATGACGACCATATGGCAGCGGCCTCCCGATTGGCCGCTCTGGTAGTGCGCTATTGGAAAGACTCGAATCTTCTCTCGATCGTTGAACAAGCAACCCGAGTTTGCCAGCATAATCAGCAGACGATCGCTTTCATGAAATTCAATGCGTTGTTGCTCACCGAATTATTCCGCGGGCACGACGTGCGTGAAGCGTTACACCGAGTGGAAGACCTGATCGAGCCAATCGATCCGCTTTACGGCGTCCAAGCCCGACAAAAGAGCCGTCAAGCTCAAGCTCATTTGGCAGAGGATGTCGTCAAGGCAACGACGACGTTGGGCCAAAGGTGTCCTCTTCCAAAAAGTTTTCCTTCGTCGATTCATGCGCTGCTAAAACATTCCGAGAATTTCAAAGAAGCAATACTCGCGATTCTCCGCGCCGGTGGTGACAACGCCGGTCGCGCTGCATTGGTCGGAGGCTGGCTCGGAGCCCATCTAGGGCTGGACGCGATTCCAAAAACATGGCAGGCGAAACTGAGTCATGCGGATCGGATTGGCGTAGCGGTAGAGAAGACTATCTCAGACGCGCGGTAGCCAAGATGAGGCGAGCACCCTCGCGCGAACGTCACTTTCTCGCATGCCCGAAAGAATACCCGCGACTGGTGCGATATCCTCGCACCGGCCCTTTTCTTTTTCCTTCTTCAAAGAGCGCGGTGTAGACGTAGGGAAATTCATCCAACTTAAGTCGCGGAACTTTCTGACCAATCGCTCTTTCGATATCGTGCATTGCCTTCAGCTCCTCGGCGATGACCAGCGTAAATGCATCACCAGTTTGCTGCGCTCGCCCGGTCCGCCCGATTCGGTGCACGTAATCATCTGGGTGCAAAGGGATATCGTAGTTGATCACGTGCGTGACTCCGGCGATATCGAGTCCGCGTGCCGCGATATCAGTGGCGACCAACACTTCAAACTTCCCGGACTTGAAGCCGTTTAACGCTGCGATTCGTTCGCTCTGGTTTCGATCGGAATGGAGAACCGTCACTGAGTGTTTCAGTCTTTCAAGCCGGCTCGAGATTTCGTCAGCAGCCTGTTTTGTGCGCGTAAAAACGATCACGCTTTCATAATGGGTCTTTTCTAAAAGCGCGACGAGCAGATCAAATTTTTGGGTGGCCGCTACCGGGTAAAAGGCGTGGGTCACAGTCTCAGCGGCAGCGCGGCGCACGCCTATCTCCACCACTTTAGGGTCTTTCAACGCCCATGAACATAAGCTTTCCAATTCAGGTGGAATTGTTGCTGAGAAAAACAAAGTCTGTCGTACTTCCGGGCAAAGGCGCACAATCTTTCGAACATCCGGCAAGAAACCCATGTCGAGCATACGATCCACCTCGTCGAGCACCAGAATCTCAATCGAATCTAATCGCAAGACACCCTGTTCATGGAGATCCAGTAACCGTCCCGGTGTCGCAACGATCACGTCGATGCCGTATTTTAGAAGTTTCTTCTGATGCTCGTAACCAACGCCGCCATAAAAGACACCAATCTCGATGTCTGTAAAACGAGCGTAATACTGAAACGCCGTTTCCACCTGAATCGCCAGCTCGCGGGTCGGCTCGAGAACGAGACACCGTGTCGGACCTCGCTTTTTTAGCCGGGTCAATATTGGAAGCGCAAAAGCGGCCGTTTTTCCCGTCCCGGTTTGCGCGGAACCGACCACGTCTCTCCCCTCTAAAATCAGCGGGATGCACTCTGCTTGAACCGGCGTTGGATCGGTGAACCCCAAAGATTGCACGCCATGCACCACCGGATCCAACAACCCAAGCTCCTGAAAACTCATTACCCCCAGCAATAAAGGGCATTCCGCAGAATAAGCAAGGGGCAGGGCGTTTGACGTTTGGCGTTTCGCATTTTTGGCAAGAGAAAATCGAACAGAAGATCACAACGCGGCGAATCCGCAACCAAAGCTGGAGGAGCACCGTGGGCTCCGATTAAAAGGGATCACAAAACTCTTTTCGAAAATGGAGAACCAGTCCGTCAAGAAAAGGAACCGCAGATTCCGCAGATTGCGCAGATTTATTAAATTCTCAGAGGGGTTGCTCACAACGGCTGGGCCGCGTTCTCAAAGTGCTCAACCGTTTGGCCCGGTCAGGACTGAAACAACTAGACCTAAAAAATCTGTGTAATCTGCGTAATCTGCGGTTTCGTTTTTCCCGCCCACTTCGTCGACAAAATCATCGATCTTCCAGGGCAGTAGTTCAAAGAACTTGAGTCCTAGCTGATAGATTTGTACCGCTCTATTTTTAGAGAATTCAAGGTCGCTCAGACCCTATCTGAATCTTTTGTTCCTTTGCGTTCTCCTGTTCGATCTATCCGCCAAACGCAAATCGCCAAACGCCAAACCCCAAACGCCGAACGCCTAAGAGCCCTTGTCCTCTCGTCCTTTTCGTCGTATCACGATCCGGTGACAAAGCGGATCTTATTCATCTGCACGGGAAATTTCTATCGAAGCCGATTCGCGGAAGCGGTTTTTAATCACCATGCGACCCGGAAGGGTCTCCCGTGGACCGCGTTTTCGCGCGGGTTGGCTATCTACCTCGCTGAGGGCCCTATCTCGCCATTTACTGAGGATGCGCTGGCGGTTCGGCAAATCGATTTGCGCCATACAGCGGCAAACAGAGTATCTCTCAGTTCTGACGATTTCTTGCACTCGGAACGACAAATCGCCATGGATCGCACCGAACATTATCCGATGATGCAGCAGCACTTCCCGAATTGGGCGGACAAGATTCACTACTGGGATGTCGGCGATGTTCCATTCCGGTTGCCTCATGAAGCGCTACCGGAAATCGAGCGACGGGTTACACAACTCTTTAAAGAACTATCAGAATGAACAACGGTATTACTGAAGTTGATCTTCCAGGTATCAAGAAGCTCCGAAGCGGCAAAGTCCGTGAAGTCTTTGATCTTGGCGACAAAGTGTTAATTGTCGCGACCGATCGGCTCTCTGCGTTTGACTGTATTCTTCCTGATCCGATACCTGGCAAGGGTGAGGTGCTTACGCAGCTTTCCGCTTTCTGGTTCCGGAAGTTTCACCAGGTGCCGAGCCATTTCGTCACCACGAATGTCGATGAATTTCCCGAACCTCTGAAACCGCATGCAGACGTTCTGCGCGGGCGTTCCACCCTGGCGCGGAAGACAAACCCGCTTCCGGTCGAATGCGTGGTTCGGGGTTATCTGGCCGGTTCGGCCTGGAAAGAATACCAACAATCAGGAACAGTCTGCGGCATTGAACTTCCTGCAGGACTTGAACTGGCGTCGGAGCTGCCGACACCGATCTTCACTCCGGCGATAAAGAATGACAAAGGCCACGACGAAAACATCGGCTGGGAAAAATGCTGTGAAATTCTCGGTGAACCTGTCGCCACCAAGGTACACGACCTGAGCGTTGCCATTTACGCGGACGGCAGTGTGCACGCCGCGAATCAGGGGATTATTATTGCCGATACGAAATTCGAGTTCGGCTTACTGAATAAGGAAGTTCTATTGATTGATGAATGTTTGACGCCGGATTCGTCGCGGTTCTGGCCGGTGGACGAATATAAGCCAGGCTCAAGCCCCACCAGTTTCGACAAACAATTCGTCCGCGACTATCTCGAGACCCTTAACTGGGACAAAAAACCACCTGCCCCGAAACTACCGCCCGAGGTCATAGAAAAAACAAGCGAGAAATATCGCCAAGCGCTGGAGCGTCTGGCGAGGTAGCAGTAGCGTTTAGCGTTTAGCGTTTGGCGTTTGGCGTTTGGCGTTCGGCGTTCGGCGCTTTGATGCATGGATGCTGTCGCGAAGCGACGACGAAACTCAGCCAGGGGTGAGCGTTAGCGAACCCCTGGATTACACCCACCCAAGGGGACGCGCCCCAACGGGGCGACCAGAGGTGCTTTTGGCTGTATACAACATCAGAATATGATGTTATCATATTCACCGGTATGCCTCAATCTCTCGGCATGGTTTTGGTTCACATCATTTTCTCCACAAAGAACCGTGCAAGGCTCTTACAATCACCGGAACTTCACGCATACCTGGCTGCGATTTTACGGAATCTCCAATGTCAGCCTGTGCAGGTCGGTGGAACCGAGGATCACGTTGATCTTCTTTCGGGATTTGGGAGAAATATCTCCATCGCCGAGTTAATAAAAACGCTCAAAGTCAGTTCGACGCGGATGCTTCGAGATCGGGGTCATCGGAATTTTGGCTGACAAACGGGCCAAGGCGTTTTCTCGGTCAGCGCATCCGCGAAGGAACCTCTTGTTGCGTATATTGCGAACCAGGAGATGCATCATCGAACGATGTCGTTCCAGGAGGAATTGCGCGCAATTCTGACGAAACATGGTGTGGCGTTCGATGAAAGATATCTGTGGGATTGAACGCGCCTCTAGCGCCCCGTCGGGGCGCGTCATATTGGCGGGCGGCAATCCAGGGGTTCGCTAGCGCTCACCCCTGGCTCAGTTTTGTCGTCGCCTTGCGACGCCCATTCTGGAACCCAAAAGCCGCAATCTGTGTCGAGTCGCGCCCAAAGCCACACGGCAGCGAACTCTTCCGTTGTTGTAGTCCGCTTAGCTATTCTTTGAGGACAGTATTGGGCTAATCCGGTTGACGCTTGATAGTTGCATCAAAATTCCAGATGCTTGATCTAGCTTTCCCTCCAAAGCCCGATGGATCCTTTTGATACCCCGGCGTTCAACCTTGCCCGTAAGCAGGTTGAATTGATCGCGGAGCTTCTCGATATCTCACCGAGCATGCGCGAGCCGCTCCTCTGGCCGAAGCGCTGCATCGCCGTTTCTCTTCCGGTCCAAATGGACGACGGGTCTATAAAGGTATTTGAGGGTTATCGCGTGCATCATCATCTGGCGATGGGCGCGACTAAAGGCGGAGTCCGATTCACCCCTGATCTTACAATGGGAGAAGCAGCCGGGCTCGCTATCTGGATGAGCTGGAAATGCGCGCTGGCTGGTCTACCCTACGGCGGCGCACAAGGCGGCGTTTGCGTCGACCCGCGGCGACTGAGCGTGGGCGAACTGGAACGGATTTCTCGTCGGTACATGCATGAGATGATTCCGTTTGTAG
>JBKPBY010000155.1:0-7345 GCA_046727075.1 bacterium | reverse complement strand
ACAGAATGTCCGGCTTAGTGGCTATCGGAGAATCAGGAGGAGGTAAAATGGTTTGCATACCGCTGGTGGAGCAGGCTGACCGATCAGAGACCCTTTGAGAGGAATGGGTGAAATCGTCAGACGCTCGTTAGAAGCGCCAATAAAAGTAAAAATAGCCGGCGAAACCGAGGACAAGCGATCGAATTTTGGCTTCCGGTCTCATTTGCGTTGGCTAAGTTGCATTTGATAGCGTCGATGCCGACAGTGTGCAACAAAAAATCCTCCGGGGAGTGGCAGCGTGTGGTGAACAGGATGCGTTGCGCCTTGGGTTCAAAAAAACCAGGCATTGAGGCGCTTGCTAACAGCCTGATCTCCAGCGAGGGTGCTGTTGACTAGAATCGTTTACGCCCTACAGGGCTGGAGGGGTTTTTACCGATCCAGGGCGTGTCGATTCTATCGAACAGTTCTTAACCTTGGAAAGGCGTCTATGAGTGAATTTCCAGAAATCGAACCGTTCGGACCAAGGCCGGGTCCGAAAAAAGAAGAAGAGAGCGCGAATCCAGTTTCTGAGGCGCCAGCCAACGATCCGGAGCCAGTCTCGCAAGCTCCGGAGCGAGCTTCGCAAATCAATCTGACGGGAGTCATATTAGCGGCCGCCGGAATCGGATTTATCCTTGGGTACATCGCGTGCCGCTATGAAGGTGTGATCCTGCGTCAGGGCCGGATCGATGAGTTCCTGGAAAACGCGCAAGGCTGGCTCCGTGAGCAAGGCCCAAAGATTGCCGAGCCAATCCGGCAGGGGTTGGAATCAACCAGTTCAACAGTTGGTGAAGCACTCAAAAAGGTCAGCGCCTCTAGACCTCTCGATTCACTGAATCTCTTCAATCGACCGAAACCGCGGAAGTTCTTCGGCATAGAATTTTAGCTGGCCGAACGTCACAAAGGAGCCGCTGTTTTTTCTGCTCACAAGGAGCTTTTTATCCTCATCCTACTCCTCGTAATCGACATCGAGGACGACGACGAGAACGAGGACGATTAGCTCACAGCGATGCCTCGACAGATCATCCTGAATCCGTAGAATTGCGGCCAACTTCCCCTCGCCGACGGCCGTCTTTGATGATCTGAAACTACTTACTCGTCCGCAATGGAATGCTGTTATCGCCAGTTACCTGGGCTGGACCTTGGATGCGTTTGATTTTTTTATCCTTGTTTTTGTCCTGGGTGATATAGCCAAAGAATTCAACGTGGCGAATTCAGCGGTTGCGGACACGTTGTTCTGGACATTATTCATGCGCCCGTTTGGGGCGTTTATTTTTGGTTGGGCAGCAGACCGATGGGGTCGTCGTCCCACCCTGATGGTTAACGTATTGCTCTCGCCGTAACCATTATCAGCGTGGCGCTTATCATAATCACGGCGTTCAGTCCTGAAAAACGCGACGTAAAATTCGGCGAGAAACCAGCTCCTTCCTGACGTGCGGCACGCTGGTGTTACAATTCTACTCCGAACGCCTCCGAGGCTATCAGTTCGTAGAAATCATTATAGGTGCTGCTGGAAAGCTCGTATCCGAGCTCGTGATCTGCGAACCAGATCTCGCGTGAGCACACGCCACCCTCAACTACCAGGGCGTAGTAGTTGTTCTTGCCATCATCGACTACTGGGATCCAGCTCCGTTTTTCGAACGGTTCTTCGCCTTTCCAGAGCGAGAACTCGCTATGAGGATCCGGTGACAACACTGTGATCGTCCCAATGTCTCCGGCACCAAATCGCTTGAGATGATTCCGATACTCTTCGGACAAAGTGAATCCTGCCTGCTTTTCAAGCTTGGTCAGCTTGTCTTCTTTAAACGGCTTGTCGCGGACCAGGAATTCTGAATCCAGTTGTTCTGGATCCTCTTCCTTGATCTCCGCGATCAAATCATCGAATTCGTCCTGGCTCATATCGACGTTTCTCTCCCAGTTCGGATACTGCCCCGACTTCGATTTCGCGCAAGTCCAAAGAGTGGGAGAAAGTTGAATGCGAGCGGCTAAAAGCCGGCGCAAAACTCACACTAACCCTAGCACTTTCCTACATCCCCGTTGCCCAGCGACCGTTTGAGGAGACAAGGACCGGGAGTTCGTTGGTCATATATTGAGTTTTGCCCACGGCGCCAATCATCTTGGCTCCGGTCGCCTGGTACCACTTTTCCGACATGCTTTCTGCGGTATAACAACCCCAGCTCTTAACTTCGGCGTTCTTAGCGAAAATGCCGCGCCGCAATTTCTGGTGCAGTTCATTCTCGTGAAGCCACGTTTTCGACGCGCTCCCTATCTCGTTGCTGTAATCGAACATGAAACAGGCTTTGTTCGAGTGCCCGAAATAGTCGAACGATCCGATCTTGTATCGGGACCGATCCAGCCCGTTATCGAGGTAGCCGCAAAGCTGGTCGGTAGTGTTAAAGTAAATCAGATTCACGCCGTATTTGTCCCGAACCGACTGGATTACGCTGAAAAGGTTCTCTGATTCATGTTTTTGCCGGCGCTCGTACGCTCGGCGGTAAACCAACCAGGTAATTCTTGCGGATGACCCGTATTGCTGCCGAAGCTGCTCGATCCGGAGCCTGCTGGCACGGACGAAATTTAGCCACCAGTGATCGTGCGGCTCGAGCTTGTACTTCTCCCAGTCCCACATCGACACCCCTCCAGTAACAACAATGTGCTCGCCGGGATCAATGGGTGCGATTCCTTGGGCGACTCCCTGTGCGAAAGCAACTGTCGAAAGTGTCAGACTCGCGATAACCACTAAGAGAATCCGGGCCATTGCAGGGATTTACCAGTGGGCTAGAAGCGAGTCAACCCGGAGGGTTGGGTTTCCTGCTTCCATATGGCTCTCGAAGATCCCAGTCATCCTTCCGTCGCTGGATCTTTCCCGTCGCCTGCAAAACACTACCTTCTCAGAAAATCATCGACTGCCTGATAAAACGCATCGGGGGCTTCGAGGTGAGGGATATGACCCACATTCGGCAGCTCGACTACACGGGAGCCCTGGATCTGCTTGGACGCTTTGCGGGCCAGTTCGGGAACATTTCCCAGAGTTCGACGAAGATCGATCGGAGCGCGGTCTCTTCCCACAGCAGTGTGATCTTCTTGTCCAATGATGAACAAGGTTGGCACTTTGATTTCTGCAAACTCATAACAAACGGGTTGCTCGTAGATCATCAACGTGGTCAGCGCAGCCGACATGGCCCACCGTGGGAAATCTCCGCTCAGACTCACCCGCATCCGCGGTTCAACAAACACTTCTGCTTTCTCTTTCGGATAGGTAACAAAGTATCCCTGAACATATTTTCGGTAATCCTCGAGGCTCATGTTCAGTTCTTGCTGGTACAGCTGTTCTAGCGGTGCCGGCGGCACACTAAGCTTGTAGTCCTCAAGCCCGATCGGATCCTCAAGAATCAAAGCCTCGGTCCTGCCTGGATAAAGCCTGGCAAATCGGATCGCCAACATGCCCCCCATCGAATGCCCGAGAATAGTTGCTTTCTGGACGTGTAACAGATCGAGAAGTCCAGCCGTGTTTTCAGCGAGAAAGTCAAAGCCGTAGTGGATGTTTGGCTTAGACGATTTGCCGAATCCGATCTGGTCCGGAACGATCACGCGGAATCCGCGTTCAGTCAGAAACTTGATCGTGTCCCCCCAGTAGGCGCCCCAGAAGTTTTTCCCGTGAAGGAGAACCACCGTCCTGCCGTTTGGGTTCTTGGCCGGTTGCACGTCCATGAAACACATCCGGACATCCTGGCCCTCAGCCAGGAGATTCAGGAAAACCGTGGGATACGGGTATTTGAGCTCCTCGTAACACGTCCCCAACGCCTGATCGTATTTTTCGGGCAACGCGGGTGCCGGTTTTTCCTGCGCCGAAAGGAAATTAACGATCAAAGCGGCAACGCTAATACCAGCGAAAATTCGATTCATTCGGTCTCTCCTGTGGCGACTAATACGCGCCATGCAACCGCTCGGGTCAATGAGTTTTCGTCGGGGTGTTCCGAGGGCCGTAGTCGACTATTTTTTGTCTTCGGGTACAGGCAGCGTTGATAGAAAGGGTTCAGCATCCAACAGCTCGGGAGGGAGCGATTTTCCGGTTTTTGCGCCCATCTCTTTCAGCCGTTCGACTTGCTTGACCAGATTTCCTTTGCCATTGGAAAGCTTATCCATCGCTGCCGCGTAGCTCGTCTGGGCCTGGTTAATGCGTTCGCCGACCGATTTCATATCCTCAACGAACCCCACAAATTTGTCGTAGAGTCTACCTGCGCGCTCCGCAATTGCGTCCGCGTTCCGGTTGCGGCGCTCAACTTGCCACAAATTCGCGATAGTCTTGAGGGCGAGCATCAGCGTTGTCGGCGTGGCGATGGCGACATTCTTCTCGGCGGCAAAGCCCGTCAGCTCTGGATCATTCTGCAGGGCGGCAGCCAGAGCGCCTTCGATCGGCACAAACATGATGACGAAGTTCAGCTCCGACGTGATTACCTGCTGGTATTCCTTCTCCGAAAGCGCCTTGATATGGGCTCTGATGGAATTCAGGTGCAACGCAAGTTGCGTGCTGCGCTCAATGTCAGTTCCCGCATTTACATAAGCGGCGAACGCAGCAAGCGACACTTTGGAGTCGATCACCACCTGTTGATGCCCTCCCGGAAGCGTTACGACCGCGTCCGGTCGCAACCGAGCGCCTTCTTCGGTAAAGCGGCTCTCCTGCATCACATACTCCTCGCCCTCGCGCAGGCCCGATCTTTCGAGGATGCTCTTGAGGAGCATCTCTCCCCAAGCGCCCTGAACGTGTGATTTCCCTTTCAACGCCTGAGTGAGATTCTCTGTTTCATTGGACATTTTCGCGCTCGCCGCCGACAAAGCGCGGATCTGTTCGGCCAGCGTAGCCCTTTCCTTGGCACTCTCGGTATGCGCGTTTAACAGGCCCTGCTGAAATTCCAGCAATTTTTCTCGAAGGGGCTCCAGGATACCGGCGAGCTGTTCAATATTCTGTTTCTTAAACCGCTCCCCGTGCTGGGCCATGATCTCCTGAGCCAGGAGCTTGAACTCGTTGGTCATCTGATCCCGAGCCTCTCGAAGCAGCGAGAGCTTTTCCTCGGCCTGATGCCTGACCTGGTCCAAGGTCTCCTGTAGCGCGGCATGCTCAGCTCGAAGTTTAACCAGAGCGCCCTCAGCGCTACCCAGCTCCTCACGCAACCGGCCAACCAGGTCGCTGGTTTCCTCCAGCCGCGCAGCTCGATCCGCCAGTTTGCTTTCTAATTCGGATTTCTCTTCGCCCGCGGCTTTGATAGCGGATATCCGCCACAACAGAAACGCTACCGAGCAAGCCAAGACTGCTACCACAGCGGCAGCGACAGGTATCACAAAAGCGGAGTCCATTCGGTCCGGTTTTTAGTCTCTAATTTCTCGTTTCCGGTTGCAACTTTTCTTCCATCTCGCGTGTCCTCAGAATAATCCGAATCTGCGGAATGCACCTTCGCACTTGCTATGGTGCACAAGTCTGCGGTTATTTAAAATCACCGTGCCCGAAGCTTCGAAATCCGAAACTTTGCTTAGAGCGTTAAAAGATGCGCCAGTCGTCGCGATCTTGCGCCGGCCAAAAATCGATCCGCAATTTTGCGTTGAAACGCTGATCAATAGCGGCATCCGGTTAATTGAGATCACGATGGATTCCCCCCAGGCGGAGCCTTTCCTTCGCTCCAAGAAGCCTGACAAAACAGTCTTCTACGGGGCAGGAACAGTCACCACGGTGGATCTCGCAAAAAAGGCGCTCTTCGCCGGCGCACAGTTTTTTATCACGCCGAATTTCAATCGCGACGTGATCCATTTTGCCGGCGAACACGGAGTGCCCATTTTTGCCGGAGCGATGACACCGACTGAGATTTTTTCGGCGCATAACGCTGGAGCCGACGCAATCAAGGTTTTTCCGGCCGGAACACTTGGCGCTCAATATTTCCGCGAGATCAGGGGACCGCTTCCGGATATTCCATTGATTGCCACCGGTGGAATTACAGTTGCGAATGCCGCGAGTTTTTTTGAGGCCGGCGCAATGGCTGTTGGAGTCGGGAGCGCCTTGATTCCGAAAGATAATCGCAAGGAATCGACAGAGGCGATCGCGCAAGCGGCAGAGCAGCTCCTGGCAGCGGCCCGGAAATCCGACAAAGGATAAAGTTATTCGGATTTCCGCAATGAGAAGGCCCTCTTCGGATTGGCATACCGCGAAACAAAGAGCAAAAGCTTCAGACAAAGCTCGGCGCGAAAATCTCGCAACGGCGCGGCCGTTGTGAGATTTTCAGGCTAATGGATAGTTTCGACGCCCTCACCTTCGGCGAGACCATGGCGCTTTTTATCCCCTCAGCGCCAGGGCCAATGGAAACATCCCATGAGCTGGTCGCCGGCATTGCTGGCACGGAGTCAAACTTTGCTGTCGGCCTGGCCCGACTAGGCCACTCGGTTTGCTGGATCAGTCGAGTTGGAAATGATCCTTTTGGGAAGAGAATCCTCAAAACATTGAGAGGCGAATCGGTAAATGTCGATCATGTTCGGGTCGCAGACGATGCTCCAACCGGTCTAATGTTTAAAGAACTCCGCGCTGCCGGTTCTCCAAATATTTTCTACTATCGCCGCGGCTCAGCAGCCAGCGCGATTGATGTCGAACAGTTCCGGGGCCTGAAAAGCCGATTTCTGTTCGTCACCGGAATTACCCCTGCGCTGAGCGAATCCAACCTCAAAGCCACGTTAGCGATCGTCGATCAATTCCGAGCCACTGGAACAACTATCGTTTTCGATCCAAACATGCGCTACAAACTTTGGACTGCTGAGAAAGCTCGTCCTGTCTTTCTTGAACTCGCACGTAAGAGCAACCTGCTGCTGCCAAGCCTGGATGAGGCTCGCATTCTAACCGGATTCGAAGAACTGGATCAGATGGCAACCGCTCTGCTGAAGCTGGGAGCCGAAAGAATTGCAATCAAAGCGGGAGACCAAGGTGCGTATTTTACCGACGGTTCTTCGTCCGGCCTGATTCCGCCGTTCTCTGTCCAACAAATTGATCCGATTGGAGCGGGCGACGCATTTTGTGCAGGCATCGTTTCCGGGCTGCTCGATAAGCTATCGTTCCGGGATGCCGTTATCCGAGGATGCGCGATGGGCGCAGTCTGCGTTACTGCGTATGGCGACTATGCGGCTTTGCCGGATCGAGCAGAATTGGAGCGGTTTTTGGCGGGAACGACGGCGCATAGTCGGTAGGCTGAGCTGGTAGGGTTCGCGCTCCTGCGCGACCTGGACCGAGTGTTTGCCATTCAACCTGGATTCTTCTTTGCTGACAACGCGCGCGGTCCAGGTCGCGCAGGAG
>JBKPBY010000154.1:0-17395 GCA_046727075.1 bacterium | reverse complement strand
TTCCTTTTCGCGCTGACTTATACCATAACAGACAACATGAAGACGGTTCCGGTCGTGATCAATTCGTTCAGCGGCACGAGCGGATTTGAGACGCCATGGGGCCCGATCATGGCCGCGTCGATGGTGGTTACAGTCCCTCTGGTTATTCTCGTCATGATCTTCCAGTACCGCATCGTGGCGGGGTTGACTGCCGGCGCAGTCAAGGGATAGCTTTAGGGTTTAGGCGTTATCCGTTTCGCGATTGCCGTTTCGCGATTGCCGTTTCGCATTTTGCGTTCAACGACCTATTTATCGCGCGAAACGCCAAACGCGTAACGTTCGCATGTCTTTTCGGTTTGAAATTGATGAGTCGTCCCTTAAGGGAGTTCAGCGAATCGCTGGAGAGCGAACCGATCGGGTTCTTCGCGCGGTTTCCAAGAAGCCTTATCCAGATTCGGAGCTGATTCATCAGGCCCGGAAAGATCTGAAGAGTTTGCGCGCATTGCTACGTCTGGCGCGTGCATCGATGCGTGAGGAAAACTATATAAGAGAGAACACGTTCTTTCGGGATGTCGGCCGTTCCTTGTCGGCGGCACGCGATCGCCAGGTCATCCTCGAGGCGATTGAACGTTTTCAAGGTAAACCGAAAAAAAATGCGCCGCCGTTACAGGAAACGCTTGTACACAAAATTGTCGAGCATCTCCGCCGGCGCTTGCAGCGCGAGGCTGCCTCCAAAATCCCAACTCAAACGCTGGCCCGTTTGCGCAAAGAGTTTGGAGAAGCGCAAAAACGGATCAACCATTGGTTCGATGGTGTCTTATTGAATCCAGCATTCGAATGGGATCTCTTTATTGGCACGGGGTTACGACGGACCTACAAGCGCGGCAGGAAATTGTTGATCCAGTTCGACGCCGTCGGCCCTGAAAACGTCAGCGACGAGACTTGGCACGAGCTTAGAAAATTTGCCCGGATCCTGGGGTTTCAGCTTCGTTTGCTTGAACCGAGCTGGCCTCGATCGTTGGCTCCTTTGTTAAAACAATGTGATCAGCTTGCCCAGAAACTCGGTATCGATCACGATTTTGCCGTTTTACGCGCCAGGGTCCTCAAAGAACCGGCCGATTCTCAAACCACCACAGACGCTCAAAAGGTGCTGATCCAGTCGATTGACCGGCGAAAACGTAAGCTTCGCAAAGCGGCCCTTCAGATTGCGCGCAATCTGTACGCAGAAAAGCCGCGCCAATTCGAGCAACGCCTGGCGTCGTATTGGTATCCGTGGAAAAAGGGAGGGGCAGAAGAGGTGTCGGCGTCTGGGCGTATCGGCGTACCGGCGTCGTAGGAATCACGGTTTGTTCTTGGCGATGGAAGATGGCTCCCCTGGAGACTCTCCCTCACTCTGCCGTCCCTTATAGGTAGTCCGAAGTTATTCACATTTATGCCGGCGCCCTCGGAATTTTCTGGTCGCGATTAAATCGCGACCCCGCTGCTGTCAGTGAAGCCCTGCGACTTTGTCAACGTTTTCGGGAGTTACAAAGCTTGGGCCAGTCAGGATCAACTTGCTCTGCGGGATTGAACCGTACTTTGCATAGTTGGCCAAAAACACGACAGGCAAATAACTCTGGAGCCACTCTTGCTGGTCGACCGCAAATTCAACCTGTTTCTTGATCAGCGCTTGCACGATCGCAGGCGAAAGATCGAAAGTGCCGATTTTGATTTTGCCGGTCTTTCCTGCCATCTCGATCGCTCGAAGAGCTGGCTCGGCTGGGACCGATCCCAGGGTCATTATTCCGTCTACGCTGGGATCGTTCGCCAGGTATTTGGCCGTGGCGTCCAAGCATTGCTGGAAATCTATTTTAACCGGAAGAACCTGGACATGGTGAAAAGGACCTTCAAATCCTTCCTGAAAGCCTTTGATTCGCTTTTCCAACGCAGCGTTTCCAACTTCTTGATTAAGTATTAGAGCCGTCTTGACCCCTGACGCTTTCATACGTTCTCCAGCCTCTTTTCCGGCGACCTCCTCTTCTTGACCGATGTGCATGAGGCATCCGAACGCTTTCGATGCGCTCAATCCGGAATTGATTGAAATCACCGGGATCTTTGCGGCCACCGCAGCCCGAATCGATGCGCTCAAAGCTGCGGCATCGGGAATGGATACGATCAGGCCATCCGGCTTGGCTGCAACTGCAGCGTCGATGAGTTGCGCCATGGCCACCATATCGAATTTTTCAGGAGAGCGATATTCAAGGTCGCACCTCATCTCACTGGCGGCGGACTCAGCGCCTTTGCGAACGGTATACCAAAATGAATCCGCAGCCTGACCGTGGGTGACCATCACGATCTTCGGCCTTCGCTGAGCGGGAGCCGTTTGAGGAGTCAGGAGGATCGCGGCACAGCCAAGCGCGCATATGAAATTCCAATTCATGATTGTGCCTCTCGATTTCTAAGGAGCAGTCTTGTATAAATTTGGTCCGACACCCCGTCTTTGCTTTCCAAAAGAGTAATATGGACAAGCCTGGAGAAACACGGGAGCACCTGCAAAGCAATTCTGCATTACTCCCTTCTGTCCTGAAATTAAAGCTCTGGCTAATCGAACGTTTTCGCATCGGCGAACGCCAGTATATGCTCCTGTGGGCCGCACTGATCGGCCTTCTTGGCGCGCTCTCTGCCGAGGCCTTTCGACGAGCAACGGACCTCCTGCATTTTCTCGCGACTGGCAGCGATATGGAAATCATTTCATCCTTTGCCCACTTACCTCTGTGGCAAAGAGTTGCCGTGCCAACGGTGGGCGGGCTTCTGGCCGGGCTAACCCTGTTGATCGGGAACCGTCTGACGCGCCGTTTGCCACAAAAGACAACTACTGATTACATGGAAGCGATCGTCGTTGGCAGTGGTGCGATCTCTGTCCCGGCAAGTATCATCAAATCGTTGTCTGCGCTTTTTTCGATCAGCACTGGTGCTTCGATCGGAAGAGAAGGGCCATTGGTTCAGCTCTCTTCACTTGTAGCATCGCTGGCTGCGCAATATCGGCAGCTGCCTGTCGCCCAACGACGTCAATTGGTAGCTTGCGGAGCGGCAGCCGGCATTGCCAGCGCGTACAACGCTCCAATTGCGGGTTCGTTTTTCGTTGCGGAGATTATTCTGGGAACGGTTGTGGTCGAAGCGCTGGGTCCATTGATCATCTCCGCAGTCGTAGCAACGTTCGTCGCGGAGCTGTTGCATGGAGGTGGCCCGATCTACAAGTCGCCCGGCTTTAACGTTCAAACGCCGCTGGAGCTGATTCCGGAGCTCATCCCGCTCGGGTGCGTGGGTCTGTTCGTCGGTCTCCTGGCGCCTGTTTACCTGTTGTTTCTACGTACGGTTCAGCGCCTGTTTTCAAAACTGACTCTGCCTGTCCCCGCCAAGCTAGCGGCTGGTGGAGCGTTCGTCGGATTACTGGCAATCCTTAGCCCGGAAGTCTGCGGAAACGGCCAGGGTCTGCTATCGACCCTGTTTCACCATAATTGGTATTCAGATGAGATCCTTGCGATTTTCTTGCTCAAATTGGTCGCGACGGCTGCGACCTTCGGATCTGGGGCGGTCGGCGGCGTATTTACCCCCACGCTCTTTGTTGGCGCAGCGTTCGGAATGCTCTATGGCCGCGCCATTTTATTTGCCTTTCCCTGGTTCCATGCTGATCCGGGCATGTACGGTATCATCGGCATGGGTTCATTTATCGCCGCAACCACGGGCGCGCCGCTAATGTCGATCCTGATGGGATTTGAGCTTACGCTGGACTACACTCTTGCGCCGTTTCTGATGGTCAATTGTGTCGTCGCCTATTATTGCAGCAGCATTTTCGAAAGGCAGTTTATTTATGGAGAATCACTTGAACGCAAGGGCGCCGCTTTCTTTAATCAGCAATTGGCGGAAGCAAAGATCTCAGATCTGATTCGGCGCGATCCGCTTACCCTCCCTCGGCACGCGACTTTTACTGAGATTGAGAAGCTGTTTCTCCAGAACCGATACCAGCATATTTATATTGTCGGTAAAGATATGGAGTTCCTCGGAGCCGTCTCGCTCCACGATATCAAGGAATTCCTCGATCAGCCGCAAATTGCCAATGCGGTGATTGCTGCAGATGTGATGAAAGAAAGCTTTCCGAGGATTTCCCCTCTTCAAGGCATGGCTGCCGCCCTGGAAAAATTTTCTGAGGTCAACGCCGAGCGTCTGCCGGTCGTTGATAACTTGAGTTCGCAGCGATTGATCGGCACGATCTCGAAGACCGATATCATGCTCCATCTTGCCGGAAAGCAGCGGCCTGGCGCCGTTGGAACAATATCAATGTGACAAACGCGTGAGGGTCGTGATTCCGCCGCCGCTAAAGTTAGGGCGAACAGGAAATCGCGAACCTGGCGATTCAGGCGGCGAAATGGAAAGATTTAAACAGCGCCTAGATCCCCGATTTCTGGCCGGGCCTTCGGCTAACAGAAGGTCGAGCCAGAGGCTCAACCCACGCTCATGTCACAACCTCGGCTTGGATATCTTTACCGCCGCACCACCCTACGACTCGCGGCTCGGTGTTTCCTTGAGCTTTATTCGGATCTGCCGGCTCAGGAGCCAACGGACGCCGAACATGTCGATAGTCGCCCGTAACGCTCTATTGCCAAAACTATATTTGCTCACTCCGGTGTGGCGTCTGCGTTGGTTCACCGGGATCTCGACAATTTTATACCCCGGCCGCCTTCCAATTCGCACGGCGCTTTTGCGAAGCACGTTTGGCGAAAATGGAACCACGCCCCTCAACCGTTGCGAGCAAGCTCGCTCCAAGATATCGTGCGCGCCTAAATGCAAAAGACGCGTGTAGCAATCGTCGGACTCGGGCTTCCGGGACTTTACCATGCGCACGGAGTGATTCAGTCCGGAGAAGGTATTCTAGAAGCAGTCTGCGAGCTCAACGACGAGCGACGAAAAGAATTCGCTTCTCGATACGCGAAAACATTTGGGCTTGAGCTCCCTCAGGTGCGCGCTGTTCGTGATGTAGACCAAGTCGTGGCTGATCCCAAAATCGATGCCGTGGTCGTGGCACTGCCAAACGCGTTGCATTACCCGATCTCACTCAAAGCCCTGCAACACGATAAACATGTCTTATGCGAAAAACCGCCAACCATTAACGCTGAACAAATGCGGCACGTGCAGCGGGAAGCCGACGAGCGGGGACTGATCTACTTCTTTGGACGGCAAATGCGCTTTTCCAGTAATACTTTGGCTGCCCGCCGGATCGTGGCCGAAAGGCGCCTGGGAGAAATATATTTCGCCGAAAGTAAATGGATTCGCACCCGTGGAACGCCAGCCGGGATGAGCGGCTGGTTTCTCGATCGGTCACGGTCGGGAGGAGGCGCCCTGATTGACCTTGGTGTCCATGTGATCGATACCGCGTGGTTTCTTATGGGCGTTCCGCGCCCGGAATCGGTCTTTGCGCAAACTTATCAAAAGTTCCCGCAGCTGGTGAAAGCCCCTCTGTTTGATGTGGAAGATAGTGCTTATGGCATGATCAAGTTCGAGACAGGCGCTACGTTACAGTTCCAGGTGCCCTGGGCGGCAAACTTGTTGCCGGAGATCCCGGCCAGCAAATGGGCTGGGCGAGAGATATTCCAAACCACCTTGTACGGTCCGAAAGGCTCAATTCGAATCACCGACATCAATCAGAACGTGCCGGGGCAGGCCCCGAAGCCAATCGAAATGGTGGAAATCATTGGCGATGATCTGGTTGCGGTGGAGGTCCCTCTTGAACCGGAAAAGGAAAACCGTTTCACGACCCAGATGCGTTACTTCCTGCGAGCGGTACAAGCTGTTGAACCGCCGGTAAATAGCGCGGTTCAAGCGACCGAGCTGATGGAAATGTTAGATGCGATTTACGCCGCCGGGCATACAGCGTTTAAGCAGATCCGGTAGAACGCGCTTACGCGCGTTCTGAGTCGTCGCGCAAGCGCGACTTGTGTTGGGTCCGGGTGGTCCCGGGGGTTCTCCGGCGGCTGCCGGATCACCCCTGCCTGAGTTTTGTTGTCCTTTGCGACAACTTGCGTATGGTCCCGTCGCCCCTGTCATCTCTTTATGAAGCCGTTTTGTTTGTTGTTACTCGTTTCTCTCCAAGCCGCTGCTACGATCGCCGCCGATGAGCCTTTTGAACGAATTAAAGAAAGCGGCGGCATCGAAGAATATCGACTGAAATCGAACGATCTCTCCGTGCTTCTGCTGGAAGACCATTCCGCACCCGTAGTCACATTCATGGTTACTTACCATGTCGGGTCACGAAACGAAGTAACCGGCACAACCGGCGCGACGCATCTGCTGGAGCACATGATGTTCAAAGGGACGGCGCGTTACAACCAGCGCAAAGGAAACAGTTATGCCACGATGCTGTCTCGCTACGGAGCCGAAATCAATGCAACGACCTCTTACGATCGAACGGACTATTTCGCCACGGTTCCATCCGAACGCCTGGATCTTGTAGCCGAGTTGGAAGCTGATCGCATGCAGAACCTCGCGCTTCGCGAAGAAGACCGTCAAGCCGAGATGGTCGTCGTCCGCAACGAATACGAGCGAGGTGAGAACAGCCCGGTAAGCGCGCTGACCAAGGAAATCTTTGCAGCAGCTTTCCAAGCGCATCCGTATCATCACCCGGTCATCGGCTGGCGCTCCGATATCGAAAAAGTACCGATTGAGAAACTTCGGGAATTCTATCGCACCTTTTATTGGCCCAACAATGCGACCGTGACAGTTGTCGGCGATTTTACTAAACAACATGCTCTGGATGGTATTAACCGGTTCTTTGGACCGATAAGCCGCTCTCCGAAACCGATTCCCACGCTTTACACTGAAGAACCGGAGCAACAAGGGCCTCGTCGGGTCACTCTTGAGAGAGCGGGACAACTCGGAGTAGTAACGATCGGGTTCAAAGCTCCCGAAGGCTTGAATAGCGACTGTTACCCGCTCTCGGTCCTTAGCACCATCTTCCAGAGCGGCAAATCGAGCAGGCTTTACCAGGCGCTGACAAATAGAGGTCTAACCACCAGCGCCTCAGCTTCCTTACACCAGCTCCGTGACCCCGGGATGTTTCTGCTGGCCGGCTTCCTCGCACCCGGTATCCAGCATGAACAGGTTGAAAAGGCGTTGCTGGCCGAAGTTGAGAAGATCCAGAAAGAAGGCGTTCGACCAGAGGAAGTGCAACGCGCAATCAATGAGGTAGAAGCCGAAACGGTCTACACGCGTGACGGTCCCTTCAACATTGCCGAAAACTTGAACGAAGCGATTGCGATCGGTGACTGGTCATACTTCACAACGTTTCTCGACAAAATTAAACAGGTCACTCCACAACAAGTGCAAGACGTTGCCCGGAAATATCTGACCACCGGCAAAAGCACGACAGGATATTTTGTTCCGAACAAACCGGGACCGGCCGCACGTCCTCAGGATCTCAATGCCGCTCCCACTAAGCTTTATTACAGGGACCGAAGTGCAACGAATGAAACGGAAAGCGCGGCTCTGAAACAAGGATCAGAGAATCCGGAAAAAGAGATAAAGATTTCCGAACGGATTCAGCGAACAAAAGTAGCCGGGATCGACCTGATCGTACTTCCGACAAAAGTAAAAGGATTTCTGACGCTGGTCGCCGCCCTACCTGCCGGTCGAGTTTTCGATTCTTCGGAGCTCCCAGGTGTTGCGAGCCTGACTGCTTCAATGCTGGACGAAGGAACGCAGAAACATAACAAATTCGAAATTTCGGATCTATTGTCCTCGCACGGTGCCAAGCTGCAGTTCAGGCCCGGAGAGGAAAGCGTGTTGATCACCGGTCAATGCCTGACAAGGGACAGTGCACTCCTGATCGACCTGCTGGCTGAACAACTGCGCGAACCGGCATTCCCCGCCGAGGAGCTGGAGAAAGTGAAGACACAAGCCGTAGCCGCGTTCCAACATGCAATGGACGAACCAAACAGGATGGCTTCGGTAGAACTTTCGCAAAAGCTATTCCCGCCAGGCCACCCAAACTATCATCGTTCCTACAAAGAGATGGTCGACGCGATCGGTAAACCGACCGTCGACGACCTGCGCAAATTTCATCAAACCATTTACGGACCACATTCTTGCACGCTGATTTTTGTCGGAGACGTTGACAATGCTCAGCTCCAGGCAGCGATTGAAAAAGCATTTAGCGGATGGCAAGGAGGCGTCGATTACAAGCGCGACTTTCCACCGGTGGCGCCCGCAGGAACTAAAGACCCGAGCGTCGTCTTCATTCCCGAGAAAACGAGCGTCGCATACCTGCGCGGACTACCGGTGAACGTGCGTCCAACTTCCCCCGAATCGATTCCTTTGGCTGTCGCGAATCAAATCTTTGGTGGCCCAACATTTACCAGCCGTTTGATGGCTACTGTGCGCGATAAAGAAGGACTGACCTATGGGATTGGCTCAACAATTTCCGGAGACACGTTCACCGAAGGTTCGATGACGATCACGGCAACATTTGCGCCGGCCCTGCTCGATCGAGGAATGGCTTCCATCGATCAACAACTGAAAACGTTCCTGGAGAAAGGCCCGACCGAAGACGAGTTGAGCTATCACAAGCAATTCTTGATCGGTAACTACAAAATCAGCCTGGCTACAACCGAAGGCGTCGCCAGCCAAATTCTTTCAACAATCCAACAGGAACTGCCGTTGACATATCTAGATCAGTATCCGGCAAAGATTGAATCGGTTATGCTCGATCAAGCAAACGCCGTGTTTCGCAAATACATCAAACCAGAAGAAATGACGACGGTCGTCGCGGGCACGATCCAAAGCCGTTAGGTTCCGGGTTCCACTTTCCGAGGCAAACTATGCTGGTTGAGTTTTCCCGGACATCCGGAACCGGAAACTCGGAACCCGGAACCCGAACTCCTATAGCTTCGGTATCGCCCCCAAGACCAAAACCTCGTACGGCTTCAACTCAAACTCGGCCGCCTCCCCCGCTTTGAGCTCCTGGACTTTCCCCACCGGTTGATCCGGATACGGACTCACCAACTCATACTGTTTTGCGGCGCCCTCCGGTAACTCGAATGCAGATGGTGGGTCAATGCTTACCGTCTGTGTGGTTCCGCCCGGATTGCGCAAGGTAACAATTCCTTTTTTCGAAGACCATGCTGCCCAGCCATAAACTGCTCCGACAGCCGGGTCTCCTCCAATCCAATGAGTGTCTTTCAAAGTGTCCGCGTTCGCAGCGGCCCAACGTGCTGCGGCGGCGAGTGTGTCCAAATCCCGCGCAGATAAAAGATACGGTGTAATATAAAGCTCCTGCAACTGGGTACCTGTGCCGAAGTAGCTGCGCACTTCGCTTAAAAAATCATGCGATGAATCTGTATCCAGATTCTTTGCTGTTTTGCGTAAATGATCCCATGCAGCATCAGCGAATTCAGCGGATACAATTTCCCTCTCTGTACGATGTTTTTGTAGGTGTCGCTCTCCCGGTAAGTAATGCATTGCTGCCTTTTCGAGCCGGTTCCTGTTGTTAGTTCGCGGGACGGTGATCGAGCTAAGCTTACTACCAATTAACGTACATTCGACTGAGACAACTCCATTAGTAGCGCTGACTGAGCGAGGCGACGGCGGTGAGCGCGGCGCAGCCATCAACGAAAGGGGCAGAAGAAGCAGCAACCAACTTCGCAGGAAACGGCGGTTCATAGCTGGCAATTGACGAAAGTTTAGCGTCGGCGGACTCAAGATTACCGCTAGAATGCTCGGATGCGCTTGCTAATTTTTTCTTTAATTGCCTTGTTCACCGGAGGCCTGTGCTCCTCCTTTGCCAGGGCGACGGAGGACTCATCTGTCACGAGCGCTGTCGACCGCAACGACGGCACTAAAGGGGCATTCGCATCTTTGCCCGACGGTTTGTATGCGGAGATCACGACAACTCGTGGAGCTATCACGGCGCAGCTTTTCTATGATAAAGCGCCGCTTACGGTCACGAGTTTTGTGGGATTAGCTGAGGGCACCCTTGGGCCTCAGCCACGGCGACCGTTTTTTGATGGGCTGACGTTCCATCGCGTTGTGCCAGGATTCGTGATCCAAGGAGGCGATCCTCTTGGAACCGGAGATGGCGGTCCCGGCTATGAATTCCCAGACGAATTCCCGCCTGGGCTGCGGCACGATTCCGCCGGCGTTCTCTCGATGGCGAATGATGGCCCCGACACAAACGGGTCGCAGTTCTTCATTACACTAAGTCCGCAGAACCAGCTGAACTATCTCCATTCTGTTTTTGGCAAAGTGATCCGTGGTCTTGATGTTCTGCCGCAGGTTCAACAAGGGGACAAAATGCAGGTGAAAATCTTGCCTATCGGTGAAGCTGCGAAAAAGTTTCGGGCTGATCCCGAAACGTTCGAGAAATTGATCGCTGCAAAACCGCGCGCTCAGCCCGCGCATTTTGATGATCCAGACCTTCTATTGCCTGCGGAGCCGCCTCGTGCCAAGGGATTTAACAATCGCCTCACCAACCTGGAAAGGTTCACCGGTGTAAAAATCTTTGCGCGAATCTACGCAAAATTCCAACCCACCGTTCCGAACCAGACATCGATTCAATTAGCCGCATCGCTCATCAACAAGTTAGGTATCTCGAATCAAGGCGCTGCCGTAGTATATTTTGCCGACAACCACGAATGGGATTTGTGCCTTGGGAAACTAGACGAGGGAAAATTCATCAAAGCCGTCGGCGGAGCCGATCTAAACGAAAGTAAGAGGCTCTTCCTGGAGAAGACGAATGCAGTCGCCGAAGCGTCAATCCTGACAGCCGGAAAGTCGGTTGATAAGCCGCTTTCGGACTCGCAGAAAATGAAGCTGCGCCTCGACGCCGTTCTCAATGATTTAATCGATATCCTGGAGCCGAAAGGCTAGGTCGAGCGGTGATGTGGCACTCATAGGCCAGGTCGCCCTGCCAAAAAAAAGATCTGTGTAATCTCTGAATTCTGCGGTTCCTTCTTTTCCTATGCGAAAAACTGTCATCGTTTCAGGAGCTCCAAAGCCAGCCGGACCATACTCTCATGCTGTGGTGGCCAACGGGTTCGTTTTCGTTGCAGGTCAAGGTCCTCAGATCCCCGAAACCGGTGTCGTGCCGGGCGATTTCAAGGAGCAGGTTCGGCAAACACTGAAGAACATTCAGACAATTCTGAAAAGCGTCGGATGCGATATGAAGGATGTCATCAAAGTGAATGCATACCTCACCGATCCCACTCGCTTCGCCGACTACAACGAGGTCTACAAAGAATTCTTTACCTCCGATTTTCCGGTTCGTACCACTGTTCAGGCTGGCTTGATCAAAATCCTGGTGGAAATCGATTGTATGGCCGTCCTGCCTGGGTGATTGGCGGTGGGGCGGCAGAGCCTGCCGCCCTAGAGTCGGGAGTTTACAATGCCTGATCTGATTATCCAAAATGTTCAGCTCCTGGACGGCACCGGTTTCCCTCCTCGCACCGCCGATGTGGCAATTGAAAACGGTCGAATCGCTTACATCGAAGCGCGGAACGCCAAACGCCAACTTGTCCGACGAAGCCTTGGCGAAGTCGGAACGCCAAACGCCAAACGCTCAGACGCCGAAGGCGCTTACCTGGCACCAGGATTTATCGACTCACATACGCACGATGACTTAGCCGTTCTCCATCACCCAGATCATCCAGCTAAGCTCCGCCAAGGCGTTACGACAGTCGTCGTTGGTAATTGCAGTTTCTCTAACTATCCAACGGCCGGCAACGATGATTTGAAGCAACATCTGGGCTCGCTGCTCGGCGATATTGAATCCGACGATCTTTTCCCGGACTTCGCTTCATACAAGAACCGTCTTCAGAAAACCGGGATCAGCCTGAACGTTGTTTCTCTCGTCGGGCACGGATCGCTGCGGCTGGCTGTGATGGGGTTTGAACAACGCGAACCCACGGAGACCGAACTGGAAAACATGTGCCGCCTTCTGGAGAAACAGCTTCGACAGGGTGCACACGGATTGTCGCTGGGGTTAGTCTACCCTCCCAGCGCGTTCGCCGGTCGTGGTGAACTTGTAAGGCTCGCGCAGGTAGTCAGGCAATATGACCGCCTGGTCGCTGCCCATATCCGGAGCTATGAAGGCGGTCTTCTGACCAGTATCGCAGAGTTTCTCGACGTCTTGCGAGAAAGCGAAGCAAAAGGGCTGCTGTCGCATCTGCAGGTCGCAGGTAAACCGTACTGGGGCACAATGCCGGCTGCACTGAAGTTGCTCGATGAAGCGCGACAGCAAGGTATCGACATCAATGTCGACATGTACCCGTATCTTGCCGGTTCATCGACGATTCTCCAGCTCTTGCCGCCGTCCGCGCAGGAAGGCGGTTTCAGTGCGCTCCTGGATCGCTTAGATGATCCGGCCCAATACGCTGCGATCCAGAAATTAACTGAGCTGGGGCCCGAACCACACTCACACTCGCACTCGCTCTCGCATCCACACTCACTCTCTTCGTGGGAATCCAAGGTTGCTTTGATCGGTTGGGACAATGTCCGGATCGGTTCAGCGGTTCACCCAGAGATCAAACAGTATGAGGGGAAAAGCATCGGCGAAGCTGCCAGGCTCTCAGGTCTGACTCCTTTCGAGTTCACGGTTCATGCGATCCGAATGGATCAGGGCAGAACTAACATTATCATGTTTCAACTCTCGGATGAGGATCTCAAATGTGTACACCAGTACCCGGTGCAGATGGTTGGCAGCGATAGTATCCCACGGTGCGGTGGGCGTCCGCATCCACGAATGTTCGGTTCTTTTCCGAAAGTTGTTGGACGATTCGCGCTACAGGAGGGCTTGTTCAGTTTGGAGGAAGCGATTCGTCGAATGACTTCTCTCCCCGCGCAAAGATTTCAACTTGCCGACCGCGGCGTTATTCGACCTGGAGCGATCGCTGACCTTGTGTTGTTCAACGACAATTTCCTCGATCGCGCCACATTCGAAGAACCGGAAGTGTTTCCCTCGGGTCTTCTCGGAGTGTGGGTAAACGGGGTGCGAGTTGTGAACGGAAACGAAATCCTTTCCGAACGCCCAGGCAGAGTGCTTCATCATTGATGCAATATCGGACGCCTGGAATGAGCGTCAGCCAAGCCGGTAGGGTTCGTGCTTCCTCGAGTTGCGGCACGGTAGAGCCTATTTCTCGTTGGTCTGTCCAGATTGTTGTTTGGAGGCCAACGATTTCATTACAGGCCGTCGTGCATCGAGGGTATCGCTAAGCGTTCCGGGCTGGCGAAGGTTCAGCTCCAGAATTCGGAGCACTTCTTCTTCGGTTTTCGGACTATGTGTCACGGTGTGCCCCGTTTTCACGTCAAGTTCCGATTCAGCTCCATCGAGATGGCTGCTCGAGTAGGCCACGATCCCATCGGATGAGCGTCTCACATTTGAGCCGTGCCGGACGCCGATGATTAGATGAAAAGGAATCCAGGGCGCTACCTTCAGCTGACCCAAAGCGATCGATTCGGGAGATTCCGGAGACAATAGATCGATGCTGGAAGGTTGTCGTTTGGCGATCAGCCGGTTCTCTTTTGACTGCACCATCAGGCTCCGGTTGAGCGTGAATACCCGATAATGGTGTCCTTCTAGCTCCTCCGGAAATCGTACCAAACGGGAAGAGAGCCGAAACAGAATCAGGTCCGCCGTCTTGCTTCCCTTAAAGGGAGAGGCCATGAAAATGACCCGGGAAATATCGTGACGCGGCTTAAAGAACATCAGCTGCTCAGCCCAATCTCTATCTGCAGGCGTCAGATTTAGTCGATCAGGAGACACTCTGAAGAACTGATTCCAAATCAAATCGTGACTATCTGAGACCATCATTTTGGCAAGCAACCCGCCCAAGCTGTGGCCAATTAAGACGACGGGTTTGTGAGGCGGAAGGCCACTTTGTTGCAGGGCGACATTTACGCCGTCCAGCTGCTGGCGAAGCATGTTGGCGCTGGTCAGGATAGGGTAGCCAGTGGCATAGGTGTAATGCCAGATTTGATATTTCTTCTGCAGGACGGGGTCAGCCATGATCCGGTTTGTCAGATCCCTCCACATCAGCGGACTGGACAAGATTCCGTGAACCATGAGCACCGGAACCTTCTCGGGATCATATGGCTCAAGAAAAAATATGCCTTGGCGGTCCGCATAGTGTTCCATTCGGAAAAGGCCCTGCCATCGTTGAAAGATAAAGCGGGTCCGGCTTGCTATGGCAGCGAAGGGAGCCGAGAAATCGCCGCCAATTTCCCAGAGACGGCCGCCCAGTTTAATTTGCTCAGTTTTGCTTGGATCGACTAACAGAATTTCGATGCGCCCTTTAGCCAACGAAACCGTCTTGAAAACGGCGGTGCGTGCAACTTGTTGTTTTTCGGGAACCGCATATCGACTTAGCGCAGAGATAGGATCTGGTTCTTGCTGACAAACCAGGCGACCACCCAACCCCGCGCGAACGTATCTTTCGCGCAAACCCCGGATGGTCAGCCTCTCGCTTGGCACAAGTTGATCGAATCCTGGAGGGCTATCGGGCTTGGCCTGGTCTCTGAGAATGATTTTTATGTGTCGCCCATCAACAACTTCGCCAGCTCTTCCAATAGCCAAGTCAGCGGGGCTCAGGAACTGTAGATAGTTTGCGATGGCTTGATTGTGAATTTCTAACAGACTGGGATCTGACTGATCCCTTGCGGCCTTCAATGCCGCCCAGGCTTTCAGGGCTACGCTGAGATAGTGCTGCGCGGCTATCCGGTTTGCGGCAAAATTGTTGCCCTCAAGCTTCGCGGCCCCTAAAAATTCCGAAGCCAACGTCCCCGCTGGCTGAACGGTCCGAGAAGCCACCAAAATTGCCGACTTGGTATGGACGTGAACGTCGGTCGGCGCACAGCTTTGACATAGCGCACCCAGCAATAGAGCCAGTGCGCCGTCTTGCACATAGAGATGAAATCGTCCGGCGCACGTCGGATCAGCCGGCTGTTTTTCAAGGCGCGAGCGAGTTATTCTGGAACAAGGGTGCCTTCTCATGAGAAGCATGTTTCAGCGAGGCGTCAGGGCGTCACACAATACACTTCCCGTTGCAGGCTACGCCAAAGCTTGTATCGCTTGGCTTAGATTCTCACACGTCACGACTCGCACGCTCGAACCGTAATGAAAATACGACATGATGTTGAATCCAATATCCTTGTTCGGATCAGGAATCACTCGGACAACCCGCTCGACCTGTTTCGCTAAACAAAGATCCATGATCGTGCCTATATAGGGTGCGCCGGCCGGATCCATCGATTCCAGACCTGTCATATCAACCAACACACGAAACCCAGGCCTCATGTTAGAGATGACGGCAGCGATCTCGTCAGCACCTACTCGCATTTCCTCGAGATCTACTTTCCCCCACCAAATGATCGTAACGAGATGCCCGACATCGTTCGCATCAACCGAGAACATGCAGGCAGCATCATAACAAGAGTCGCGCCTTTGGCGCGACCGTTTTCCGTCCACCGTTCGGTGGTTTTCGATTTGCGGAGATTTGGAGGGCGGCGCTTTGTCGCCGCCGTCGTTGACCTACCGAGCGCTGGTTAAGTCCGCGGCGGCGACGGAGCACCGCCATCCAATTGACAGCGCTGCTATTGCTGCACCTTCACACCTTTTCGTTCCGATACTACCGCCCAAGCGCCATTGTTCGGAGACGACGCGCTGCGTTTGTAAAAAATAGCTTCGAATTCTATGTCGCACGACACCCGATTCGCGTCTAGATTGTTGTACAGTTTGGAGGCAGCGCTATGAAAAGACTAATTTTGACATTCTGCGGAGCCCTTGCGATTTGCACTAGCGCAGCCGTGGCCCAGGAGTTTCGAACCACGCCTCGTGTAGTCCCTGAGCCCATCCCGCCGCGACCGCCTTCTGAACAGAATTCAAATTCTGATTGGTACAAAAAATTCAGGGCAGCCCGAAACAAGCTCCAACTGATAAATCCGGTAGCACCGCGCGAATATGGTAGCGGCGAACAGGTCGTTAGCGCCGATCCGCTTGACCCAAAACAGCGGCCGAAATATTTGAAGCTGTTGTCGTTTGCGTTCTAAGGATCGCCACAAAGAGCACAGAGAGCACAAAGATCCAGGGCGGTTGATCCTTTGGGATCCACTTAATCAATAATCGGTGGGGTCGCCGTTGAGACGTCGGCGTGCCCGTTCGCCTGATCAATGCCCGCCGTCGAAGGGACCTAGGCGGCGCCGCTCACGCGCAAGACAAGTCCAGAAGTACCCGCTTTTGTGATCTTTGTACTACTACCCTGGAAAATCGATGATTTTGTCGACGAAGTGGGCGGGAAAAACGGAACCGCAGATTACGCAGATTACACAGATTTTTTAGGTCTAGTTGTTTCAGTCCTGACCGGGCGAAACCGTGGAGCACTTTGAGAACGCGGCCCAGCCGTTGCGAGCAACCCCTCTGAGAATTTAATAAATCTGCGCAATCTGCGGAATCTGCGGTTCCGTTTCTTGACGGACTGGTTCTCCATTCTCGAAAAGAGTTTTGTGATCTCTTTTAATCGGAGCCCACGGTGCTCCTCCAGCTTTGGTTGCGGCTTTGCCGCGCTGTGTTCTTTGTGGCAAGCTCTTCCGTATAGTTGATGGCGGTGCCGAGCAACAATCCTACCATCGGAATTTTTTGTCCGACTTTTCTCAAACCCGAGATGTTGCATGTCTATCGGCAGGTCACCGGTTTGAGCCGTGTGACCCCGCGAGTGTTGGCCTTCAAGCGCGAGAACGCAGATCGGTTCCCTTTTCCATCGGTGACGCTGCTGCGCCGAACACGGGCTCGTGCGTTGCGACGCATTTGGAAAGTGCAGCTGCAGAAAGAGCCACAGCTAGCGTACCCGAGTGAAGTTCGTGGGCTGAACGAAGGTCTCGCATCGTATCAATGCCGGCTATTGCATATCTACTTCGGGAACAACGGGGTTTTTTGGTTACCGTTCTTGCGAACCAGCACCCGGCCAGTCCTGGTTTCATTTCACGGAGCGGATGTTCAGGTCGATCTGCAGTCTGCTACCGCGCGCAAAATGCTTCTCGAGGTCTTCGGATTCGCCCGGCTGATTCTCGCGCGCTCCCAATCACTGGCTGACGCACTTGCTGAAATCGGTTGCCCGCCAAACAAGATCAGGATTCAACGCACGGGAATACCGCTTGAGGAATACAGTTACCGCGAGCGCACAGATCCGATTGGCGGCTCTTGGCAGATCCTTCAGGCTTGCCGTTTGATCGAAAAGAAGGGACTCGCATCAACGATCCATGCTTTTGCAGAGTTTCGGCGGGCCCGGCCAAACGCACGGCTGACAATTGCCGGTGACGGACCGCTTCGCCAATCGCTTGAGCAGCTGGCTGAATCGTTAGGAGAATCGGCCCATGTCCATTTCACCGGATTCTTGAAACC
>JBKPBY010000153.1:0-10137 GCA_046727075.1 bacterium | reverse complement strand
GCAGCATCAAACAGTCCCGGTGGGATCTCGCCCATATCTTCAGCAATTTCCGGGTCCGCTTCCCAAGTTTCCGGCGGTAATTCATCAACGAACCTGTTGGATAAAATATTGACTGTGCCGGTCCATTTGCGGCTTTGCACTTTTAATTGGCTCACCTGAAAGCTCTCCTGTTTAATCACCGCGCGCGCGGACCAGTTTTCGGTTTTCGTTGCCTCGGTGATCGCCGGCGCCGGCCGTAGTTCAATTGTCCAGGCCTGGTTACCATTAGGATCAAGCTCGGGTTCGAATCGTAAAATTTGGAAAAAAGCCGGCAGCAGCACCAGCTGTTGATCTTTGAGAGGTAAATGAAAGTCAGCCAACTTCTTTTGTGTTCGTGGCTGGTCGGCGGTTGCGACGATCTTTGCCGCCAACTCGTTTGGATGGACCCAGATGCGTTGGCCGATGCGGCAGAAAACCAATCGGTGATCGAGAGTCTCGATACGGAGTTTGTCCGGCACCTGAAAACTGATGTGAACCGGTTGATTCAATAACGCGGCTGTTCCTACGGGACCTTCTTGCAATACCACCTCAGCTTGCATCGCCTTGGTCGGCGTCTTGGAACGAAACAGCGCGCAAAAAGGCTGCAAAGCCCGAGCCAGCACCGTGTACTTGTCATGTCCCGGAGGTGTTTCCGCACGGGAAATGAAAGCAGACAAATGCAAGACGCTAACTAATACAACTGCCAGTCTTCGCATAGGACATTGAGTGTGAGTGCGAGTGTGAGTAAATGCAAATAGGGTGTGAGCATGGGTGTGAGTGCGAGAGGATCAAAAGTAAGCTGCGCCGTTGAACCCACACGCACACGCATTGACGTTATCCTCCGCAATACCCTATCCTGGAGAAGTGTTGATGTTTCTGCTCGCTTCCCAGACCGGTGGGCTGGTCTACGCTTTCACCCAGGCGACCTTTGAAGGGAAGCTAGTCTTGGCGACGCTGTTTGTGGCGTCGATTTTCAGCTGGTCGGTCATGGTGACAAAGATCCGTGTGGTCAGATTGGCGCGAGCCCAGAATGAGCGATTCTTGCACCTGTTTCGATCGGATCGCCAACCGTTGCGTATTTTTGAATCGAAAGAACGATTTGATGGATCGCCGCTTTTCAGGATCTATCGCGCCGGTTGTAAAGAGCTGGCGTTTCATCTGCTCGGTTCCACTGAAGTGGATGAGACGTTCTGGGCCAGGCTTGAGATCGCTGAAAGAATCACACCTTCTCAGATGCGGGTTGTTACAACGGCGATGGAACGGGCCGTTGGTGAATGTGCGCTCCGGTTAGAATCCCAGATGATCCTTCTCGCCACCGCTGTCAGCGGTGCTCCGTTTCTCGGCCTGCTTGGGACTGTTTGGGGGGTGATGGACACATTTTCCGGTGTCGCGCTGGCAGGTGCAGCCAGCCTGCAAGCGATGGCGCCCGGTGTTTCTGGAGCACTGATCGCAACTGTAACCGGTCTCCTCGTCGCCATTCCGGCCATGTTCGGATATAACTTCCTGGTTACGAGTATTCGTTCATTGATTGTCCAGAACGATAATTTCGCCGCCGAACTCGCGTCCGAGTTTGAGCACAAATATGTCAATCATTCGGCTCGTCCACAGCTGGTAAACAAATAGAATCGTATGCGTCGCTTTTCGGACCGACACACACTGCGTACACTGACAGAGATCAACGTAACGCCGTTGCTGGACCTGGCGTTTGTGCTGCTGATCATCTTTATCATCACGACTCCGCTGATGGAGAATAGCGTTAATCTTGCCGTACCAACCAGCGCTGAGGCCACTCAGAAAGTTGATCCGGCTCAGGTTCAAACGATCTCGATTGATAGAGATGAAGTGCTGAAATTCAACAACGAGCCGGTCGATGCCGCGACGCTTGAAGAGCGATTGGCTGCGGTGCACATGGAAAAACCGGATGTCGCTGTCGTTGTACGTCCCGACAAAGATCTCCCGATCCAGAAATTCATTAACATCATGGACATTCTGCAGAGGGCGAAGGTCACGAAGGTGGGTGTGGTAACGCGACCGGAATAAAGTGTGAGTGCGAGTGCGAGTGCGGGGAAGACAAAGAAAAAACCCAGGCAGGACCTATTCTCTCATTCACACTCACATTCGGACTCATTCAAAAGGACGTTCCTTGTCGTAGCGGGTATTCACCTTCTTGCCGTGGGCGTTCTGTTCTGGTTTACGATGTTGCCCCGTCAAAACCAACAGGAACAACTAGTCTGGCTCAGTCCAGGGTCATTCGGCGGCACCAGCACGATCACAGAAGAAAGCTCAGGAGCGCCGGCTAACGCGGAAGCCTCAGTCGCGACGCCTGTCCCGGAAAGCGCGATGGAACCGCAGCCAACGCCGATCCCTACGCCTGAAGTACCGCCGCCGGCACCTAGTCCGGAAAAAACGGAGATCGCAATCCCAACACCGGCCGCTGTGCCGAATGCTACGCCAAAGCCCACTCCTAGACCAACTCCTAAGCCTACGCCGAGACCAACTCCAAAGCCTACGCCGAAGGCGACCCCTAAGCCGACTGCGAAACCAACACCGACGTCCACGCCAAAGCCCACTCCCAAAGCAGCGCCAAAACCAACACCAAGCCCTACCGCGAGCGCGAGTTCCAAGCCTTCGGAAAAACCCAGTCCCAAATCGACAGTTGGCTCCTCTTCGGAGACCAGTGCTAACACTGCCGAGCGTGTTGGAAATGCCGAAAACGCGAAACGCGAAACGCGGAACGCGAAACGCGAAACGGCGACCGGAACGGCCTCTGCCCAAGGACCAGGTAACGGTACTGGACAGGGTCAAGAGACTGGTTCCGGCGATGACGCCTTGGCGGCTTATGCCCAAATCATCCGCAGCCGATTCGATGCGGCTTGGAACCAGCCACGAAGTCAGATGAGTCTTGGAACCAAATTCGCCGCGACTGTGCAGTTGAAAATCGAGGGGGACGGCACGGTCAAAGAATTTTCGATTATGCAAGGCTCTGGGAACGCCGTCGTAGACGAGTCGATCCGCGAAGCAGGCCGGAAAATTACCAAGTTGCCGCCACCGCCTACCGGTGAAGCGCTTGCACCGATCGTGCGTTTTGAGCTAGGGGATTGAGCTGTAGGGCGGCTGTGATCTGG
The DNA here is from genome assembly GCA_046727075.1 of bacterium. GTDB lineage: Bacteria > Verrucomicrobiota > Verrucomicrobiia > Chthoniobacterales > JAFAMB01 > JBKPBY01. The sequence continues at coordinate 6,994 of JBKPBY010000153.1, read as the reverse complement.
CGTCGCTTAGCGACCACCTAACACCTTTCAATTACCAGGGCAATCCCTTGGCCTACACCAATACACATGGTGCAGAGCGCGTACCGGCCCCCAATACGCTCCAATTGATTCACCGCCGCTGCCGCCAGACGCGCCCCGCTTGCTCCAAGAGGATGGCCGATCGCGATCGCGCCTCCGTTCGGGTTTACGTGTGCCGCATCATCCAGCAGACCTAGTTCGCGTGTCACTGCCAGCGCCTGCGCTGCGAACGCCTCGTTCAATTCGATGACATCAATCTGTGAAATTTTCAGCCCTGCCTTTTCCAACACTTTCCTGGTAGCTGGGACTGGCGCGATGCCCATGATTCTGGGCGCGACACCGGCTGCTGCTGCTGCTACCACCTGTGCGCGAGGTGTAAGACGATGAAGCGACACAGCATTTTCCGAAGCCAGAAGAATCGCGCCGGCTCCATCGTTGATGCCGGACGCGTTACCGGCAGTAACTGTACCTGTTGCCTTCACGACGGTTCGTAGTTTGGCTAACGCTTCGAGAGTCGTGTCTCGCCTTGGATGCTCGTCGATCGTTACGATTTTGGCTTCGCCTTTCTTTGCCTGGGTCTCAACCGGCACGACTTGTCCCTCGAAGAATTTTGCATCGCAGGCGCGCACCCATCGCTGATGGCTTCGCAGAGCAAATGCGTCCTGGTCCGCTCGATTCACTCGAAACTCTTCCGCAACATTTTCAGCGGTTTCGGCCATCGAATCGACGCCGTAAAGTTTCTTCATCACAGGATTCACAAAACGCCAGCCAAGCGTGGTATCGTAAATTTCGGCAGCTCGACTGAATGCGCTTTCGGCTTTTGCGAAAACAAACGGCGCTCGCGACATACTCTCTACGCCGCCGGCAACGACCAGATCCGCTTCGCCTGATCTGATCGCGCGAGCGGCAGTGGCGATCGCGTCCAGACTCGAGCCGCAAAGCCGATTTATCGTTGTTCCCGGGACGGTTTCCGGTAGTCCAGCCAGCAACAAGGCCATCCGCCCAATGTTTCGGTTGTCCTCTCCCGCTTGATTTGCGCAACCGAAAATCACGTCGTCGATCTCCGACCAATCGACCTGACGGTTTCGTTCGATTAACGCGCGAATCGGAACAGCCGCTAAATCGTCGGCCCTGACAGAGGCTAACGCGCCACCGTATCGTCCAAATGGCGTTCGGACCGCATCACATATGAAAGCCTTACTCATTTTGGTATTCCTTCCTGAGCGATATTTTTCGCGAGCCCTTATACAATCTTATTCATGGAGCGTTCAGTCCATGGGCCAGAGCGGTTCGCTGTTCCAGTTCACGTAGTGCCGTGAGTTCTGCTATGGTCGGAATCGGCGTCGTTTGCAGCTCGGAAGAGATCTTCAGGTCCCATGCTGTCGCCGCTCTTACCTGATCAATCGTGACACTTGGATGCAGTTTCGTCAGAGTGAGTTCCTTTGATGACGGGTCGGGCTCAAGAATCCCGAGATCGCTAATCACCGCAACCGGACCCTGCCCAGTCAACCCCATTCGTTTCCGGAAGCCTTCACCATCACCGTGACCGACCGAGGTCATAAAATCCAGTTGTTTGACAAATGTCTTTGGCGTTTGCCGCAGGACGATCAACACTTCGCCGGCGGATCCAGCGATCTCCGGCGCGCCGCCTGCTCCTGGTAGACGCACAGAGGGGTTGTTGTACGGACCGATGACGGTCGTATTGATGTTAGCAAAGCGATCGATCTGGGCTGCACCCAGGAAACCGACATCGATGCGTCCGCCTTGAAGCCAGAGAGTGAAAATCTCGCTTGTCGACACCGTTGTATCGGCTGTGATCGACAGCTCGCCGTCGCCAATAGACAAAGGTAGTACGGATGGCTTCGCCCCGATGGGACCTGATTCGTAGATCAGGACGACGTCGGGTGCGTGCGTCAGGCGCGCAAGGTTAGCCGCTTTTGATGGAAGGCCGATTCCGACAAAGCACACTTCTCCGTTTCGTAACATACGCGCTGCAGAAATCGTCATGATTTCAGCTGCCGAATATTCTGCGATCATGCTACCTCCTCAACGCTCTTGCTAAGCCGATCCTTGAAGTCAGCCGGCGCAGACGGAGGCAAAATATTTTTCGCCATCCATCGCATGAACTCGTCTCGCGATCGGCTGATCCTATCCCACGCCTGATAAAATCGATTGTCTCGCTCATAATATCCAAGAGCATACGACGGATAGGCACCACCAGGGCATAAACAAACAGCAGACAGTAGCCAGCCTGGAAGAATGCAGGCGTTCGGCGCAGGCTCCAGTCGCTCAACAATTTCTTCGACCGTGACAATCGAGCGTTTGGCAGCCAGCACCGCTTCCTTCTGTACCCCGACAATTCCCCATATAAGGACGTTTCCTTTGGGGTCCGCTTTCTGGGCGTGAATTACGGTTACATCGGGACGCATGGCTGGAACCGCCGCAAGCAACTCTCCAGTAAACGGGCAACTGATCGCTTTGATCTTCTCATTTACTTTTGGCAGGTCCGTTCCGGCGAATCCTCTCAAAATCCCAAAAGGAAGCCCGGCAGCTCCAGCGTTATAGGCCTGAACCATTCCAGCATGGCTGAACTCTTCGACCTCGAGCGGTGCAGGCCATTGATGTTCGACTGCGTCGCGTAGCCGGTGCAGTGAGCCGACCCCCGGATTGCCGCCCCAGGAAAAAACAAGCTTTGTTGCGATTCCCATCCCGATCATTTGATCGTAAATGAGATCCGGGGTCATCCGGATGAGTGTCAGATTCTTCTTTCCTTGCCGAATGATTTCGTGCCCGGCCGCGAAAGGGATCAAATGGGTGAACCCTTCGCAGGCTACTTGATCGCCGTCGGAAACCAGCTCCGCGACAGCATCGGCAAGTGACAGAATCTTAGCCATTTAATTGTTCCTTACCGCGCCTGAGTTCTGACTGGCAAAAAAACGAGCTGCAACAATTTTGGGGTAACGGCTTGCATGAGCGCGGCGCTCTGTCCGTATAACGAACAACTGTACGGTAGTGAGCCTAGGCGTCGCCAATACATTTGTCAACCGCTGGAAAGAAATTGGTTGCAGGGCAATACCGGTCTTCGTAAGAAAGAGCGAAGTGTTCGATTATCGAACAGTTCGCCGATTCGCGGTTTTTTCTCGTCCCGAGCATAACCCTGATACATGCCTAGAAAACGATCGTCCGAATCATTCGCCGATTCCCCGGATTTCGTAGCTTCTCTTGCCCGCGGCATCGATATTATCAAGGCCTTTGCCCCCGCCGAAGGAGAGACACATTCTTCCGGTAATATGCGACCTGCTGACGCCCTAACACTCAGCGAGGTTGCTGAACGAACAGGCTTTGCTCGCGCTGTAGTGCGCCGTTTCCTCTACACTTTGGTCGAGCTCAAATACGTCGTGACTGATGGCAAATACTTCCGGCTTACGCCAAAGATCCTCGATCTTGGGTACGCTTATCTCTCTTCCTTTTCACTTCCGAAGATCGCCGAGAGATCGCTCCGGGAGGTGACGCTTGAAACACAAGAATCGTCTTCCGCTTCCGTTCTCGATGGGGAAGAGATCGTCTATATCGCACGCGTACAGACTCGGAGGATCATGTCGATTTCGCTGAATATCGGGAGCCGGCTTCCGGCTTTTTGCACCTCGATGGGGCGCGTTTTGCTTGCGCATCTGCCGCCCGACGATCTGGAGAGGTACTTGAAGACTGCGAAGTTTCAGCGCTTAACCGATAAGACGATTTCCGATCCCGAGGCGTTGCGCAAAGAACTCATCAACGTTTACAAGCAAGGCTACGCATTGGTGGATCAAGAACTGGAGATCGGTTTACGCTCGCTGGCTGTACCGGTTTTTGCCGGTGGCGGAAAAGCGGTGGCTGCGATCAACATCGGGACGCAAGCTGCCCGGGTCTCCAAAACCGAACTTGTGCAGCAGTTCCTTCCAGTCCTGAGAAAAGCGGCAAAAAACATCTCAATTTCTCTGGGACACCTTTGACGGAGAGATTGAAACTTTGCAGCGGCCGCTCGGTCGCCGGCGCGCTTGTGATAACCGACTCTCGATAGCTCCAGCCCTGCAGCCCTACAAGATCACCCTCCTGGGTAAGCTATCGGATTGTCGATTGCGACCTGGCCCAGAGGATGCTTTACTAGGAGGCTCATGGCGATGGCGGAAGCAGAGCGTTATCAACATTATGAGGTTCTGCGCCGGGACGATGGCAGTCTCTGGGAGCTGGGTAGAGGCGCGATGGGGATTACCTACAAGGCATTTGATACCAACCTTCGGTGTCCTGTTGCCTTAAAGGTAATCAATAACACCTACCTCAATAGCGAGGTTGCTCGTCAGCGTTTCCTGCGCGAAGCCAGAGCGGCGGCCGCACTGCGTCATCAAAACGTCGCTTCTGTATTTCATCTCGGGCTAGACCATGACAGCTACTTCTACGCGATGGAGTTTATCGACGGTGAAACCGTTGATGCCTACATGAAGCATGAAGGGCGACTTCCTCCGGCAGTAGCTCTGGGGATCGCACTGCAAGTAACGCGTGCCTTGGCGGCAGCGGCGAAGCAGCAGCTCGTTCATCGAGATTTGAAACCGACAAATCTGATGTTGGTCGATGAAGAGGGGGAGCGGGTGGTCAAGGTTATCGATTTTGGATTGGCCAAAAGCGCGAAGAGGGAAGGAGAGGATTCCGGAACTCTAACAGTAGGAGGGGGATTCGTCGGGACTCCTCATTTTGCGAGTCCTGAGCAGCTTGAGGAACGCGACATCGACATTCGTTCCGACATCTATTCGCTCGGCGCGACGCTTTATTACATGCTCGCCGGACATCCGCCGTTTTCCGGGTCGGTGGCCCAAATCATGAGTCAGCACCTCTACAAGCCGCTTCCTGAAGGACCGCTGGCCGGGCAGCCTTCGTTTGTCATCGAGCTACTTCGCAAGATGATGGAGAAAGATCGCGCGAAACGGCAACAGACGCCGGTCGATTTGCGGCAGGACATCCTTGAATGTTTGGAAAAGCTGCAAGGGGCTCCGGGCGGAATTTCCAGGCCAACGGGATCGATTCCCCCTGGCAAGCAGCCGGAAACATTGGCGACAATGGCCCTCGGCTCGACTCATCCGGATCAGCTGAAAACAGACTCGATTCTCGCCCAGCGATATTCAATTACTCAGGTCCTCGGCGAAGGCCCTCAAGGCCGGCAGTTTACGGCCTTGGATCTGCGAACAGGGCGCAGAATCTTTCTGCTTCTGCTGAGTCCCGAATTTGTTGCTGATACAAAACGGTACACCGCCTTAGAGCAGGAAATCGACAAACTCCGCAGGGCGCCGCACCCAGCGCTTCGCGAAGTGTACTCACTCGAGAGCGTTGCCGATCGAAGTTTCCTTACCGAAGAACCGATTGATGGAGCCCAGTTAACTGACTTGTTGCGGGCTCGCAGCGTTCTTACGCCGGTCGAAGCCGTCAATCTTGCTGAATTGCTCGCACCGGTAGCGGATCATGCCCGTGCCCACGGATTACAGCAAGTTGATCTAACTCTCTCCGGCGTCCGATTGGTTTCACCGGGATTAAGGCCGTCTAACGAGGAGTTGTTGCGTCGTCCTCTTACTGAATGGCCCGAGCCTAGCGTCAAAGTCTCCTCGGTCGATTTTTCGTCTGTTCAATCCGATTCAGCGACTTGGGCGGGTGGTGCCGCGACGCTTGTTCAACCACATGCGGGTAGCGGACCTCGTGGAAGCTATCTGAGCGTGTTGACGCTGCTCGTTTACGAATTGCTCGGCGGACCAAGGAGCACAGTCGAATCCACCGGACGATACACACCTATTGCCAGCCTTTCTGAACAAGGAAACGCTGTCCTGCGCAAGGGTCTAATCGACGATCTTCCTTCCGCAACGGAAATGGCACGCTTGCTCGGAAACGAGATCAGGTTTATTGGCCGCGATTTCCGCTCGCAGAGCCATTTAACTGCTTCGGTAGGAACCAGGCTAGCCACTGCTTTTTCTCCAACTGGGGTCTCGGTTGCGCCGCCGCCGTTGCCTGAGACAAGTAAGAAACCGCCGGTTTTAACTCCGCAAAGGTCCGATTCGGTTTCTCCGGTTCAACCCAGAATCACGCCGCCGCCTCCGAAGAAACCGAGTTTTTCGACGACCGGGCTCCTTTTGATCATCGGCCTCGGGATTCTGTTCCTGGCAGCGCTTGGTGTGGGAGGCAAATATTTGTACCAGTATGTCACCGAAAACCAGCGCCAAATTGCGCCAGGTTCGCCCGGCCCGAGCCCCTCGATCGCTCAGCACACTCCTCAGCCAGTCGAATCTCCCCAGGCAGCTGAGACGCCTCTCGTTCAACACACGCCTACGCCGAAGCTGGCTTCACAAGGCTCAGCCACTCCTTCTCCAATGCTGGGTGGTGGTGAATCATACGAGAAAGGTTTAGCGTCTGCCCGGCAACTTCGAGAGAAACGCGATTTTGAATCTGCGCAGAAAGCTTATCTGGAGCTTGCTGACCGTAACCCCGACAAGCAGGCGGAAATTCAAAAGGAGATGCAGGAGATGTTGACCGAAAAGGAGGTTCATTCGCTGCCGACACCGCAGGAAAATGGACCGAGCCCGCAACCAACTATCCCGCCTCCGTCCGATTCCTATTCAGAAGAGCTGGCGGCCGCCCAGCAACTTGGCAAAAACGGCGATTGGCAGGGGGCGCTCAGAGATTACCTGAAGCTAATGGACCGCTACCCCGATCGGTCTGAGGCAGCAAAACGTCTCGAAAACCTCCTTTCTGAAGCACGCACATCGCAGGGTAAGATCGATCCTTCGAGTTTCGCCGCCGCCAAGCCTGACCTCACGCGCGCCGCGGAAAAGGGAGTTATTTCGGCGATGTTATTACTTGGGCAGTTCGGTCGGGAAACGGATCCTGCCTTCGCACTAAGTTGGTATGAAAAGGCGGCTGAAAAAGGGAATGTTCCGGCGATGGTCCAAACGGGATTGAT
>JBKPBY010000152.1:0-7199 GCA_046727075.1 bacterium | reverse complement strand
GCATTCGGCCTGATCGGAGCAGGCCTGAGCTTCGCGCAAGCGCTGGATGCCGCAACGCAAGCGCGGATAGAGCGCTTTGAAAAAGGACCTGCAACAATTAACGTCTCGGGGTATCCCGCAACACTCCAGGGATATTACCAGGTCTTTTCCCAGAAGTGTTCCCAGTGCCACAAATTGAGCCGCCCGATCAACTCGGATTATGCGCTGCCCGACGACTGGTCGCGCTATATCCATCGGATGATGAGCAAGCCCGGCTCCGGCATCGGGCCCGGAGAGGGTAAAGAGATTTACGATTTCCTGGTGTACGACTCCAGCGTCCGTAAGAAGGCGATGCTCGACGCGAAACTCGCCAGGCTTTCCCCTGCGGATAAGGCCGCTGCAGAGGCCAAGATCAAAGAACTGCACGACAAATACCATTAACGGTTTGCTCGGAGCAGCCTATATTTACTCGAATGCCGACAGCCTATTCGGTCGAATTGCCGGACGTGAATTATTTTACCCGGCAAGTCCTCTGTCGCGAGGGTTGCCCAGTCCGCACGGATTCCGGCGGCTACGTACAGGCCATCGCCGAGGGGCGCTACGAAGACGCCTACATTATCGCCCGCACGCCGAACCCTTTCGCCTCCATCTGCGGCCGCATTTGCGCGGCGCCGTGCGAGGCAAAATGCCGGCGCGGAGCACTCGACGCGTCGATCTCGATTCGCGCGTTGAAACGGTTCGTCTGTGAGAAATTCGGCGCCGAATCTGACAACTTCGATCTCGGCCGCGTCTATCCTGAACTACGCGATCCGCGCCGCGAGCGCATCGGCGAGGGGCGAAAAGTGGCGGTCATTGGCGCCGGACCCGCCGGCCTCTCCTGCGCGCACGAACTGGCGTTGATGGGGTTTTCTCCAACGGTATTCGAGGCACAAAACGTGCCGGGCGGGATGTTGGTGCTCGGCGTGCCCGAATACCGGTTGCCGCGCGAGATCATCCAGGCGGAAATCGCGGCGATCGAGTCGCTCGGCGTGGAGATACGCCTGAACACCCGGCTCGGTCGCGAATTCGGATTGGAGGACCTGAAACAACAGGGCTACGAAGCCGTTTTCCTGGGCATTGGCGCGCACAAAAGCCGCGAATTGGCTATTGAGGGCGTGCAACTCGACGGCGTGCTGCGAGCGATTGATTTCCTGCTCAACGTCAATCTTGGGTACCGCGTGACGCTCGGGCGGAAAGTCGTCGTCATCGGCGGCGGTAACGTCGCCTTCGACGCGGCGCGTTCGGTCGTACGCCAGACGGAAAAGTTTGCCGGCATGAGCGAGGCGGAATTGCGTGAGGCGTTGCGCCAGGCCGCGTCGGCGCTGGAGGAGTTGACCGCGCGCGAGCCGGAAGCGCCCGACGAGGTGCGCCTCGCGTTGGATGTGGCGCGCGAAGCCATCCGCAAGGGCGTGCCAGAAGTCCACATGTATTGTCTGGAGAGCCTTGATGAAATCCCGGCGGCACGCGAGGAGATCGAAGAGGCCGAAAAGGAAGGCATCCGGCTCCATACGCGCTTCGGCCCGAAACGGATTCTCGGAAGCGAGGGCAACGTCACCGAGATTGAACTGATCAAGGTTAGCCGCGTATTCGACGAAAACCGGCGGTTTAATCCGCAGTTCATCGAAGGCAGCGAGGAAACAGTGGATTGCGAGACGGTCGTTCTTGCTATCGGCCAATCGGCGGACCTTTCCTGGATTCGTCCCGAAGACAACCTGAAGCTCACGCCACGGGGCACGCTGCAGACTGATCCGCAGACGATGGCGACGTCGCGTCCCGACGTATTCGCGGGCGGCGATGTGGCCTTTGGCCCGCGGATCATCATCACAGCTGTAGCCGAGGGTAAGAAGGCGGCGAATTCGATTGCAAAATTCCTGACGGGCCGCGTGCCGGCCGAGCCGCGCCAGGCACGCGTGACAATTTACAACACACTTCAGTACCAGATGAAACCCGATTACGAAAAGCTCGTTCGCGGCGCGCCGCCAACGCTGCCGCTGGATCGGCGAATCGGGATCGCGGAAGTGGAGAAAGCTTACCCCGAACCCGAGGCGCGAATGCAAGCCGATCGCTGTCTCAAATGTCATATCAGCCCGGTGTTTGACGGCGACAAATGCATCCTCTGCGGCGGTTGTGCCGACGTCTGTCCCGAATACTGCTTGCGGCTGGTGGACGTGGTCGATTTGCGGGGCGACGAAAGATTGCAGGCCGCATTACTTGCCCGGTACGGGCGCGTGCCCGAGCGCGGCGAGCATGCCGCGATTATCAAGGACGAGACCAGTTGCATCCGCTGCGGGTTATGTGCCGCTCGCTGCCCGACCGGCGCGGTTATGATGGAGCGGGTTGAACTTGTGGCTGGCTGACATGGATCATTCAACTGCCAGCAAAGACGTTTCGCGGCGTGGTTTTTTTCAACTCACTCTCGGCTGGCTTGCGGCTGGTTTCGCGGCCGGCGCATCGGCGGTGGGCACAGTGCGGTTTCTGGTGCCGAATGTGCTGTTCGAGCCCAGCCTGTTATTCAAGGCTGGCAAGCCAGAGGATTATACGGACGGTTCGGTGACGTTCCTTGAAGAGGAGCGGGTCTTTCTCGTCCGCCAAGGCAACACATTCCGGTGTCTCTCGGCCATTTGTACCCACCTGGGTTGCACGGTGAATCGCACGGGCCAAGGCTACAATTGCCCGTGTCACGGCAGCGTATTTGACGACCAGGGCACCGTCAAAAGTGGTCCGGCCCCGCGCTCGTTGGAATGGTTTTCCATAACGCTGAGCAAGGATCACCGGCTGCTCGTCGATAAAAATCAGTTGGTCAACGCCGACAAATACCTGGTGTTGTGAACGGCACTCTACCCAAGCGGATCTGGAAGTGGTTCGAGCACACGCGCGTCGGTCGCTCGATTTTCCGGGTCGGCCTGCCGCAGAGCAACTTGGAACGGACGCAGGCAATGGTTTCCAGTTTCCTGCTGCACATCCAGCCGGCGAAAGTTAATCGCCACTCACTGCGTGCCTCGTACTCGCTTGGGCTAGGGCTGATTTCACTTTACCTTTTCCTGATTCTGATCGTAACGGGCGTACTTCTGATGTTCTACTATGTGCCCAGCACCGACCACGCCTATAACGACATGAAGGACCTGCAGTTCGTCGTCTCTGCCGGTCTGTTAATGCGCAACATGCACCGTTGGGCTGCGCATCTGATGGTGATTTTTGTGCTGTTGCACATGTGTCGGGTCTTCTACACCGGAGCCTACAAACGGCCGCGTGAGTTCAACTGGGTGCTCGGCATTGGCTTGTTTCTGCTGACTCTGGGACTCAGTTTCACCGGTTACCTTCTGCCTTGGGACCAACTCGCCTTCTGGGCGATCACCGTCGGCACAAATATCGCCGCTTACGCACCGTATATCGGCCCCAGCCTCAAATACCTGATGCTCGGAGGCAACGTGGTTGGCCAGGAAGCGCTGATCCGGTTTTACTCTTTGCACGTGATCGTGCTACCGGCGGTGGCAGGCTTTCTGATTGCCGTGCACCTTTGGCGTGTACGCAAGGACGGCGGGCTGTCGCGCCCCGATGAGCCCGGAGACGTCGTCCAGCAAGTCGAGCTCAGCCACTTGCCCACCAGCAAGACCTACGGCCTGATGGAACTCGCCCGCGGCACTACACTGCAAGTCGGCAAGAACCCAGAGGAAGAGGTTTTCGCGTGGCCGCACCTGGTTTTCCGCCAGCTCCTGCTGTTCCTGATTGTTGTAGTCGTGGTGTTGCTCCTGGCGATTTTCCGGAACGCACCGCTGGAAGAACTGGCTAACCCAATTCATCCGCCCAACCCCGCGAAAGCACCATGGTACTTCCTTGGTCTCCAGGAACTGGTCAGCTACTCTGCGTTCTGGGGCGGCGTGGTAGTGCCCGGGGTGCTGGTTATGGCCCTGGTACTGCTACCCTACCTGGACCGCAAACGCAGAGGCGTCGGTCGGTGGTTTGCCCGGGAGCGTATCGTCGCCAATACAATTTTTACAGTCTGCCTGGTGATTGCCATCGTGCTGACGATCATCGGCACAATGTTCCGTGGCCCGAATTGGTCCTGGCAAGAACCATGGAAAAAGCCTCCCGCGGCTATGGAAGGTCACTAATATGGCCGACGGGTCGCTCCGCAAATTCTACGGTTGGTTCACCGTGTTGGGCCTCCTGGTCGGCGGTCTGGTGGTGCTCGGCTATTACAAAGACGAGGACCGCGAGTGGAAGGAATACCAACGTAAGTTCATTCAGGAGGAAACGCGCCGGGCCACCACGCCCCAGCAGCGGGCGTTGGCACAAAAAATGCCCCTCCAAATCAGGCAAATCCTCCTTCCTGATCTCAACCGTGTGGATCGGTGCACAACCTGCCATCTTGCGGTGGATGACCCGAGCTACGGCGGGTACCCGCAACCGTTGGCGTATCATCCGCTTCACGAACAACACCCGCCTGAGAGATTTGGATGCACCATCTGCCATCGCGGCCAGGGCCGCGCTACCGACGCTGCTGATGCGCACGGCAACGTGCCGCATTGGGATGAGCCGATGCTGTCGCTGCGATACATCCAGGCATCATGTGGCAAATGTCACGAAGCTGCCGATAATCCTGCAGCACCAGAGTTGGCACGCGGGCAGCAAGTGTTCGAGGAAAGCGGTTGCCGTGGGTGTCATAAACTCGGCAGCAGCGGCGGTGTTATTGGGCCGGCACTCGACAGGGTAGGCGCTCGCCATTCGCCGGGATGGCTGAAGCAACATTTCCTCACGCCCGCTACGGTCACAGCGGGATCCGCCATGCCGCCACAAAGATTTTCCGATCCGGACTTGGAAGCAATCACGCTTTTTATGCTGAGCCAGACTGGCGAAACCACACCCGGCTACTACGCCTCCATGAAAGTCATTCCCAGTGCTGGCGTGGGGCAGCGATTGTTCGAGCAGAAGGGCTGTATAGGGTGTCACTCGATTGCCGGCAAAGGCGGCACAGTCGGGCCACCCCTTGACGACGTCGGCCTGCGACGCTCGCCCGAGTGGATGATTCAACACTTCCGCGAGCCCAAGGCTGTCAGTCCTGGCACCGTCATGCCACAGTTTGGTTTTACTGAAGATGAGGCTCGCGCCTTGACAGACTTCCTGGTGCAGTTGCGTGAAGAGAAGGTCACAATGAGTCTCCCAGCAGTCATGACCCCCGACGAGCGTGGCCACGAAGTCTATCGCAAGTACGGGTGCGCTGGCTGCCATGGTCCGGACGGCAAAGGCGGTGTGCCGAATCCCAATTCCAAGACTGCCGAACTTGTGCCCGACCTGATCCACGTGGCGGAGGGCTACACCAAAGACGAACTAAAGGACCGTATTCTCAAAGGCCAGCATGAGATTACTGCGCTCGACCCGAAACGCCCGCCGCCCCCACTCTATATGCCTGGCTGGGCTGGAACGATCAAGGACGCCGAAGTCGACGATCTGGTCGAGTACCTCTTCAGCTTAAAGCCAAAGGGAGAAGAGTCCAACTTTTGAGCGCATGAGAAAGCTTTTCCCCTGGGTCTTTAGCCTTGGCCTTCTACTCTGGGCCATCACCAAGATGATTCCGGTCAGGCAACCGTCCGGTTTCGACGTCGATGGCTTCGGCCGGCTCCCGGTATTGGTCAACGGCCGGGTGATGCCGATGGATACACTGGCCCGCGTTTCGCTGTTTGCCATGAATCACCACGGAAGCTTTACGACCCCAGATGGGAAGAGCCGGCCGCAACGAGAGTGGTTACTGGACGTTTTCATGATGCCGCAGCGCGCGGATCTCGCAAAGGTGTTCGAGGTGACCAATCCCGAAATTCTCGGTCTCTTTGGCTGGCATGAAGCGAAGGACAAATCGAACAAGTATTCGCTGAGCGACCTGGAACCGTTTGTTGGCGAGATTGAAAAACAAGCGGGATTAGCCGCGCAAACAGAAGTGGAAAGCCATGACGCGTTCCAGAGGGCGATTATCAGACTAAGGGATGCTCTGGGTCTGTACATTCAGTTGAGAAACACGGTTCAGCCCGACGATTCGCCCGATTTTGCCAAAGAAATTCAAGCGTTCGCCTCGGTCATTCAACCGGGGATGCAAGCCATCCAAGACAAGGGCGCAAACAGGCCGTTCAATAGCCAGGATTTGGAGCGCATTTTATTGTTCACCCAACGCTACCATAACCTCGGTCAAATCAAATACGCCTACGCGATTCCCAATCCCAATGGAACGACTGACGGTGACAAATGGCAGCATATTTCACAAGCGCTGCTCGGCGCTATCAGCACTGGAAAGGTGCCTTATCCGGCCACGGTCTTCGGACTTCTAATCTCAGCTTATCGAAGCGGGGATATAGACGGATTCAACCTGGCAATTAAGGAATATAATCAGCATCTCGAAGAAACCATCCCACAGGAGCTGAATCGGCCTCGTCTCGAGTTCTTCTTCAATCAAGCCCAGCCATTCCTCCAGGCGATGGTTTTGTACATCATTGCCTTCGTTTTGGCTCTTGTCTCCTGGTTGAAGTGGCCGAAAACTCTGGGCAAGACTGCTGCCATTCTTCTTCTATTTGCGTTTCTCCTTCACACAGCCGGGCTTGTTACAAGGATGTACTTACAGGGCCGGCCACCCGTCACCAACCTTTATAGCTCGGCCATTTTTGTCGGTTGGGGAGCGGTTCTTCTCTGCCTGTTTCTGGAACGCTTCTACAAGAACGGAATTGGCAGTGTATGCGGTTCCGCGATTGGTTTTGTGACCTTGCTGATAGCTCAGAACTTGCAGCTCGATGGCGATAGCCTCGAGATGCTGAGAGCTGTGCTGGACACAAACGTCTGGCTCGCGACTCACGTCGTCTCGGTTACTCTCGGTTACTCGGCTACATTTCTCGCCGGGTTTCTCGGAATCATTTACATTCTGCGCGGCCTGTTGAGCAAATCGTTCGATGAGGCGACCGCGAAATCGCTCGGGCGCATGATGTACGGAGTCGTTTGTTTCGCCACTTTGTTCAGCTTCACCGGTACGATCCTAGGCGGTTTCTGGGCGGACCAATCCAGGGGACGCTTCTGGGGTTGGGATCCAAAGGAGAACGGTGCACTCCTCATCGTGATTTGGAACGCGATTATTCTACACGCTCGGTGGGGTGGCTATGCCCGCGAACGAGGCATCGCGGTGTTGACGGTATTTGGCAATATCG
>JBKPBY010000151.1:0-5248 GCA_046727075.1 bacterium | reverse complement strand
CTTTGTTTCGCGTGCCGCCTTTCGACGCGTAGCTTCAGAAACTGTCCCTTTTTTTGGTGGCGGTAACTTCACTCCGGCACGGCGCGCTTTGGATAGACCGATCGCTACGGCCTGCTTGGCTGATCGCGCTCCATGCTTGCCCTGCCGAACATGCTCGATTTCTTCGCGAACAAATTCGCCTGCTTGTGTGGAAGGAGCTTTGCCTTCTCGCTCTGCTTCGTGGGCGCGTTCAAGAGTTTCTTCTTCTGGCATAGTATTCCGTGTTCGTTTCTCGCATCCAAAATGGACCTGCGTTGAGGCGAGTCCTGGTCTGTTTTTTCCGTGAAGACCATTTTGATTTGGGCTTGATCCGATGCTGGGCTTGCGCACCGTTTGCACTACGACTATGCCGTATGCCGCGATTCACACGAATCAAACTCTCCCGAAAGAAAAACAAAGGCTTTTGCTAGGAGTCGTGTCCGATCTCGTTGCCTCTCAATTGGGCAAACCTAAACAATACGTGATGGCCTCTATTGTAGAAGGATTGCCGATGGTCTTTGCCGGTGACGATTCCCCGGCAGCATTCCTGGAACTCAGCAGTATCGGTGTTCCCGATCAAAAACGGGAACCTCTGTGTGCTCGACTGACCGAAATTTCGGCACAAACCGCAATTCCTCCGGAGCGGATTTATATAGTTTTGACAGATGTCTCGCGCCATCTCTGGGCTCAGGGTGGCAAAACATTCGGCTAGCGTGAATCCACCGGAAGAAACAAACACCGGAAACACCCAGCTCAGCTACGATCGGTTGGCCGACGAATATGTCCGCAGGATTTACAATGAGCTGAAGGATAAGCCGCTCGATCGAGAGTTATTAGACCGGTTTGCCGCCAAGCTTCGTTCGGTCGGTCCTGTGTGCGATCTCGGTTGCGGGCCCGGTCACGTAGCCAGGTATCTGCACGATCGAGGAGTCAATATTTGTGGGATCGACCTATCGGCAGAATTGGTCGAACGCGCCCGGCAAATGAATCCGGGAATCGAATTTCGGCAGGGCGATATGTTTGCACTGGATGTCCCGGATGCAACGTGGGCCGGCATCGCTGCCTTTTATTCTATCATCCACATCCCGCAAGCTGAGCACGTAAAAGTTCTTTCAGAAATGTGGCGGATACTTCGGCCAGGAGGTCTGCTCCTGATCACGTTTCATGTGGGGGACGAGATATTGCATTTCGACGAGTTGTGGGGAGTCAAGGTAGCGTTGGATTTTCATCTGTTTCGATCCGAAGAAGTCGCGAATTCTCTCCGTGCCGCCGGATTTCTGATCGAACAGGTTATCGAAAGAGATCCCTATCCTCGGGTTGAGGCTCAAACTCGTCGAGCGTATCTCTTTGCTCGGAAACCGGAGGACGTATGAGGCCTGTTTTCGAACACGGACTCGGCGAAATCTAGGTGCGGCCCACCGAATGTCTCTCTGCTTCCGCAGGCAGTTGCTGCTTTGGTGCAGTGCTCAATGCATGGTGTCGCTGGAGGAACTCTCTGATCGCGTCCAGCGTACGCGGCTGCGGGTGCGTCCCGCCTTTTAGCCAATCCCTCAATGAATTGCTTGACACACCCATCAGCAGAGCGACCCGATATTCGCTCAAGCGGGATTCGCTAACGTATTTCCGTAATGCCCTGCGCAGCCCATGAATGGTCCGGTGACTCATGCTCGCAAAACATCTTCCTAAGGAGTGAACACTGCCGAGCGAACAATGCTCTTTCATTCGACGGAACAGAAAGCTTGGAATTCGATTTTTGTAGGGCTTACGGCAACAAATCCTTGTCCCACTTTTCCACAAATGGCGGAACCCGCCCGTTGATCAGGTCGGCGAAAGCCAGAAGCGCACGACGAGCATCCCCCACCGGATAGTAGAACCCATTCCAATTCTCACTGTCCTCCCCATCGTGATTTGGAATCACGTGATCAAAATGCCATGCCTCTTTCAGTTCGGCGTAAGCGCTCTTGGCTCGGCGCTCGATGTTTTCCAAATCCGCCAGCGCGAGAATACCTTTTTGGCGTTGCGTTCTTCGTAGAAGCTTTCGTCGCATCACGTCGGTCAGGAAGTCGGCTAATGACACATTCCGATCGGGCGATCGCAAATAGAGAAACTCCTCCTTCGCAAGCGGCGTCAGAAAAATACTGAGGATGTCGACCTTCGACTCGAAGGTGTCCAGTAACTTGCGTCCAACGAAGGGATTGCCCTCGTAAAATAGATCACCTTGGGCGAGCTTCTGATTCGCTTGCTCTAAATCAACAGCTTGCAGGTCGCCCCGAACATCGAGAACGGCGAAGTCTTCTTTCCCACGCAATGATTCGATCTCTTGTCTCCTTCGAAAATGGTAATCTTTCCCATCGATTTCCGCGGGACGCGGCGCGCGGCTATTGTACAACACAAGCTTTTTCAGCTTTCCGGCGAGGTCGGGATAAAACTTGCTAAACGCCTCCTGCAGCGGTCCTTTGCCCACGCATGACGGTCCAGAGAGTATAATGAAGCGACCCATTTTGCTTTTTTCTCGTGAAGACTATAAGCCACCGCCACTCGATTGCTATGGCAACCGCACCCCTTGGCATCTGGAACTTGGCGTGACCGCATTGAACTTTCAGACGTCGCGGGCGGTCGTAGTTAAAGGACAAGTATGAAGCCAAAACCTCAGATCGATCTTCCGATCAAAAAACCGGCTAAAGTAGATCAGCCCGAGCCGCGCTGGCCCAGGGGGTTCCTGTACTTTCTTTTTGCGATGCTGATTCTCTGGGGTTGGCAAGACCTGTTTTACCAGATGTCGGTTCGCACCATTCCTTATAGCCAGTTCAAAGCACATCTGGCCCGGCATGAAGTGGTCGCAGCTCTGGTCAAGCAGAACGAAATCGATGGCCGGATCGTTCCCAAGAACCAAACACCTGAGCCGGGTCCAACGGCGTCTCCCGCCACCGACAGCCAAAAGCCCGACTCAAGTCCCAGTCCGGCTCCCGATCAGCAACGGAGCCAACCGCCAACCCAAACTCAACCATTCAACTTTCGGACCGAGCGCGTCGAAGATCCCGATCTGGTCAGGGAGTTGCAAGCCGCAAATGTTGAATTCGCCGCTGCGCGGCCCGGCGTTATTTCACAACTCTTGGTTGGATGGATACTGCCGATTGCGGTTATGATTGGCATTTGGGCATTCTTGGCGCGCCGTCTTAATCCCACCGGACAATCCATCCTTTCTATCGGGAAGAGTCGCGCCAGGCTCGTGGCTGATCGCGATACCGGAGTTACATTTGACGATGTCGCCGGCTGCGATGAAGCGAAGTTCGAATTGAAGGAGGTCGTCGACTTCCTCAAACAGCCTAAGCAATACGAAGGCCTGGGCGCGCAGATCCCCAAAGGTGTGCTGTTAGTTGGCCCGCCCGGAACTGGCAAAACACTTTTGGCACGAGCTGTAGCCGGCGAGGCAAAAGTACCGTTCTTTTCGATAAGCGGCAGTGATTTCGTTGAAATGTTTGTCGGGGTAGGTGCGGCCCGGGTGCGCGATTTGTTCAAGCAAGCGAAGCAACATGCGCCTTGCATCATTTTCATTGATGAACTAGACGCGATTGGCCGGCAAAGAGGCGTCCATGTCGGGGCCGTCAACGACGAGCGCGAACAGACGCTGAATGCCCTCCTCGTAGAGATGGATGGTTTTGAGCCTAATACTGGCGTTATCATCCTTGCCGCAACTAATCGTCCTGAGATTCTCGACCGAGCTCTGCTTCGTCCCGGTCGATTTGATCGGCAGGTCATCGTCGATGCTCCTGATCTGGATGGCCGCCAGGCGATCCTGAAGGTGCACTCCAGAAATAAGCGTCTCTCGGCCAATGTTGATTTGCGGCGCATCGCCGCTGCTACTGCTGGGCTCTCCGGCGCTGACCTGGCAAATCTGCTGAACGAGGGCGCCTTACTGGCAGCGCGACGGCACGCGACAGAAATCACCCAACAGGATCTGGAAGATGCGATCGAGAAAGTAGTGGCCGGACCCGAACGCAAGAGCCGTCGCCTTGGCGATGACGAGAAACGCCGGGTTGCGTATCACGAGGTCGGTCACGCACTGGTAGCTGCCTATAGTGCTCATGCTGATCCAGTACACAAGATCAGTATCGTCCCGCGAGGGAGAGCGGCCCTCGGTTACACGATGCAGTTGCCAGCCGAAGACCAGTTTCTGATGACGCGCAGCGAGCTGTTGGATCGGCTTCGCGGATTGCTCGGTGGCCGCGCCTCTGAGGAGATTGTTTTTGGTGAGGTCAGTACCGGAGCGCAGAACGACCTGGAACGTGCTACTGCGCTAGCGCGGCAGATGGTCACGCTGTATGGAATGAGCGATCGGGTCGGACTAGCCAACTGCGCCCAGCGCCAGCCAACGTTTCTTGCCGGCCAGGATTTTCAGTTGCAGCGGGACTGCAGCGAAGAGACTGCGCGCGAAATCGATGAAGAAGTTAAGAAGATGCTCGACCGGGCGTACCAGCAAGCCAAGGAAACCTTATCCACGCATCGCGACCAGCTCGAGCATGTCGCTGCCGAATTACTGAAGACCGAGTCAATCGATGGACCGACCTTTTATAGGTTGGTTGGCCGGGAGGTGCCGGCTTTTGGCGAGTCCGGCAATCTGGAGGCTGCGGCTACCGAATCGACGGAAAAGGCTGGACCGGCCAAAGCTTGAATTTTACTGGAGCGAGATTTTTTGCAAGCCTGGAAGCCAATAGGAGGCTGATCTATGCTGCATTTATTGGCTCGCTATTGGTGGACCGTGGCCCTGCGCGGGCTGCTTGCCGTGCTATTTGGCCTTTTGGCCATCTTCATGCCAGGTAAGACGCTGCTGGTACTGGTCCTGCTTTTCGGGGCCTATGCTTTTTTGGACGGCATTTTTGATCTTGTATCAGGGGTAAGATCTCCCAGGCATAATTGGGCTTTCCTGCTGGAAGGCATTGTTGGAATCATCGCTGGAGTCGTAACGTTCGTTTGGCCTGGAATAACGGCCATGGTGCTCCTCTACCTGATTGCTTTCTGGGCGATCCTTACGGGAGTGTTTGAAATTGTGTCAGGCATTCGGCTGCGAACAGCAATTGCCAACGAAAAATGGCTCGTGTTAACGGGCTTCCTTTCTCTGTTATTCGGTATCCTCATTATTATCTTTCCGGGCGCGGGTGCTCTGGCGATTGCCTTTTGGATCGGGGCGTATGCACTCATATTTGGCATCATGCTGATAGCCCTGGCTTTT
>JBKPBY010000150.1:0-59391 GCA_046727075.1 bacterium | reverse complement strand
GGCGTGAGCTCCCTTCTGTCTGGCGGCTTGGCGTGAGAGTCCCCTTTTTCCCTTGCATTTCCAGTGGCCTCGCGATTGGCTCTAAGCTTCACTTAGGCTCCTAAAAGATTTGTTCATGCGGCTTCGGACCTTCAGTCTCATTCTATCATTCTTCCTCGCCAATCTGCTCTGGGGCCAGCAACCTGCCCAACAAGAAAATCCGTTTCTGCTTCCTACAGAGAAGTCTTCCAGAGCGGAACAGCTCCCAATCGAGATCACATCCGAAGGAGAAACGCGCCGTGAAGGAGAAACGTTCATCTCGGAGCGTAACGTTGTGATTCATTACAGCGACTTGACCATCTATTGCGATTATTCGGAATACGATCCGAATACTCGCGATGTAATAGTTCGCGGCAACGTTCGTATCTACCGAGAGCGATATGCATTTGTCTGCGATCGCGC
Organism: bacterium; assembly: GCA_046727075.1. Classification (GTDB taxonomy): domain Bacteria; phylum Verrucomicrobiota; class Verrucomicrobiia; order Chthoniobacterales; family JAFAMB01; genus JBKPBY01. The sequence goes on along the minus strand of JBKPBY010000150.1, from coordinate 58,950 downwards.
GATCTACAACCTCGACACGAAGCAATTGAGAATGGCTGATTTCGGTGCTCGGAAGATACCGTTTGAAATTGTCGGCGATAGCCTTTCCTCGATCGAAACAAGCGAGTTCACAATTCGCAATGGATACGTTTCGACCAGCGATTCATCGCAACCGGACTATCAAATCCGAGCCCGCACGATCCGCATCTATCCCAATGATCGGATGATTCTTTCCAACGCGACTCTGTTTGTTGGAAACGTGCCTATCCTCTGGTTCCCATATTTGTACCAATCGCTGAACAATCAGTTCAGCTACAACATTGCGCCCGGGTATAACGGGAACTGGGGCGCCTACGCGATGACCTCGATCACGTTTCCCATACAAACAAACACCAGCGGAACCGCTCATTTCGACCTGCGCAGCGCCCGTGGCCCGGCGCTCGGTTTCGACGTCAACTATCGCGATAAGAATGATCACGAGACCTACGGAAGACTGGAGATTTACGGCATGTATGACCTAGACCCGAACGCTAACCAGACGTCGCTGGACCGTGGCCCGATTAGCGGCCAGCGGTACCGCGTCGCTTACCAAGGTAGGACCTATCTGACCAGCGATATTTCGGCCGTCATCGACTTTAATAAGTTGAGCGATCGCTACTTCATGCAGGATTTTTATCCAGGCCTCTTCGGCGTCGATCCAACGCCGGACACCTATTTCGAGTTGGTCAAACGCGGCGAAGCCTACACTTTGATGGCGCTTGCCCGCATCCAGGTAAATAATTTTCAAGAGACGACCGAACGGCTGCCGGAAATCAGTTGGGAAATCGCGCGAACTCCACTGTTCAACAGCCCGATCTTTTACGAGGCCACAACGAGCGCTGCCTGGCTCGCGCGTAAGTTTGCGTCCGGGATTGCTTCAAAGACTGACATTAACAATCGTGATAGTTTTTTCTTCACAGACTTAAACAATAGCGTTTTCAACCCGGATTATCGAACATTCCGATTCGATACATTCCATCAATTAGTGTTTCCCAAAACCTACTTTGGCTGGCTTTCCATCGTGCCCCGCATCGGGGTTCGCGGAACATACTACAGCCGGACCGGCACATTTACAGAGGCGGATGGCAGCAATTTTCCTCCTCTTATAGAAGGCACCATCACTCATCCCGGACCGGACGGCGCCCTTTTGCAGGGGCCGGGCGGCGCTCACTGGCGTCTTGCGCTTAATGCCGGCGCCGAAGCGTCATTTAAGCTTTCAAGAGCGTACGAAGGAGTACAAACCCGCTGGCTCGGTCTGGATGGACTCCGCCACGTGATTCAACCTTATTTGAATTTTTCCTGGGTTTCGACACCAACGCTAAACCCTAACGATGTTCTGCCAATGGATCGCTTCATTACTAGCACCAGGTTGCCACCGATCGATTTCCCGGAGTTTACTTCAATCGATTCGATCAACCATTGGACCATCCTTCGGCTGGGAGTGAGAAGCCGGCTCCTGACACGGCGCGACAATGCCACACTGGACTGGTTGGACCTCGACACCTATTTCGATGTCAATTTTAACAATCCCTTCGCCCAGCCCATAAGCATAAAAAGGGATCCCAAAACCGGTAAAACGACGCAGGTCCTGCAAGATTATTCAAACATCTTTAATCGGTTCCGATTTCAGCCGGTACCATGGCTGTCGCTCTCGATCGATTCACAGCTGCCGGTGTTCAGTCGCGGATTTTCCGAATTTAATACCTACGTCGACTGGACCATTAATCCAAACATCAGGATCGCGCTCTCCGACCGATACCTTCATGGCAACCCATTTTTCCAGGACAGCAACCAGGTCGCCGTCACCAGCTATTTTCGGATCAACGAGAACTGGGGGTTCAGCATTTATGAAGCGTACGAAGCACAAACTGGCACATTCCTGGAGCAGACTTACGCGATCCATCGTGACTTTAGTAGCTGGGTTGCCTCCTTCGGGCTCGATGTTAAGAATAATGGCGGTGGCAAACAGCAGCAGGGCGTCTACATCACGTTTACTCTTAAAGACTTACCTCGAGTTGGTTTGCCGCTACATCTGAATGTCGGAAGCGCATTGGGGCAATAGCAGCCTGAATCCAGCGCTGGACAAAGGCGGAATCCTAGGTATCTGAAAGGCTCGCTTTTTTTCCAGAAAACCGTATGGATATCTCGATCATAGGTTCCGGCTACGTTGGCCTGGTCACAGGCGCGTGCTTTGCCGATGTTGGTCACAACGTCATCTGCGTCGATAACGATCGCAGGAAAGTTGATGCTCTTCGAAGCGGCAAGGTTCCGATCTACGAGCCGGGGTTGGAAGAGGTTATCCACCGAAACGTTTCGGCGCACCGACTGCGGTTCACTGAGAGCACCGAGGAGGGAGTCAAACATTCTCAGGTTGTTTTCATCGCCGTCCCCACTCCGCCACTGGTCGACGGAAGCGTCGACCTGACTTATATCGAAAAGGTCGCTCGAGAGATTGCCGCGGTTTTGAAGGAATACCGCGTCATCGTTGATAAGAGCACGGTCCCGGTCAAAACCGGAGAGAAAGTGGCTGACACGATCCGGCGTTATAACAAAGCCGGCGTTGATTTCGACGTAGTCAGCAATCCCGAATTTCTAAGAGAAGGTTGTGCCGTTAACGACCTGATGAATCCGGATCGGATTGTGATTGGTTCAAATAGCGACCGAGCGCTCGCTTTGATGAAGAAGATTTATGAGCCCTTCATGGCGCCAATCATGGTCACCGACATCAATAGCGCCGAGCTGATCAAGCATGCAGCGAACTCCTTCCTCGCCCTAAAAATTTCTTATATCAACGCCATCTCAGCTATCTGCGAAGCCAGCGGCGCCGATGTTGAAAAAGTCGCGGACGGTATCGGGGCAGATAAACGAATTGGCCGCAGCTTCCTCAACGCCGGTCTCGGCTACGGCGGTTCATGTTTCCCCAAAGACCTCGCCGCATTCATCGCCATCAGTGAGCAACTCGGCGTGCCGTTCACCCTGCTAAAAGAGGTGCAAGAAATCAACAAGGCGCAACGCGAGCGCTTTGTTAAAAAGATCCGGGACACGCTTTGGGTGCTTAAAGACAAAAAGATCGCGATCTGGGGTCTGACCTTTAAGCCTGATACGGACGATGTAAGAAGTTCAGTCGCTATCGACGTGGCCAATGACCTTTTGCGGGAGGGCGCCGTCGTGCAGGCCTACGACCCGAAAGCGATGGCAAGGGTTGAAGAACTTAAGCTATGTCCCGGAATCGTGATGAAGGGCTCCGCCTTGGAAGCAGCCACTGACGCGGAAGCGCTGATTCTGGCCACCGAATGGAACGAGTTCAACAACATCGATTTCGATGAAGTAAAAAAGGCGATGCATACGCCGATCGTTTTCGATGGTCGCAATTTGTTTGATCCCGAAACGATGACTCAACTTGGCTTTCGGTATTACGGCATTGGCCGCACCGGCGCTTAGCGCGCCAAGACGGTGCTCAACATGACAAATTCGTGAACCGGCGTACAATCTCTGTAACACCCTGATCCGCATCAGGCCGACATTGAGAAGACAGAGGAACCGCAGATTACGCCCACGTCTTGGAGGGACGTTGCTCACAGGACCCAATGGACTACTAAAGCCGCGCGGCGGCCACAGGCACTGTAAGCAAGACCCTTCCATAGCCCCATAGCAATCTGCGGTTCTCAATTTGGAGTTAGAAGCGGCTTAGCGTCGGGGCGAATGCTATGCCAGCAAAGAATCCCCGCCTCTGTTGCCTGAAAGCTCTTCAGCGATGGGAGTCTGAGCGGGAGTTTGCGGACGAAGTACTTCATCAAGCGCTGCAGCGCACAACCTTCAGCAACGCGAATCGCGCATTCGTCACAGAAGCATTCTATGGAATTATCCGTAACCGATCGTATCTCGACTTCATCATCCAACAATTTCGGCCATCCGGTTTAGATATGCCAACGCGTCAGGTGTTGCGCCTTGGGATTTATCAACTCTACAAAATGCGCATCCCGGATCACGCTGCCGTTTTTGAAACAGTAAACATTGCAGGCCCGGCTCGGACCCTGGTAAATGCCGTGCTACGAAGATCGATCGCGGAGAAAGAGACGGTGCTGAAACGGCTGGCCGAAGCGCCCCCTCACATCCGCTATTCACTTCCCGAATTTCTCTGGCAAAAATGGGTGGGCCGTTATGGGGCTGCCTCAGCCGAACAGCTCTGCGCCTGGAACAATGAACCCGCCAAGATTTATGTTCGAGCCAATCAGCTGCGCGTCACAGCGCATGAACTCCAGGAAAGCTTTCCTGGCTCCAGGATCTTGGAAAGCCGTCCGGATTGTCTGGAAGTCGATCGCCTGCCACTTTCCTGGATCGTTTCCGGTGTCGCATATGCACAGGACCCGAGCACGCTCGTGTCATGCGATCTCCTGGCGCCAACAGCGGGTGAACTGGTTCTCGACGCGTGTGCCGCGCCCGGTGGGAAGACGGCGTACATGGCGCAATTGATGGAAAATCAAGGACACCTGGTCGCTTGCGACTATGACCGGGCCCGCCTGAACCGCCTGGAACAAAATCTGGTCCGCCTAGGCGTGGCCAATTCGACGATTGTTTTACTCGATTGGCTACAGCATTCTGCGCCTTTCCAGCGTGAAACTTTCAATGCCATTCTATTAGATGCGCCCTGTACGAACACCGGCGTCATCCGCAGAAGAGCCGACGTGCGCTGGAGATTAACCCCTCAGGACTTCCCTCGCATGCACCAACTACAGACGCGAATTCTGCAGGCCACAATTCCATTCCTGAAGCGTGGCGGCCGGCTCGTTTACAGCACCTGCAGTATTGAGCCGGAAGAAAACGAGGAGGTCGTTGCCTTCATACGGGAAAACATAAAAGAACTTGAGTTCGTCGAAGAACGATCAACGATCCCGTTCCGCGATAATCTGGATGGCGCCTACGCTGCGTTGTTTCGGAAGGGGTGAGAACGCCGGGTAGCTCGGCCGCTGTAGGGCGGCAGGCCCTGCCGCCGAAATCCGACGCGTGCCATCTTTGCCACTGTCGGCGATGTTGGCACTGTCGGCGATGCCGGCGCTCTCACCTGCCAACGATCTCTTTCCCTTTCGGCCATTCAACCGAATAGCCGAATTCGATTACCTTCTTCTCCTTCGGCTTCAATTCGACTTCCCATGTAATCTTTCCAGAATCCTTGTCGATGGAAGAAGGTTTATCCGAGAAGGCTCCCTGATTCACCACGATTTCGGCATTCTTGGAAACTGGAACTTGATCGTACAAGGAGAGCTTCACTGGTACTGACCGAAAGTCCTGTAGTGAGATCTGGAATTTCTTTTCCTCAATCTGTTTGCGGTTAATCATGCCGGTCTCAGAACGTTTGCTCACCAGCTTTTTGCGCTCGATTTTAATTGCATCATCTCGTCCAGCATACAGATCAAAATCAGATCCCGCGGGCACCAGCTTCATATTCACGCTCCCAACAAATTCTCCATCGCGAAACAGGTTGACCTTTCCGGGTAACAGTATCGCCTGAGTACTGTTGGTGAGGTGCACTTTCAGAAACGCAGCAGGATCGAGTTTCGGCGTTGTCACGTACTCGGGCCTCCCTTCCAGATTAAGCACCGTTATACTGGTCTTGTGCGGTTCACCATCGCTTGGGATGGTGACCGGCAGGCTGACTTGATAAGAGACCGATAAGCCAACCTCGCGCACTAATGCCTCTGCCTTATCCGCCTTGTACACGGGACTAGCAGCGGGTTCCATACCTAAGGTTCTCCCCTCGGCAGCTGGGGTCGGCTGCACCCGCACCTCCTGCTGGTAATCAACAAAGTTAGTGTTCAATTCCGGCATCTGACCATTGCGCGAAGGTTGTGCCGTCGACAGCGCCAATCAAACATTTTGCCAATCCTCTCCGGTCCGTTGGCGTACCATGCCGTCGTACACCAATTCTACCTTACCCGAGTTGGAATCGAGCCGGGCGTCGTAGGTAGAATTCCAAGTTGCTCCCCCGATCGTATAGCGTATCGAAAACTCCGCCTTGCCTGGCCCATCCGACTTTACGCTTACCAAAGATAGAGTTCGCCACATTCGACCTGAAGCGGAGCCAGGACGTTCAAACAGAACCCTTCGTGAAAGAGCTCTCTGGCCCGAAAGGAGTAGGCGATGCCGCCAGACTATTTTTGGCGCGCCACGCGATTCTTCTCATCCAGGATGATGACCTTCGGCTGGTGCGTTTTTGCTTCTGCGGAATCGTACAGGCCGTAGCTCATGACCGTTAGATGATCGCCCGCTTTTCCGAAATGGGCGGTTGCGCCGTTTAGCTGGATCATACCTTCCCCGCGCGCACCATAAATCACATAGGTCTCGAATTGTTCACCGGTGCGCATGTTAGAAATCAGCACGCGTTCGAACTCCTCGATCCCAACTGCCTCAGCCAGTTCCGCGGAAACCGCAAGGCTTCCCTCATAGTCCACATTCGAGTCGGTCACTCGCGCCCGATGGATCTTGGACTTCAGGAGAAATGTGTACACGACCAAAGTTACGATGTTTTCCCGCGCGTTCGCAAGCTCTGGACAGCGCCGTCATCGCCGTCATTGCCACAACCGTGGACGATTGCCGTGTCGCCCTTCGCCATCTCGCCGTCTCGCTTCGGATGTCGGCGATGGTGGCGCTGTCGGCGTTTCTCTATGAACGCAATATTCTCATCAGCCCCTGCGGCATGTGAACCCGAACCAAAGCCAAAGCGATCCAGAGCAGATTGCTATTTGGGCGAAAACCGAGATATCGCCCTTGCCATATTGGCTGATACTTTTTCTTGAATTCAAACAACGATTTGTATCCGTAATAGCGATTGAAGTTTTCAAACAGAAATTTTACTGCGCGCTCTTCTCGTCGATATCCTTTCACGTTTTGTTCGATGTTTGCCAGTGGCGCGTTCCCCAAGCTCACCTCTTCTACTTCCATCGCTTTGAAGTGATCGATCGATTCGACGATCAAAAAGTCCATCACCCCTTTCGCATCTGACCGACTTCTCATCAGGTCGAGGCTCCTTGCGGTCCTTTGCTTGTAGGGTAGCCAGGTAGCAAAGGCGTCCGGGCGTCCTTCTGCATTGAAAAGCGCCGCAACCCCGTTTTTGCGAATCTGAACAAGATTGAAAGATCCTAGATCGAATGTCATTTCGGTCCCCTGCTTTTCATGCAACCAGGCGTCGGATAGCACCTTCAACTGAGCTTCGAGTCCATGATCTAAAGGGCCGTCGCCCGGTTCGTACCATTGCAGCCTTTTTCCTTCCTTTCGGGCTTTGTTACACGCCGTCCGAAGATTCTGAAATTTACCGCCCTTGAGATTGAAATCGGTAACACTCAACCGGGCGTCCTCGCCAATTTTGAAACTCCGCAGGCCGCATTGGCTGAACGCAGGTCGCAGTTCAGCACGCACACAGTAGAAAACAGGCTGCCAATCCTGAACCGAGCAAAATTCGAGAAACTCGGATGTCGCCGAAGCCCACGCTTCCGCGGGACCAATCGGTCCCACCAAACAGACTGCATAGTTCCGCCAAAGCGCGTAGGCGAAAAAGGATTCGTTGTCGGCAGTAAAGAAATAGCTCTTGTCCTCCAACAACGCGAACTCATCCAATGGGTCGCAGCCATGCCGGTCAATGATTTCTCGAATTCGATTGTAATCGACATGAGGTTTTTGCGCTCGCTGCAGCACTGGTCTCAACAACAGCAGTACGATCACCAGACCACTGATCATCCCGCCGGCGCTGACCTGATCGAAAAAATTGGCAGCTTGCGGTGTGATGGCTATCTGAGTGTCCGTTGCTTGGAGAAAAATCAGCTCAAGCGAAGTCAGGACGGCTCCAAACAGGTCGTTCCTTCCCACCACTTGCCCTTTGAGCAGAAACACCCCGATCACACCGTACAAAAATGCCCCAATGAAAAGCGGGATCCCGATGATTAGCGCCCATCGAATCGAGACCCGATCGGACTGCGCCACAAAGTCTTTTCGTCGCCAAATAAGCAAACCAATGCTTACCAATGCAAGAATTGTGTGGCGGTAATCCAGCCCTCGCACCAGATGAAGGACACTGGTAAGTGACAACAGAACTAGAGCTACCCACCACGCCGCACGTTTTCTGCGCCATACACCCCTGGCAATCGCCAACAGACAGAAACCCGTGAGATACGTTCCAAGGCGGCTCGACTCCGCGATGTCCATCGGAAGGAACTGTTCCATCCAGTCGACCACGCCTGGCTCATTCGGGAAGATTGCCTCGACGATATTTAGCAGCCCGATGAAAGCGACAAACCACGCAACCCCATGTACCAGGCGTCGATGATGCTGGGATTCTCTTTGCAATTCGTTAGTCAACTGCACTTGTCGTTCCAAGCTAGTTTCCTTTGGAGCGATTTCGTCCATCTCAACCACGCTAGGTATTTGCCTCATCACCGGGTGATTGCGAAGGATCTAGCATCCAGTTCAATCCATCCAATAAGGCTTTCTGAAAGTCAGTGTTGATGCCATTGAAGTCGTGGTCAGTATTCTGGAGCTCGAACAGCCGATGCGGTGTCTTCAGCGTTTTGATCCAATCGACGTTATTCATCCAGTCCCCGATTGCCTCGAATTGGACCACCCGAAGATTCGCGACCGCCGCGGTAAAGTCGGCAACGCCGAATGTTCCTTTTCCTTGCGGCGACAACCCGATTTCGTCGGGGAATCGAAGACCGTACCTACCTCGGCTACCCATGCTCAATAAGAGTAGCCCAACGAGTCGCGGAGAACGTTGCTCGCTCCCCGCCGCAGCTACTGCCTGGACTGCCCCCATCGACCACCCGCCATAAATCGCCGCCAAATCGGGGTGCCCAGTTCTCGACAGCGCGTCATCAGTAATCGTTCGATAATCATTGATGAGCACAGACGCGTCGTAATCCGATTTCGCATATTCTCGGCAGTCCACCCCAACAACATAAAACCCGCTGCTCTCCAGGAAGGCTGAGGCATGATTCTCGATGTAGCCCCACCCGCCGTCTCCAGAACCAAAAAGAATCACTGCGCGGGGCGGATTGGGTGGGACAAAATGATAGGTATTGAACTGGCCTCGCTTTAGATTCACTGAGATCGTTTGTCCTGTGGGTTTGTCTGCGAGCGCATTCGAGCAAAACAGAGCACAAAGGAGTACAAGGGCTATTCTCATAATGTCCAAAGGCTCAGACAACAGCTTAGAGCTCGGCAAGAATGCTTCGCAATGCAGCGACCTCCCACTGGGCAGCCACTACTTTTCGCCCAAGAGCCGCGTACACCAGAACGGAACCCAATCTGGCAAGGACAAGCCGGGAAAGCTTGCCAAGTGAACCTATCCCCATGGCCGCAACGTTGTGCTCGTGATTCCTCCGCATAAAGAGAATCAGCTTCTCAACGTCCTGCCACGTAGAGACTTCCGTCGCGACCTTGAAGATCTGGTTTGTTTTTGGTTCTATCGTTTCGAGTAGCTCCTCCATTTGGCCAACCTCAGGAGTTTTTTCGAAATCGTGGAAGGAATAAATGATGCCTTTTCCCCGTTGTTCCGCCTCTCGGACCAGCCCCGAAAATTCGCTAAGGTTTCGGCACTCAATGTCGATGTAATCACACGCGGGGAGCCACTGAGAAAAGAGCTTAAGCCTGGTCTCAGCAGAGAGTTGGTTTGCCCCGCCCTCGCGAGGATCGCGGACCGTCACGATTTTGGGAATAGAGAGGTCGGCGATGAGGGCATCCAGATCTGCCGAACAATTCTGAAGTAAATCTATGCGTAGCTCGCACAAGTCCGCAGACCTGGGAGGCAACTTGGAGAGCTCCTCGAAATCTTCACCAGATGCGACAACGGCAACTACTGAGGGCTTGCGTGACATGAAGTTGGGCACGGTAATGGTCGCGGTGGGCACCCCTCAGTCAAGAGAAAAGCCGGGGCAGGCGACGCTCTGTCGTCGCGAGCGGACTCGCGCTCAACGCTTTAGCTTCTCGTAGAACCTCAATGCTTCTGCTTCCTGGACCAGCATCCGCAATGGGTAAACTCCCTGGTCGCCGCCAGAGGCTGGATCCTGAATCAAATAATCAAAACCATGTTTGCCCACAACTACTACGAAATGGGTTATTCCACTGGGCAGATGGACCCGAACAATCACCGGATTTCCCGCCAGAAGATTTCTATCCATCAGATAATAGGAGGGTAGATCTTCGTACGCGTGACGGGCGACGCCCGGTTGAAACGCTGCAGCTTTTTCCCAATACAGCCAACCCTGCTCGGTGTAGCCATCATTCTCCGAAAGAAATTCGTTTAAACGCCCTGGATCGACGTCTACGCCGTAATACGAAAGCACCATCGCTGCGGAACAGACCGCGCATCCCTCCGCGCCGAGACTCGACGAAGTCAACCCAAGTGGGTCATGTCCCCAACGCGCATCGGACTGGGCAAAGCGAGGAACAGGTAGTATTCTCTCGGAAAAAAAATACAAACCTCCGGATGTCGGGACTTTTCTCGGCAGCAGGTAATATCCCCCAAAAATTAATGCGACAGCGAGAGCTGACCCAAGAAAGATCAATCGCCACGTCCATCTGCGCGCCGTCGATCGACCGATTGTTATTTGCTGGCTCTGGGAAGCCACCTCTCCTTCGGCACTCATTCGTTGATGTTTTGCGAAACTCAACATCGCATCCCACAACAGAATGTCGATCGAAAGGCAAGAAGAGAAATCCTATCGCTGCTATCGAGAACCGTAACAACTCGACGGCTGAATCCTTCTGCCCTGCGGTGAACAGCTAGCTGATGAACCCCTCCAAAAACCAGCTGATTTCTCGTATTACGGTCGTTGTGCTACCGATTCTGCTGGCATGCGCGTTCATCTTTATCGGGCGAAAACTTTACATGGATCAACTGACAGCCAGTGTCTCCACTCGACGTGCGGCGACCATGCTCTCTGAGATCTCGAATTTCAAAAGCGTCTTAGAGGAGGCTCAAATCCGGCGATACGAATTTCTTCAGGGAAAGGATCCCGAGTCGTTGCTCCGCTACATGGCCACGCGCAGCAGTGTCGATGTTCATCTTGCGCTTTTGTTCTGTCTAGCGAACACCAATCAAATCCAGGAACCACAACTTGCCAAGTTGGCGCCCGTAGTTCAGCAGCAGCTGCGCGCAATGGATCAGACAGTCGGCCTGTTATCACCCGAGGAAGGTCCGGCAGCCGCCGCATCCTCGGACGCCGAAACAATCTCGATAGCAAACAAACAGACTGTACCGATCCTCTCCCGCATGCGGGATGATCAGACGCAGCTCCTCTTTGATCGGCGGCAAGGACTCGATCAGAAGATGACGTCACGCATGCTGATCTGGACGATTCTCTTGTTTGCCATGGCAACGGTCCTGATAGCAGCTGGCCTATTGATTTTGCGAATCCGTCTTTTGCAAAGCATTATTACTATTTGCGCATGGACTCAGCGCGTAAATTACAACGGCACGTGGATGCGAATGGAAGAATACCTTTGGAAACGATTTCGAGTAAAGGTTTCGCATGGAATTTCGAAGGAAGCATTTGAAGGAGTCATGGGGATCGTCGGCAAAAATATGAAGATTTCCGATTCTCGATCCCAAAAGCAAAGCGGATCACAAAAACCGGTCACGTCGCCAGCGCCGCTGACCGCCAAATTGCCGCCAAGCGAAACTGGCGCAAGTTCATGAGCCGCTTTCGTTGGCTCTTGCTGCCGGCTGCTCTTGCGCTGACAGCATGCGCGACGTTCCGTGAGCAGGCGGGTAAAGATGTTCTGTGGCGGGTAAGGACTGGGCATAGCACGCTCTATCTGCTCGGCTCGGTTCACGTCCTTCCAAGGAACGCATATCCGTTGCGACCGGCGCTGGAACGCGCGTTTTCTAATTCGGAAAGGCTGGTTTTTGAAATTAACATAGGCAGCGTCACGAAAAGCTCGCTTCGCGCCGAAGCTAGCCGGGCCGGATTCTATCCTCCAGGCCAATCGCTCTCAAAAAATGTAAGCCCGCAAACCCTGCTCCTCCTGCGGGAAGTGTTACCTAGTTTCGGACTCACTTTGAAACAGGTGAACCGTTTGCGGCCGTCATTTCTCGCCCAAATGCTGGAAACAAGAATATTGGCTCAGGCCGGCTATAGCCCTGACTACGGCGTCGATGTCTACTTCTATCACAGAGCGGTGCTTGCCAGGAAGCCTGTTATGGGACTCGAGACCTTGCGCGACCAGACCAATTTATTTCAAGGACTTACCCCTTCCCAGGATGAACAGTACCTCGTCCGAACCATTCGTGCGCTGCCATATTATCCTGCCTTGGTCAGCTCGATGGTCGAAGCCTGGCGGAACGGGGACATTGCCCAACTGGATCGTTTCATTAACCAGGGGTTAAAGATGAACCCGTGGGAACATCAGACCTTGCTTGTTCGGCGCAATTCCAGATGGCTGCCCCAAATCGAGCATTTCGCGCAAGAACGCCACAACTATCTCATTGTCGTCGGAGCTGGTCACCTGATCGGCAACGAGGGACTCGTTGCACAACTGAAACGAGCCGGCTACGCAGTCGAACAGCTGTAGGGCGGCAGGGTCAGCCTTCGCCGAGGCTACGGCGCGACAAGCTCTGCCCGCTCTACAGCAATTCACTCTTCCCGATCGACCCGCAACGCATCGGAAATTTTCTCGGCCTTAATCAGGTTCGTTTTACCCGGCATATTGAACGGGGTCCCGGCGACAATAATTAACGTGTCATCCGGAACGGCGTTTAAATACTTGGTCGCTGCCTCGGCACTCAGTCGAACTAAATGAGCTGTTCCTTTGATCGTTTCTACCAGGATCGGTTCTACTCCCCAGCTTAATGCCATCCTTTGGCAAACTTCTTTCGATGTGCAAAGCGCGAGGATTGGCATTTTGGGGCGATGACAGCCAACCTTACGCGCCGTACCTCCGGAAGAAGTTGCAGCGATGATCGCTTTTGCCGATATGGAATTCGCGATTACGTAAACGGCATTACAAACTGCCGCTTCCAGACCGTGCCGATCCGGAACGTCGGGACATGCCGGCAACTCGCCATGTAACCAGGCAGATTCAGCTCTGGCCGCAATCGTTGCCATAGTAGTTACCGCTTCCACCGGGAACTTGCCCGCCGCCGATTCAGCCGAAAGCATGACCGCATCGGTACCGTCAACAATCGCGTTTGCGATGTCGGCTGCTTCAGCCCGAGTTGGCTTATGGAAATTGATCATCGACTCGAGCATCTGTGTCGCGGTGATCACGGGAACTGCTCCATCTCGACATACTGATATGATTCGCTTCTGAGCGATCGGCACATCCTCAAAACTCATTTCCAGGGCCAGATCACCGCGCGCAACCATTACCCCGTAACACTCTTTTACGATATTCTCGATATCTTCGAGCGCATTCTTCCGCTCGATTTTCGCGATCACCGGAATTGACGCCCCGCGCTCAGCCAGCGCCTGTTTGAGGAAGCGCACATCAGCAGCTGACTGCACGAACGAGAGCGCCAGGAAATCCAACTCTTCGCTGACGGCGAAATCGAGATCCTGGTAGTCTTTGGTGGTGAGTGAGGGAAGCGAGACCAGCCGGTTCTTTAGATTGACCCCCTTATTGCTCTTGAGTTCACCCCCTCGCGTGATTTCACACACTACATCCCCATTCGATCTCTTTTCCAGGACCATCAGCTCGATATTTCCGTCATCGAGGAGAATCGTCGTCCCTGTTTCCACATCGTGACAGAGGCCCTTGAAGCTGACACCGATCTTTTGCGGTGTCCCCACGATCTTCTCAGAGCTCAGGATAACCTTGTTTCTCCGATCCAGCTGGATGGCGCCGTTTTCCATTTCGCCGACACGAATTCGCGGCCCCCGCAGGTCGCCAAGAACGCCGACAAACACGCCAAGCTCGTCTGCAATTTTGCGAATGCGTCCCACCAAGGGTTTTGCATGCTCAGCCGGACGATGAGAAAAATTAAGGCGGGCGACGTCCATGCCGGAGTCGATCAGCCGACGCAGCATTTCATCGCTTTCGCTCGCCGGTCCGATCGTTGCTACGATCTTTGTGCGTTTCGAAGGTCGAGCCATGAAGAACCGCAGATTACACGGATTCTGCACATTTTGAAAGGGCATTGCCGTCGACCGGACCAGACGACTAAGACACCGGTTTCCCACTGTCTGTCGATCAAGCGGGTTCGATCACGAAGAAACTTCCTGATGACGCTCGCTTGGCATTTGTGACTCCTCCACATCAGTTCTCGGCTGGGATGATTCTTATGCTCGAACGCCGACTCGAGCTTCTGGCCTGGGCGAAGCGCAGCGGCCGTTTTTCAAGCGACTCGGCGTCGAAAAAGCCAGGTGGCGATTGCCAACGTGCCAATTGCAATCAAGGCCATTGGCCAGGTGTTGGCCCAGACCTCGACTGCCGGCATATCCTTCAGGAAAACTCCCTTCACGATTATCATCATGTATCGAAGGGGATTGATGTAGGTGAAAGGCTGAAGCCAGGCAGGCATGTTTTCAATCGGGCTTGCGTACCCCGACATGAGAAGAGCAGGCATCAAGAACGTGAATACGCCTAGCAACGCTTGTTGTTGTGTGGCTGCAATCGCCGAGATCGAAAGCCCGATGCCGACCACCGACGTGATAAATACGATCAGGCTGCCGTACAATAATGGCAACGAGCCGCGGAATGGGATCCGGAAAATGACGATCGCAACAACGATGTATAAAGTCGCCTGAACCAGAGCAATTAAGAATGCCGGAAGCGTCTTTCCAATCATGATCTCCGTTGGTCGAAGAGGTGATACCAGCAGCTGATCGAAGGTACCCATTTCCCGCTCCCGGGCGATCGTCATAGACGTTACGTTGGTCGACATCTGTAACGTGATCAGAACGATCAGACTCGGTACCGTAAACCACAAATAATCCAGATTCGGGTTAAACCAGTTGGTCGTTGCGATTTGGACCGGGTTCCTTGCCATACCCGTGGGCGAAGGCATTTGATCGAGGCTGAGCTGTTCTACAACCGAACCAATGTACGCTTGAACAATCTGCGCAGAATTCGATTTGCGTCCATCCAGCACGACCTGAACAACCGGTGAGTTACCAGAGGAGACTCGCCTGGAAAAATCGGCTGGAATATGCAGACCAGCAATAACCTGCTGCTGATCGATCGCTTGCTGTAACGCCGCTGGAGAATTAACGAAACGAATCGTCTCGAAATTCTTTGAGCCGATCAACCGTTGCACAAGCTCGGTCGAACTCTGACCATAGTCGTCATTCAAAACCGCCAGCCGGATATTTTTTACCTCAAGAGTGACGACAAACGCAAAAAGCAAGAGCTGCAGCAGCGGCGGCATGATCAAAGCGATCCGATTTCGCGGATCACGTAAAACCGCCAGCGTCTCTTTCACCACGAGCGCTCGAATTCGGATCCAGTTCATCTAATTCAATCTTTTTTTTGTGACTCGGGCGTTCAGAACAAAAAACAGAACGGCGAATCCGATCATGATGAGTACGTTTATCCACAGCAGACGCGGTACGTCTCCCGCCAAAAAGGTTGTCTGCAACGCCTGAACAAAGTAGCGGGCGGGAAACAGATACGTCAGCCATTGAATCGGAAGAGGCATGCTGGAAATCTCGAAAAGAAATCCTGAGAGTTGAAACGCCGGCAAAAATCCGAGAAGCACTGCTATCTGTCCGGCTACAAACTGGCTTCGTGTAAGTGTGGAGACGAGAAGACCGATACCCAGCGCTCCAACCAAGAAGGCAGAGGCGACCAGAGATAATGTCAGCAAGGAGCCACGCAACGGCACTCGAAAGATAAGTACCGCAACCAGCGTACAGAACACCATTGAACCAAAACCGAGACAGAAATACGGGATGAGTTTTCCAAGCACCAGCTCCTGAATACGCACAGGCGTAGCCATCAGAGCCTCCATCGTCCCGCGCTCCCACTCGCGGGCTACCACCAGCGCAGTGAGAAGAGTGCCAATCATCGTCAGGACAATCGCAATTGAGCCCGGAACCAAATAGTTCTTGCTCTCGAGCGACGAATTGAACCAGACACGTCCTTCCACATCGATTGAGCCTGGAGCATCGAACGCCGTCTCAAAGCCGCGTTGCCGGCTCCAGATACCAATTGCCGCTCGCGCATAACTTTGCACAAAATTCGCGGTATTCGGCTCGCTCCCATCTGCGATCACCTGGATCCCTGGCGCACCTCCATTTCTGACCAGGTTTCGAGAAAAATCAGGCGCGACTACGATGACGGCACGAACCCGGCCCGCCACCAGCTCTTTTTCCATCGCGCGGCGATCGGTATCCACCTGAACGTCGAAATATTTGGACCCTTGGAACGTTCGCAAAAGACTTTCGCTTTCCGGGGTCCTTTCGGTCAGCACTACGCCGATGCGTACTTTGGTGTTGTCGAGCGAAACCGCGAAGCCAAAGAGAAAAAGCAATAGAACAGGCAAAACAAACGCAATCAAGATGCTGCTAGGATCGTTCGCGATCTGGATTGCTTCCTTCCAGACCAGCGACCGCAATCGCACCAGGCTGGCCATATAGGCATTCATTGGAACCTCTTCTGTTTCCGCAACATCCCTCCCAACCGGTCGGCCGAGGAAACCGCATCTGACAAGGTAGGATTGTTCTCGTCAAATCGGCGTATCAAAGCAACAAAGGCATCCTCCATACTCGGATCTTGGAGGACTGGAGTTCTAGCGCCTTTCTTCAGTTCATCCGGATGCCCCAATGCGATGATTCGGCCGCGATAAATAAGCGCGATCCTGTCACAATACTCCGCTTCATCCATGAAATGAGTGGTGACAAGCACCGTAACCCCTTTCTCGACCATGCTATTGATGTGGCCCCAGAACGCTCGCCGAGTGATCGGATCAACCCCGGAGGTTGGTTCATCGAGAAACAGCACTTCCGGCTCGTGCATCAGTGCGCAAGCCATCGCGAGCCGTTGCTTGAATCCAAGTGGCAGCTCGCGCGACGTCGTGTTTACGTAGGGTCCGAGAGCAAATATTTCCACCATGTCCCGAACCGCCTGGAGGCTGCGCGCGCGGTCCAGGCCATAAATGCCGGAAAAGAACTCCAGATTGTGTTGAACACTCAGATCGCCGTAAAGCGAGAATTTCTGAGCCATGTAACCGAGCCGGTTCCTCGCCTGGCTTCCAACCTTTTGCAGATCAAACCCCGCAACGCTGGCGTGCCCGGCACTAGGAACAAGAAGACCACACAACATTTTGAAGGTGGTTGATTTTCCCGCACCATTTGGTCCGAGCAGACCGAAGATTTCTCCAGGCTTCACCGAAAAGGAAATGTCATCGGTCGCGACAAACGTGCCGAAGCGTTTGGTCAGCCCTTCGGCCTCGATAACAGCTTCCCCATTGGCTCCATTACCGACACGCATACGTTCCGCCAGGCGCGATTCTTTCTCGGTAACGCCTCCCAGGATGTCGACAAAGGCGTCCTCGAATCGGGGCGGCACTGCCTTCAGTCGCGCGCCCGGCTCCGCTTCGATCTCTGAGGGAATCAGCCGGTCTGATTCGGAGCGGAAAACCAGGCGTACGCTGCGCCCTTGCACGACACCATCGATCACCTGCGGCAGTTTCAACGCTTTCGATAACACCGCTCGCTGGCCCCCATGAAGCTCGATAGCAAATGTCCTCGACTGAACACGCCGTGTAAGATCGGCAGGCGGTCCATCGAAAAGCTTCTGACCTTCGTTCAATAGAACAACCGATTGACAAAGTTCTGCTTCGTCTAAATAAGCTGTGCTCCAGACGACTCCGATGTTCTCGTGCACAAGCTCTTGAACCATTCTCCAAAGCTCTCGCCGGGAAATCGGGTCCACACCGACGCTCGGTTCGTCGAGCAAAAGGAGTGTCGGTTTGCTGATCAGCGCACAGGCTAAGCCGAGCTTCTGTTTCATTCCGCCTGAAAGGCGGCCTGCCTGACGCTTGGTAAACGGCTTGAGAGCCGTGAACTCCAAAAGCTGTTTAAAACGTTCCGTTCGCTCGTCTCCGGAAACGCCTCTGAGATCCGCATAAAGGCCCAGGTTTTGCTCAACGCTCAGGTCTTCATACAGACCGAACCGCTGAGGCATATAACCGGTGCGCAAATGTATCTGCTCCGGATCCTTTCTTGGATCATAACCGAGCACTCGCACGTCACCCTCTGTCCAATCCAGCAATCCAGCCAGGATCCGGATCAAAGTGGTTTTTCCAGCACCATCCGGCCCGACCAATCCCGTCACCGACCCGGCACGAATCTCGACCGAAATCTTGTCTAGCGCTGGCCGACCTCCGGCATCGAACCGCATGGTCAGATCGCGGACCTGCACTAATGAGTCATGGTTGGGTCTGCTGCCGTTCGTGTTTGTTGGCACTGACATACCTTTGGTTGTCGCTCGAACGTTCCGTCGACCTGGAAGCAACTGTGTTTCGGTTTGAGCGGTGTTTAGGTGGCAAGCTGCTGTGGGTTAGCTTCCAGCCCGATGTTGGCACGCAAAACTCACCACCCTCATTATGGCTTTTGACTCGTCGGAGCATGGCCTTCACGCTCGATCAGTTTTACCGTGACCGGCATCCCCTGACGCAAATAACGGTCAGGATTTTGAACGATTATGCGAAGACGGAATACCAGGTCCGTCCGTAGTTCGCGCGTTTCCACAGTCTTTGGCGTGAATTCAGCAATCGGCGAGATGAATCCGATCTGACCATCATACGGTTTTCCCGGATTGGTGTCGGTGTAGACACGTGCCCGCATCCCCGGATAGATGCGACCAAGGTTCTTTTCATCGATATATGCGCGAATCCAGACCGGCGAGAAAAGGCAGAGAGAGTAGACAGTTGTACCCGCGGCAACGATGGCTCCTGGTTCAAGCGCCCGTGTAACGATCGTGCCATCGGACGGTGCAAGCAGGTTACAATCAGAAAGATTTCGCTCCGCATTTTCCAGATTGGCGCGAGCGTTATCAACTTGGGCGCGGCCAGCCGCAATATCTTCTACCCGGAATCCTGCCCGCATCAGTCCGTAGCTGGCTTCCGCCGAGGCAACTTGCGCTCGATTGATATCACGCGTGGCAACGGCGTTATCGTAGTCTTGCTTCGAAATGACGCTCGTTTTAGCCAGATCGCTCTGACGCTTGAATACGAGCTCTGCGTTGGTCAGGTTAGCTTTGCTCAGTTCCAATTGGGCTCGCGATTGCTCGATCTCCTCCGGGCGATTTCCGTTTTGCAGCTTGGAGAGATTCGCTTCGGCGGAAGCCAGCTGCGCCTTAGCGAGATTGACCTGATCCTGGTTTGGACCCGGATCCAAGGACGCGATCACATCGCCGGTATGAACTTCATCTCCTTCTTCAAACCGCATCTCTTGAATCCGCCCACTGACCCGCAACCCTAGATTCACCTGCCGGATATCGACATTTCCCTGGAGCTCCAGATTCTGCGCTCTATGAGCAAAGAAAGTCTGGTAGATATACCACCCGCCTCCACCCAACAGCAGGGCAACCGCGAAGATAACTATCAGCCGCTTTCGCACCTTGATCCTTTCGCGGCTGTCTGTAGCAGCGGTTTGAACATGAGATCCAATTGATCGAATACCGCCTGCCGGACTGCCTTGACACTCTGTTCGTCATAGCTCTCCCAACTGACTCTCCGAAGAATTGTCTGCCGTCCGGCTATGAAGATTAACATTTGGCCCAGGACCGTGTGTGCCCGGAGAATCACCTGCTGGTCCGTTGCTTTTTTCCGGAGGATCACCGCTAAAAGCCCGCTGATAGTTTCGTGCACGAATCGCATCCAGTGCTCGTAAAGGAGGTCGAACGCTTTGGTCGGCTGCATCTGCTCCCGGATGATGATCCTTGCCCAAGCGGTGTCGATGCCACCGCTCAACATTTTCTCGACAAACTGTCCAAAGATGGCTTTGAGCCGGTCAAAGGCTTCCGCCGGGGGTAAATTCTGTTTCTGCAACAAGTCGCGCATCTGCAGAATAGCAGGCCGGAGCTCTCTGGTTCGCAGATCGACCATGTATTGAACAACCGCTAGATAGAGTCCTTCTTTGCCGCCGAAATAATATGGGATAGCGGCCTGATTGACTCTTGCTCTGGAAGCCAACTGGCGGGTGGTTGCTCCTTCCAGATTATACATCCCAAAGATCTCGAGACCGGCCTCGATCAGGCGCTGCTTGGGATCGCCGGCAATTTTTTTTGAGCGAGTCCGGCTCATGACGCAAGCCTAATTCATTCATTTGAATAAGTCAAACGAATGATTCTGAGACCGGAATCGTGCACTTAACCGCGACAGCCCGGAATTTGGCATTCGGAAGTTCGAATCTCCAAGCCCGACTCTCGAATAGGAGCCCGCTTCAGAATTCGAAATTCGAGATTCTTCATCCTGGACAGATCAATCCGCACGCTCCTGGCCATAGCACGGCAGTTGAACTTTGATTGTGCGAGGCGCTCAGGGATTGAAAACCGCTGGATAGAGTCCGCTTTTGGTGCGATGGTGGCGGCCCCATGAATCCTCCGCAACTGAAGTTAGTAGTTCTACCGGAACGACTTGCCGTATGCAGGCTAGACGCAGCGGACGCCGTCCCCGAGTGGGCGAAGGGCGACGCGTTTCTTTCTATCAGCCGCACGCGCGATGAACTCTCGATTATTTGCGAAGAGCGATTCATTCCGGAAACGATTCCCGCAAGCCGAGGGTGGCGTGCATTCAAAATAGAGGGACCGCTCGATTTGGATCTGGTTGGCATCCTTGTGTCGGTCGCAGCGCCGTTGGCACAATCGGGAGTTGGTATTCTGCCGATCGCTACCCATGATACCGATTACGTGCTGGTGCGAGATGCTCAACTGGGGGAAGCCGTTAAAGCATTACGGTTCGTTGGGTTCGACATCGTCGAATAAGCCCGAAATTTGCAAACTCTGGCGTTTGCAAATCTTCTGGCTAAATGCATCCTTTCGACTCTCCTTCGTATGCAACGGCTTCCAGGCTTTCGCGATTTTTACCCGGAAGAGTGCGCGTTTCGGGATTACATTTTCCAAACGTGGCGCCGAGTCGCGCGTTCCTTTGGATTTCAGGAATATGATGGACCGATGCTCGAGCCGACCGAGCTTTACAAAAAGAAGAGCGGCGACGAACTGAAGGCTCAATTATTCCGCTTTATCGATCAGGGCGATCGCGACGTTTGTCTCAGGCCGGAGATGACACCGACATTGGCTCGGCTGGTTGCGGCTCGGGAGCGTGAATTCAAAAAGCCACTTAAATGGTTCAGTATTGCGCCGTTTTTCCGCTTTGAGAAACCGCAAAAAGGCCGGCTCCGAGAGTTTTATCAGATCAATTGCGACATTATTGGGGACCCATCTCCTGCGGCAGACGCAGAGCTGATCGCGCTGGCGGTTGCCTTGCACCAGGCGTTTGGTTTCACCCAAGAAGACTTTTTTGTTCGCCTGAACAATCGGGATCTTTGGGCGGATTTTCTCAAAAAACATCACCAACCGGACGAGCGGCTGCCTGAGTTCCTGGCGATCATCGACAAACTTGAACGCGAAGATCCAGACATCACCGCAAGAAAACTTGGAGCCTTCGGCATCACGCTGGACCAAGTCCGAGACTTCTTGCGGACTCCAGCCGAATCGATTCCAGGGTTCGGCTCGCTATTGCAAGAGCTCAAATGGCGCGATCTAGAGCCTTTCGTACAGCTCGATTTAACTATTGTGCGTGGGCTCGACTACTACACTGGTTGGGTATTCGAAGTTTTCGATCGAAAGAAAGAGAACCGGGCCCTGTGCGGCGGTGGACGCTACGATCATCTCATCGAGTTGATCAGCGACGGAGCAGTCGACTTACCTGCCACCGGATTCGCGATCGGAGATGTAACCTTTGGTAACCTGGTTCGCGAACTGGATCATTCGCGTGCGCCAATGGAGGAGGCACTGCGCAGCCGGCTGAAGGCTTTTCTAGTCATTGCTGACGAACGTTTCCGACCGGCAGCGCTACAGCTGGCTCACAGCCTGCGAGCTACCGGATTGACGGCTGACTATTCGTTTCATCCCGCAAAGGTCGGCAAACAGTTTCAATTGGCGGAGAGCCTTGGCGCTGAATACGCCCTGGTGATAGGGCAGGAATGGCCGAAGATCACTGTCAAGAATCTCGCGAATCGTACCGAAGAAGTCATATCCAAGGACGAGCTGCCGGCTCGCATCTCGCAATCCTAATCATGTATCGAACACATCACTGCAACCAACTGAGAGTCTCCGATATCGGCAAGGAAGTTCTTCTTTCCGGTTGGGTAGATTCGCGACGGGACCATGGCGGTGTGATCTTTATTGATCTCCGAGATCGCGAGGGACTGACCCAGGTAGTTTTCCGCCCGGAGGAATTCCCGGAGGTATCAGCGACCGCCCACACATTGCGAAGCGAAGATGTGGTGCAGGTAAAGGGCCAAGTAGCGGCCCGGCTGGAAGGAACACGCAATTCAAAAATTGCGACCGGCGACATCGAAGTCGTCGCGACTTCACTCGCCGTCCTCAACCGGTCCGCGGTGCTGCCGTTCCCACTCGATACAGAAGTTGGTAACGAAGACCTGCGCCTTACCTACCGTTATCTGGACCTCCGTAGACCAGCGCTCGTGCGCAATTTGAAAATTCGTCACTTGGTGACTAAGATGACCCGAGAATATCTTGGCCGGAACGGCTATCTCGAGATTGAAACACCGATTCTTTCCAAGAGCACTCCGGAAGGCGCGCGCGAATTTCTGGTGCCAAGCCGATTAATTGCAAACCATTTCTACGCGCTCTCGCAATCCCCGCAGCAGTACAAACAGCTGCTGATGGTTGGGGGTATCGAAAAGTATTTCCAAATCGCCAAATGCTTCCGCGATGAGGACCCAAGAGCAGATCGAATCACTGAACTGACGCAGATAGACCTCGAGGCTTCTTTTGTAGAGAAGGACGACGTCCTCACTCTGGTTGAGGGGCTCATGAAGGAAATCTTCCGCGAGACCGGTGGGGTAGATGTTGAGACTCCTTTTCTGCGAATGACCTATCGAGAGGCTATGGACCGTTTCGGTTCCGACAAGCCGGACCTCCGGTTTGGGATGGAGTTGGTAGACCTCGCAGACGTCTTCAGGAATTCGCAATTCAAGGTTTTTCGCTCTGCTCTGGAATCCGGTGGCGTAGTCAAGGCACTCAACGCCAGGAAGTTTGCAGGTATCACTACCGGTCAAATTGAAGATCTGACTAATCTGGCAAAAATGTCTGGAGCCAAAGGCCTCGCGTTCATCAAAGTCGAAAACGGCGAATGGAAATCGCCTTTCGTTAAGTTCTTCTCGGATGAGGAAAAGAGAGCGCTGGCTTCAAGACTACAGATCGAAGAGGGCGACCTGATTTTGTTCGGAGCGGACACATGGGAAACCGCTTGCACAGTTCTCGGACGCATTCGCTTAAAGGTGGCAGAAGTGCGCGAGCTTGTTCGAGATTCGAAAGATTTGAAGTTTTTGTGGGTAACCGATTTTCCACTCCTGGCCTTCGATCCGGCCGAGCAGAAATGGAACGCGATGCATCATCCGTTTACTCGCCCGAAGTCAGAAGACATCAGTTTGCTCGAGGCAGGTGAGCTCGGCAAAGTACGCGCCGAGGCATACGACGTCGTGTTAAACGGGGTAGAAATCGGAGGCGGGAGCATCAGAATCCATGAGCAAGATCTTCAGGCCAAGCTGTTTCAAGTGTTGGGGATTAACCCGGAACAACAGCAACGCCTCTTCGGGCATCTGCTCAAGGCCTTTACTTATGGAGCGCCGCCACATGGCGGGATTGCCCTCGGAATAGATCGGCTGGTAATGCTGATCGCCAGGACATCCAACATCCGCGACGTCATTGCTTTTCCGAAAAACAGCCGGGGTCAGGATCTAATGATGGATTCACCCAGCCTCGTCCCGGACAAGCAGCTGAGAGAACGGCATATCCGGAACACCTGAAACCGCGCTTACAGCCCCGAAAGCTTTCAGGGGTTAACCGTCCACGGTCGACCACTAACCGTCGACCATTGCTGTTTCGCGTTTGGCTTTTCGCGAACAGACGCTTCAACAACTAATCCAGATGATATGATCGGCAGGGCCGAGCTTTACCGCGCCCGTAACGCTTCCGTCTATGGCGAATGCGGGCGCGGCTCGGCCTCGTGCGTGTGTTGGTCCCAACAGGTCGCGCAGAAGCGCGACGCTACCGCCGATGGATTGCCACGGGCGCGAAACGCCAAACGCCAAACGCCAAACGCCGAACGGAACGGCAGACCGTCGATGGGGGACGCTAGACGGTCGACCGCCGCGCTGAAGGCGCGGTTTATTGTGGCTTGGAAGTTGATGCGCTCGGCTTGGAACTCGCCTTTGCGTCGCCAGCCTTTTTATCGGCGCTCTTTGTTTGAGTAGCCGCTCCAGCGCCTTGGTCTGATCCCGCACCGGGCTTCTCGGTATCTTTCTTGATATTGAGAAGCTCTACATCAAAAACCAAAGTCGATCCTGGAGCGATATCTTCTCCGGCGCCTTCGTCGCCATAAGCTAGATCCGCCGGGACATAGAGCTGCCATTTCGAACCAACCGGCATCATCTTAAGGGCCTCGGACCATCCCTTAATAACTCCGTTGACCGGGAAACTAACCGGACCGCCATTCTTGGCTGAGCTATCGAACTCTTTTCCGTCGATAGTAGTACCGCGATAGTTTGTCTCCACAAAATCACTGTCCTTCGGCTTATCTCCGCTTCCTTCCTTAATAACCTTGTACTGCAGTCCGCTTGCTGTTGTTTTTACTCCTTCTTTCTTGCTGTTCTCGTCCAGAAACTTCTTGCCGTCCGCCTTGTTCTTTTCTGCGACAGCCTTCATTTCCTGCTGTTTTTTATTCATCGCGGCCTGCTGCTTTTCCATCAGCTGCTTCTGGAAAGCCTGAAGCGTCGCCTGCAACTCTTGATCGCTCATGGCAATTGGCTTGTTGCTAAGCACATCAGTGATGCCTTGGGTGAGCGTTCCTTGATTCAGCTCCAATTGAAGTCTTTGAAGTGTCCGACCGATGTCGACGCCGATGCTGTAACTGACCTTGTCCTTGTCATCTTTAAAGGCGGAACCGGTCGTTGGGGCAGCACTCGCAGAGGGGCTGGCAGCCTGAGCGGCTGGAGCAGAGTTCGAGTTGTTGTCCTGCGCACAGACAACTAGAGCAGATGATATCCAAAGGGCTGCGAGGGCGATCCATTTCTTCATACTTCCGGCCAGCCTCAACGCAAAGCCAAGAGGCTGCAACCCCTTTTTGTTAGGAGACAGGAGACAGAATACAGGAGGGCGCTTCGCTCGTTCGTCACTTCTGTATTCTGTATTCTGTATCCTGTATTCCCTCCCCTAGTCACTTTCATCCTGCATCGAATCCTCGTCCGACTCCTCAGATTCGTTTTTGCCCTTCTTAGATTCGTCGCCGAACATGCCCCGTAGAAGTTCGCCAATCATCGGGGCCGCGACTTCTCCCCCATGCGCTTTTTCTCCAGGCGCTCCCTCATAAAGCGCTGCAAAGGCGTACTGTGGTTTATCAGCCGGCGCGAAACCGGCAAACCAGGCAGCAGTTCGCTCTTTGGTTTTAGGCCCCCATTGCGCGGTACCTGTTTTACCAGCGACCTTGACGCCTTTAACCGCCGCCTCTCCACCGGTTCCATCATTGACCACAGCGGTCATACCGCGCCGCAATTCTTCCATGGTCACCGGGCCAAGGTGCAAAATCGCTTTTGCTCGCGGGCTGTAGGTATAAACAACCTCGTTGTTGAGTGTCTGCACCTGACGCACGATGCGGCTCTGGTACAAAATACCGCCGTTCGCGATTGCGGCCATGGCTTGTGCCATTTGTAGCGGCGAAACAAGTATATCTCCTTGTCCGATCGCGAAGTTGGCAAGGTCGCCACCCATAAAATGGCGATGGTATGTCTGCTGCATGTAATCTTCCGTAGGAATTCTGCCTTCTGCTTCGCCATTCAGAAGAATGCCGGTCCGCTTGCCCAGCCCGAGCCGGATCGCCCAATTAACCATGGCCGGTGCACCCAACTTCTGGCCTACCCGATAAAACCAGGTGTCACAGGAACGAGCCAGCGCCTGTCGAAAATTCAGATCTCCGCCTTCCGTCTTTTTCCAATTGTGAAATACTCGGTCCCCGATCTGCAACGCGGCCGGACAATCGAATTCATCAGTAGGGTCAATCGTGTGAGTCTCGAATGCAGCGACTCCAACAAATACCTTGAATGTCGAGCCCGCAGGATAGGCGGACCGATACGCGCGAGGCAGCATCGGAATATTTGGGTCGCTTTGTATTTTCGCCAATTTTTCCTGCGAAATCGCTGGCACGAAATCGTTCGGATTAATCGTTGGCCAGGAGGCCAGTGCTAGAATCTCGCCCGTGTTCGGGTCGATCACGACCATCGCGCCGCGTTTCGCCCTTTTCTGGAGGATCCGCTCGGCTTCCTTCTGAAGATCGAGGTCAATCGTGGTTACCAGGTTATATCCCGGTTCCGGGGGCGCAGAGATCCTGTCTCCCGTTTTATTCCCGTCCTTATCGAAGGTCAGAGTCAATTGCCCCGCCTTACCACGTAACTGATCGTCAAAAGTCTGCTCCAATCCTTCCCGGCCTTCGCTATCGGGCCAGAGCGGCTCGTTGTTCTGCAGAACTCGGGTGCTGCCTCTTCCAAGGCGCCCGGTGTACCCGACTACATGTCCGGCAACGTGACCTTGCGGATAGGTACGCGTGTAGGTCGGGCGCAAAACCAGTCCATTCGGGAGCTTCCCTTGAAGTTTAGTCACCTCTTCCTGAGGAACATCGGTAGCAATATCAAACGGTATAACCCCTCGATTCCGGTAGTGTTGAATCGCGGCCTCGACCGAAAAATCAATCGGGCGTTTGGTCAGTCCACGGGCAATAGTCACTTGGCGATTTACGAAGTCGGTAATCTGTCGATCCGAAAAATCGAGCGGCGTAGAAAATACGATGCTCAAATTATAGCTGACTCTTGTCTGAGCGAGTGGAACGCCGCTTCGATCAGCGATCTGCCCTCGGGGCGCAGGAATCGAAAGCACATAGGTTGCAGCTTGTCGCTGCGTTTCCCAGCTCGGTTTAATGGCGGTCTCTTGCGAATTCGCTCTTGGAGCCAACGCAATCGCGATCAAACAACTGCCCGCTATGAGCCGATAACCCATGGAGGTGGCTACCACAGCATCAAAGCAACGCAAGCAGTTTGTGGAAAAGGGGACATCACGCCAAGACAGTAAGGAGAATCTCGCGCCAAGACGCAAAGGTTTTAGATTAGAGGAGGAGCTTAATTTCTTTTGTCAGCGGCGCCTGGTTCTAGGCCGTGCATGAGGTTAGTAGGGCGAAGCTTGTTGAGCCGAGGTCCACTGGATGGATTGCCCACGGGCTCGCAGTTTACAACACAAGGTCTCCTTCCAAACCCTCCTAAACCTTTGCCCAGGTATCGAGCAACTAAGACCAACATGTTGGTCGAGAAGAGGAGCGGCATCAAGCGGCGAGCTTTAGGTATTGGAGTGTAGAGAGCATTTGGCGTTGAAGGGATTGGTAATGAAGGTCTAGAGGATGGATATTCTTGGGCGGGCGGCCGCGCTTGGGGCGAGCGACTCCCGCCAGCAGGGGCTTGAGGACGTTTTCTCTGAGGATAAGCAGCGCAGCGATGGTTCTGATACCGAGCCGTCGAACTCGATAGCGGCGGCTATTAGCGATGCGCTGCACGAGAGTTTTTCCACGGAACTTGCGCAAGTCGTAGGCGGCCTTGCGCGGATTATATTTGGCCATGCTTCGGCCATGTTGGGCTAGCACGCGAGCGGCCAGTTGTTCAGCCGTAAAGCCTCCGGGCTGAGGGGCCAGTGCGATGAGCGCTTGGGCTACTGCACGCATTCGGGGTTTTTGGATGTCGACTCCGGCCAAGCGTTGTTGGCCCCTGTAGGTCGGCATCGGCAAAGAATCGAGTTGCTCTGCAGGCAGGAAACTCAGGTGAGCCGCTTGGACTACTGCTAAGAACTCGACGATCATTTGCTGCGAACGCTCTAAGATGCCGGGGAGTTTTTCTATCCCCTTGCCGCATCGGAAGATTTTGTAGGCGGCGATAGCGGTAAGTCTTTGCGTCTTGGCGTGAGATCCTTCTTTCCGCCTTGGCGTGTTGTCCCCGCTACCGATTGAGGAAGCCCTTAATCGTCTCCGCGAGCTTTTCGCCAATCCCCTCTACCTTGCCAATCTCTTCCACCGATGCTTTGCGCAGGCGATCCACTGAGCCGAAACGCTTCAAAAGCGCCTGTTTGCGGCTCTCACTCACGCCGGGGCAATCGTCGAGTACACTCTCGGCGATTCGCTTTTTCATCAGCAGTTGATGATACCCATTGGCAAATCGATGTGCCTCATCACGAATTCGCTGGAGAATTTGAAGTGCACCGGAATCTTTCGGCAACTGCAAAGGCAGAGCGCGTCCGGGCCGGTATATCTCTTCAAACTCTTTTGCCAGCCCGATAATTGGCACTTCGTGAAGGCCGAGCCGTTGCAGTTCCTTGCAGGCGGCGCTCAACTGGCCTTTCCCGCCATCCACAATGATCAGATCAGGCAAACGCACAAACCGTTCAGAACTTTGTTGTCCCATTCGACGAACCGCGTCGTTCGGATTCTCCTGACTGAATTCCGCTATCTCCGGTGCAGCCCGGCGGTTGTCGAGCAGAATACGCGAGTACCTGCGCCGAACCACTTCCGCCATACTGGCGAAATCGTCCTGCCCTTCTACCGTCCGTATCCGGTAACGCCGGTAGTTCGCTTTATCCGGGACGCCATTGCGGAAAGAGACCATGGAGGCGACGACATGCGTTGTGGAGATGTTGGAGATGTCGAAGCATTCCATAACCGTAGGCGGCCCTGGAAGGAGCAACGCATCTGACAACATTTGCAAATCGGCCTCGGGATTAACCGTGGTCGGCAGGGAGCCTCGGGTGAAACGGCGAACCGGTTTCGTTGTGCGGCGCAAATCCTCCAAAACGTTCCGCAATTCGGCAGCCCGTTCGAACTGCAGTTTCTCCGCCGCCGCTGTCATTTCTTGCTCTATCTGCTTGAGGAACTCCTGACTTTGACCCTCTAGAAATTCGCACGCCTCGAGAACCCGCGCCTTATACTCTTCCAACGAAACCTTTCGAATACAGGGTGCTGAGCAATTCTTGATCATGTAATCCATGCACCGCTTGTAATCGAACTCATTTGGCTCAAATACACGACAAGATCGCAGGCCCCATTTCTTCTTCATCCATCGCAGCGTCGTACGCAATGCGCCAGAATGGGCAAAAGGACCAAAATAGCGGCAGCCGTCGTCTTTCTTGATGCGGGTGAGCTGAAAGCGCGGAATGGCGTCCGCAAGATTGACTTTGACCAGCAAGAATCGTTTGTCGTCTCGAAAGCTGACATTGTATTTCGGACGAAATTCTTTGATGAGCTTCCCCTCCAGAAGCAAAGCTTCAGGTTCACTTCGCACCGTGTGAATTTCGAAATCCCAAACGCTGTCCAACAAAGCGCGCGTTTTCAAATCCGCTACCAGCCGTCGCGATGGCGTAAAATATTGTGCTAACCGCTTACGCAGATCTCGGGCCTTTCCGACGTAGATCACCCGATTCAAGCGATCCTTCATCAGATAAACGCCCGGCTTATGCGGTACATCGCGCAACTTTTCGTTGGGGTCCGGTTTTTCGCTTAGATAAACAGCTTCCACTTGAGAAAGGTTAACGCGCGGACTGGGTCGCGTCTACTGCCCTGCAACGCCGACATGCCAATACCGCCGTCAGTGCCAACATCGGAGTCCCATGCGGAGTTGCCTTGCGCCGGGCGGAATCGAAGTCATAGGCGTGGGCGAACGCAAAACGATCCAAGCTGGAACAGTTGCCGGCGGTGTCGGCGATGTTGGCAATGTCGGCGATGCAGGCAATGTTGGCGTTCCATTTGCACTTCCGCCTCAGGTGCATTTAAGTAGCAGCTTAAAAGGCATGAATCTTTTTGGCCCTTGCTTGATACCGCTGCTGGCCCAGGCTGGAGCGGCACCGCCCACCCAAACTCCCCAGGCAACATTGCTTAAGGTTCTGCAGGCAGGCGGATGGGTTATGTGGCCGCTGGGTATTGCTTCGTTGATACTGGTGGCATTGATCTTTGCCTGTCTGTTCAGTCTGCGGCGAGGAACCGTTGTGACGCGCCGGTTCATGGACACGGCTGAAGCTCTACTCCGAAAACGCGATTATCTTGGATTGATCGCGGTCTCAAATCGTCACTCAGAAGCGATTGCCCGGATCACAGGGCGAACATTAGATTTCGCAACAAGGAACCCTGCTGCTACTCCGGATGCCATTCGCGAGGTCGCGGAAACGGAAGGTGCTCGAGTCGCCAGTAGTTTAAATCATCGAATCGCTTACCTGGCGGATATCGCAACGCTTTCTCCAATGTTGGGTCTGCTCGGAACGGTTGTCGGAATTATCCACTCGTTCGGAATCCTTGCCAGCAACACCAATCAGCCGCGTCCTCTGCTCCTTGCGCAGGGAGTTTCCGAAGCGCTTGTAGCCACTGCGGCAGGTCTTATCATCGGCATCCTAGCCATGACGTTCTATTCGGTTTTTCGCGGAAAAGTCGGCTCCATGGTCTCGGAGTTAGAGTCTGCGACATCGCACATTGTAAATGTGATCACGTCGCAACAGCAGCTTCACCGTCCAGAACGATCCCGGATCCTGGAAGGCGACGAGGTTTAGTAGATCTGAAATGAATTTTCGCAAACATGCGGAACCTCGCATTCTGGGGTTCATGATCGCGCCAATGGTAGATATTCTGTTGGTCATTCTGGTCTTTTTCATCGTGACCTGGAACTTCGCGCTCAGCGAGAACGAGCTGGACGTCAAAGTGCCGACGGCGACCAAAGCCAATGAACAGCAACCTTACGTCGGTCAAATCGTTGTGAATGTGACGGCCAACGGAACGATCATTGTGAATCGTCAGCAAAAGAGTCCCCAGGATTTACTGGAACAACTCAAGAAACTCTCTCAGCTTTATCCAGACCAGGCCGTTATTGTCCGCGGCGATCAGAGCGTCGATTATAAGCACATCGTCGATGTGCTCGACATCTGCCGCCAGGCCGATATCTGGAACGTCGCGTTTGCGACGGGCAAGCCGGATCAATGATGCGCGTTTGGCGATTGGTCGTTTGCAGTGTGGGGCTGGCATTCACGCTCCAGGGTCAAGAGGTACGGCGAGCCTTGCCCGTCGTCCCAGCTCCGACTCCTATTCCGGCTCCAAGAGCACAACCGGTTCACCCTGAAGAGAATTCAATTCTAAATGAACGCCTCCCCTCGGCCGAAGAGGCCGAGCGACCCCCCAGAGTTCAGCCGGACGCAAGATCCTCCAAAGGCAGCGCAGCGGAGCCCGACTCACAGCCGAAAGATCAGACACAAGACGAAATACGGCTAGCGCCGGGTCAAAAGGAAAGCGCGAAGGGAAGCGATCCGGCCAAGGCTCAACTCGCTATCGCTGACGGCCTGTACATTCGAAAAATGTATGACCTCGCCATACCTGAATATGAGAAGTATCTCGGCCAATTCGCGAACGATTCCGGTCGCGCTTCAGCAATGTATCGACTGGCCGATTCATATTCTCATCTCGGCCAGGAATTACCGGCCCTCAATACCTATCGGATGCTCGTCAACAGCGGCACTGGCGGCGAATTTGTCGGAAGCGCAGCGTTCCGACTAGCGTCTCGAGCATTCGACGAGAAAGATTTTCCGGACGCGGCGTCGCTTTACGAAAAAGCGTATGACAATGCAAAGTCTCCTGAGGTCAAGCTTACGGCACGCTATTACCAGGCGAAATGCCTTGAGCTGAGCAATCAGAAATCGGGTGCCAAAACAGCCTACGAAGATGTTGCTAAAATCAAGGAAAAGAATCCTTATCGAGACGCTGCACGACTCTCTCTGGCGTACTTTGCACTCGAAAATAATCAGAAACAGCAAGCGTTCGATCTATTCGATGACCTCGGGACCAGCGCCATCAAATCACAGGTACGCGCTGAAGCGCTGACCAGAGCCGGGATTCTTGCTGCCGACCTGAAGCAAAAGGACAAGGCAGATCAACTTTTCAAAGCCGCGATTGCTCTGAATGCGGCAGGAAAATGGAACCAGATCGCCCAGTTGGAACAGATGAAACTCCAGTACGAAGGCGACAAATTTTCTCAGGTTCTTGATTCTTTCGCAAAGAATGCCAATTCGCTCAATGACGAAACCAAGCCAAGTGTGCTTTTGCTTGTCGCAAATTCATATCGGCAACTGAGCAAGCACCAAAAGGCTCTGGAGATCTACAACCAATTAATCCGGCAGTACTCCAACACCCCCGAAGCCTATGACGCGCGCTACCAGAGGCTGGTCTCTCTCGACGCGATCAAAGATCCCACTCTCATCAACGAAGTAGATGCGTACCTGGCAACAGGCCCTGCCCGGGATCGTGCGGACAAGGCTAGACTGTTGAAAGCACAAGCTCTCGTTCAACAGAACCGATTCGAACCAGCAGCAAGGCTTTACCACGAACTCACCAATTCCTCTCTGCCGGATCAATACAAAGCCGATTGCTATTACGCTGAGGGCTACGCCCTGGTTCAGATCAAGGAGTCGCTCGGAGCGATCCAGGCGTTCTCCGGATTAATCGGGCGATTCCCGAAGCATCCAATGGCTCCGAAAGCATTATTCAAACGGGCCACGCTATACCAGGACTCAAAGAATTTCTCAGCCGCAGTCGCAGACTTCGGAAGGATCATTTCTAATTACCCAGCCTGTGCCGAGCGAGAAACGGCGATGCTGCAAAAGGGGTTGACCCTGGGTCAACAGGCGGCCTATCCGGAGATGGTTGCGACATTCCGCCAGCTGCTCAAGGAATATCCAAACGGTGCCGGCACCCCTCAAGCCTATTACTGGATTGGTTGGTCTGCGTTCGAGGGCAAGCAATTTGCGGATGCTATCGAACCTCTGATCAAAGCACGTGAACTGAATCCAGCCGAGTACACTCAGCGCGCCTCTCTCAGGTTGATGCTCTGTTATCAGCACCTGAATAAGAAAACGGAACTCGCCAAAGAGATCGATGCGTTTGTCGAAAAAGATCCTCAACAGGGGGCTTTAGTCACCGACATCTGTCGCTGGTTGGGAACCGAATACTACAACGAAAAAAACTTCACCGGCGCTGCGAAATACCTGGGCCTGCTGACCAAGAGTACCGACCCGGACAAAGTGGACAAGGGAACCTGGTACATCTTGGCTCGTTCGTACAACGAACTAAATGACTTCCAAAACGCCAAGCAAACCAGTGATCGGTATCTGACACTGGTGACCGAGCCGCCCGAGCGTGCCCAGGGTTTTCTGGTGCTGAGCAAGGCGCAGCTAGGTTTAAAGGACCTGGACTCTGCAACGAGGTCTGCTGAACAAGCGTTGACTTTGCAGCCCGAAGGTAAATTGAACGCGGACGCCCGGATGCAAATCGGTGAAGTCGAAGAAGCTCGGGGTAACTACGAAAACGCGGCGAAATCTTATATGAGTGTTGCCGTGCTCTACGAGGACCCGGATGTGACGCCGCGTGCCCTAGAAAGAGCGTATCAAGCGTTTCAAAAGGCCGGGGACGAACCCCAGGCAACAAAGACATTATCCGATTTAAAGAGCCGATTCCCGAACTATCAATTGCGGGCAGCTAAGTCTGGATAGGCGTGGAATGCTTTCGCATTCCAATTATCCGTTTTCGGTTTTCGGTTGTTGCCTTCGAATAAAATCGCCGTCTCGCATGTCGCCGTATCGCCGTTTCATTTTCTTCCGGTGCCGTGAACGTGCAGGCAACTGCGTTCAACTTCCTCTCGTCCTCGTCGTCGTCCCCCGTAATCGAGAACGAGAACGAGGATGAGGACGAGAACGAAATCTGGTTGTGGCGATGCGAGCGACGGCAGCAATCAGGAATGATAGCTCCCAAGCTGTTACCTGGTCGTCTGAACGGATACCAGGAGGTACGCCTTTTCTCCACGCCACACGACCGGAATTACGTAGTTCCGATTCTCTTTCGGGAATCGGGCTGCAGCTTCCTGGTTCTTCAATACTACCGGAACGGAGATCTTGAATTCGCTGCCGAATTCTTCTCGCGCGTTTCCGCTAAGCGTGTTTGCAACCTCGCCCACTAGGTCGGCTGCGGCATCTTGATCAATCCAGTCCTCATGCAGTGACTTGAGAATGGTTTCAAGCATCGCACGAGTGGCCGTGAAGCCGACGGCCCCATGAGCTTGACCCGAAATGTCGATCATACCGGTCAGCTCAAGAAAGGGCCGGTTGTCGTTTTTGAGGAAAGGCGGCTCGATCAAAACCGAAGACTCTGAACCGAGCGACTCGAAGTATCTGCGAGCGCCTGCGATGAATACCTCAATGTCTTTGTCCTGCATACCAATAAGACTTCTCTACAACGGACACTAGGGTACCTAGTCTTCGATCAGTAGCTGGAAGGCCTCCTTAAGTTCAGATGGATTAATCGGCTTGCAAAGAAACCCGCTTGCTCCCCGCTTCACCGCATCGATTGCCGTCGCCTTGTCCCGTAACGCCGAAATGATTAACACGCGCGCTTCCGGATTGATCTCGATAATCTTGTCGAGACAAGTCAATCCGTCCATTCCAGGCATCGTAATATCAAGCGTCACAACGTCATGCTGCTTTGCTGTATACAGCCGAACCGCTTCTTCACCGGTCGCGGCTTGATCGACTTCGCTGATTTCTCCCGATTGAAGATCGCGCTCGATTGCGCGCCTGACGACGCTCGAGTCGTCAACGATAAGAAGTTTCATGTCGTCGGAATGTCTAGACGCACCTGGCAGAACTTACCTTCTTCTGCCGAAAGTCTGAGAGAGCCTCCCGCTCTCCGCACTACATCACGCACAGCATCTAATCCTATACCTCGCCCACCATCCATTGTTGGCGAATCCATGGTGGTGAATCCTGGATCAAACAAAAGCTCGATGAGTTGTCGCTCGGTCCATGACTCGATCGTTTTCATACTAGCGTACCCAAGTTGTACCGCCCGCTCTTTCAATACGCGATAACTAATTCCATGACCATCGTCTCTAACCGTAAACCAGAGCCTTCTCCCGCCTCGGCCATTGTTCCATCCGCCCAAGATCTGAATCACGCCGGTCGCGTCCTTCCTCCGGACAAGGCGTTCGGCCGGAGTCTCTATTCCGTGGGTTACTGCGTTCCTAACCAACTGAACGAGGGATGCCTGGATCGGTTCACGTAATCGGTCCGACAGCTGCCCGACCTCCCGTGGGATATCGACCTCGACCCGTACCTTCTTCCCGGTCCGATCGGCGATCTCTTTCGCCAGGTCAGCCAGAGGCCGAAAATCGATCTGACCCTCGGTTTGGACCGCCTCCTTTGAAAACAGCCGGTTAAGTAACTCCTCAGCCATTTTTGTCTGCTCCAGTAACGAAGCCAGCCCGCTGGTAATCGGTAGAAATTGCTCACCGGAGAGATTCTGCTTTCCTCGGAGAGCGGCGAGTCGCTCTTCCAGTTGGTTGGCCAGGCTCTCAAAATAGGAAAGCCGAAGCATACCGGCGTTTCCTTTGATCAAATGAATCGATCGAAAAATCTTGTTGAGCAGCTCCGTGTAGCGGTTAGAGCGCTCCGTATTCGATTCTGCTCCGTCGCTCTCGTAGTGCTGGGCCTCAAGCAACCCAAGCATCCCGCTAATCTCTACGTCGGCACATCGGAGAAACTCAGCCAATAGACTCGGCTCGACGTGCAGAATTCCGAACAACATTTCGATCTGGGATCGAGCCCTGGCTTCGTTCTCTCGAATCTGTTTACCCAAGGCGATGCGAGATGTCGCATCGACGACCGTCACCATTATTTGAACAGTCTTCCCTGCTTCGACCACGCGATTAAAGCGAAACTCCAGAAACTTGGTGTGAGTCGATCCTTGCTGATCGATGATGCGGTACTCTACCTCACTCAACGGATTGGTCTGCTGGATCAATTTTTCCTTGATCCGTGGGTCGAGCAACAGCTCCAGATAATACCTGGTCGCCGAAAGCGTATGCGGAGAAATTGTGTCCGTCCCAAATAGATCGAGGAAATTCATCCCCTCGATCTTTCGTCGGAAGATCTCTTCGGTCGCACGGGAGTAGCCCGGCTGAATCACAAGGTCGGGTCCCATTAGGAAAAGCCCTTCTTTTACTGTCCGGAGAATCTTGCGCAGGTGCTGGTTGCGCTCTTCGACCTGGTCGATCATCGAATTGAAACGCCCTGCCAGAAACCCGATCTCATCCCGGCTGGAAACTGAGGCACGCGCCGTATGGTCTCCCGCCCTGATTTTCTCTGCGGTCGCAACCAGCTCCCCAATCGGCCGCGCAAGGAAGTATCCGAACCAAAGCGCTCCGAGAACGGCCAGCGATAGAATAATAACGCCCGCAGCCGCCATTAGACGGGTCAGCTGCGTCGCAGGGGCAAACGCTTCATCAGTACTGATTTTTACGACGAGCCCCCAGTCAAGACCGGGGATCTGTAGCGGCGCAAAAACGCCTAGCGCTTCTCCGCCCAGATCATCGTAAAAGGTGACGGTTCCCGCGTTGGCAAGCAGATCACCAGCGTAGAGATTTTCGACGGCCCGGTTCTGCAGCACCGGACCAAGAATCGCGGTGGGCGGCCCTTTGGCGCCGTTCAGGCTGAACGAAGACGAGACCATTTTTGCCGGCAATTCCGTCACAAAACGGGACTCGGTTCGAAGTCTCCGGTCAGGGCCCACGATATAAGCCTCTCCGGTCTTTCCGAGACCGACCGCCTCCCATCGTCGATCAAATGTGACCATTTCGGTAAAGGCGCTTCCGGAGATCTTGTGGATGATGGCTCCCAGCCGGCCGCCCAATCGATTGTTTATCGTAGAGCCCAAGAACATCATCGGGGCCCCATAGGCCGCTGGATAGCGTTCCAGATCGGTCACCAAGACTTGGTCCCCTGACGTCGGATCGCCCTTTTCCGTTGGGGCATACCAAGCACCCAAAAATATTTTCTTGAGATTGGAATGGTTACGCCAGCCGGTTAGAACGTTGGTGCCAAAGTCCCAGGTCTGGTCAAATGTATAAACAACGTTTCCCTGGTCATCGATTAGCACCAGGTCGAAGTATTTGCTCCGCCGCTGGAGCGTTTCAAACAGCGGCTGGTAGCGCTCCATTGCGCGCGCGAACGTCGTCTTTGCGAATGCCATTCTGAAATCGGGCGGAAGATTTTCGCTTTTCGAGATTTCATCGGTTGAACTGGTGTAAGACCTCCCACCGGTAGAGACCGGGTTTTTCACGATGTAAACGTATTGTAAAATTGCGGCTTCCCGGCTGAGCCCGGCGAACTCATCAAAGCTGCCCGTTGCCATTCCGATCTCTTGGAGGGCCGCCATTGGCCGGGCTTCATATGCGTGCCGCAGATCCTCGTGAACCATCCGTAAGAACTGGTCATTCACTTGAAAGCCAGTCGACTCAAGCTCCTTGACCAGGTTGCGGTAACCTCCAGACAACTCGCTAACAGCGTAGCGGAAGGTCTGCACATCTGATTGCGCCGCGTTCTCTCGTCGCTGGTTGAGTATGAATGACTGGATGCTTTGCGAGAGCGACGTCCGGAGAGACTGAAATCCGTCCAGCCGAACCCGTCGAAGAGCGTTTGCCGACAAGGCATACGCTACGATCGCGAGAGTGGCCAAAATCAAAACTCCGATGACAACCGAAAAAAGGAGTATCTTGGAACGGATCGTCAAGACGCCGCTCGGCAACACTCCGGAACCTTTACGATCATTCCATTGCTCGCGCACTACTACCTCCCAAAGTCTGCCCAAGAAAGCCTATCCACTGTTACCAATTGTCCCTCCTTCACTTTCGTCAAAAAGACTTTGTCGTTTCCATCATGCGACTTAGAAGTAAAGCGCACTCGAAATGCGCCAAAGTCCAGATCAGTCGCTTCAAGCGCACGAACGAACGTTTCTTGGGTTAGGTTGTCTCCCGCCCGCCGCAACGCGTCGGTCAGCACGAACGCATTGACGTAACCCTCCAAACTTCCATGATCGAAGTTTTGATCATCGGTCGCTCTCATATCCGCCTGATAATTGCGAACCAATTCCAGAGAGGCATCCAGCGGCGAGGGGACGACCTCTGGAACCAGTGTTCCGTCGGCTTGGGAGCCAAGGAGTTTTATGAAATCCTCGCTCGCTGCGGATGTAAGGAGGCAATAAGGGATCTTGTTAAGTCCCAGCCCTTTTGCTCTTCTGACAAACTCTGCGCACGCTTTGTACGCCCCAAACATAACGATCGCTTCCGGCTTCGCTGCAACGATCGCGTTCAGCGCATTCTGCACATCCGCCGAATTGCGAACACACCAGCCTTCCGCTGCCAAGCTAAGCCCCCGGCTCTCGAGCGCCTTGATAGTACTCGCTTTGCCACCCTCTCCAAAACTGTCCTTCTGACAAAGAATTGCTATTCGAGTCACCTTCAGA
The DNA here is from genome assembly GCA_046727075.1 of bacterium. Lineage (GTDB taxonomy): Bacteria > Verrucomicrobiota > Verrucomicrobiia > Chthoniobacterales > JAFAMB01 > JBKPBY01. Next base: position 20,351 of record JBKPBY010000150.1, on the reverse strand, counting down.
TCCGAAACCATTCGGTCAATCAGCATCTCTATTTCTTCTTCATGACTCGGTCGCGTGTTAAAGACCATCTCTTGAACAGGGTCACGCAATCCGGCAGCGCCAGTTACCGGCCCTACCAAAACAATGCGAGCGTCATTTAGCACGGGTAGCACGGCTCGACAATTCGCTGCCCCGTTGAAGCCGATTAATGCAAATACCTGATCTGTATTAATCAGACGCTGGGTATTGGCCACAGCCTCCAGCGGCTCATTCCGATCGTCATAAGACACCAGCACCAGTTTCCGCCCGAAAACTCCGCCCTCCCGATTGACTCTGGAAAAATAGGCTTGGCATCCTCGCTTTATTGCATCACCCACAAATGCGCTCCGTCCAGTCTGAGAGCAGGACATGCCAATCCTGATCTCGTCGCGTCGAACCGGGTGCTCCTGAGACACAAACTGAGCAAACACTCGTCCAGTAGGCAGAAGCCAACCGATCAGGAAAAGGATAACGAATACCCTAACGCAGGGCAATTTGGCTGATCCGTGCACTTCCGGGGCGATATGAGCGTGCAATCATAGTCGATATGCCGCGTTTTTCGAGGAAAAACACGGCTGGCGACGGGGACCTTGTCATCAACCCTGACAATGCTCAATTGATTTCGATAGTGCCGCTGGCAGATGGGCCAAAATCTGCTTGGCGGGTGAGGAACTTGAGTTACCTTTGATGTCCCGCGTCCGCCATAGTTTTCGCGAGGGTGGAACACTGATACGGTGGCCGTAGCTCAATGGTAGAGCCCCGGATTGTGGTTCCGGTTGTTGCGGGTTCGAGTCCCGTCGGCCACCCCAAGCGCGGCCTTCGCCCGCAGCTTCTACCCCCCGGCCGCCTGACGGGCATTGATCTATTGCGCCGGCTGAATCTGCTAGCTCGTATCCAGAGACGGCTTCCGCGGGCCGAACCCGCGGCTATACCATCAGCAAATCCTCAATCGTTATCGGCAGCTTACGAACGCGAACTCCAGTCGCGTGATAAACGGCTGAAGCGATTGCCGCCGCGACACCGGCCAGCCCGATTTCCCCGACCCCGCGCGCTCCATATTCATTCAGAACAAGGTCAGGATAGTCCAGGAACGTAACATCAATATTCGGAGTGTCCGCATGAACCGCCATGCAATAGTCGGCTAAGTTACTGTTAACCGGATGGCCGGTTTGAGCGTCGTAGTGCGTCTCCTCAAATAGCGCCATTCCGATCCCCATAACGATCGCCCCTTCGATCTGGTTACGAGCCGGTCGCTGGTTAATAATCCTGCCCGCATCGATAACCGTGACAACGCGGCTAACCCGCAGCCTGGCGATTTCAGGATCCCACGTCACCTCAACAAATTGGGCGCCGTAAGAATGCATCGAGTGAGTGGGCTTTTGATCTAGGAATGTCCCTTCCGATTTGCCTTGGCCAACGGCTTCACCAAAATTCCCTTGTTTGAGCAATGTATCATACGGGATGCCACTCTCTGGAGCTCCGTTTTTTTCGTGGACTCTACCATTGGTCAAAGCCAACTCTTCGACCGCCTTGCCTAGAAACGGCGTACCGGGGGTCTTGGAAGCGGTGTACAAGAGAGTTGAGATCGCTTGATCGCACGCCTCGCTCACAGCCGGAATAACCGAGGCGGTTACCATGGAGCCGCCGGAAATCGGTCCAGCCGGCAGTGAAGAATCTCCCAGAACGACTTCGATTCTGTCTAATGGCAGACCAGTCTTGGCGCTTACAATCTGCGCAAGGATCGTGTAAGTGCCCGTGCCGATATCTTGCGTTCCACAGCTTACGCGGACCGAGCCATCAAGCTTGAGCTCAACCCTGGCCTCGCAAGGAAAGCGATCAGCTACCCAAGAGCAAGCAGCTACGCCCCATCCCAATATCAAGTCCCCTTGTCGCATCGAACCAACGGCCGGCGTTCGCTTTGACCAGCCAAATTTCTCAGCGCCTACCTTTAAACACTCCTGAAAATGCCGGGAAGAAAATGGAAGTCCGTTGCTTTCATCCTTTTCCGGCTCATTCCGCAACCGCAATTCGACTGGATCCAGGTTCAGCTTGATGGCCAGCTCGTCCATCGCAGACTCGGTCGCGAACAATCCGGGTACTGCCCCGGGACCGCGCATCGCAGTTGGCGTTCCGACGTTACGGCGAGCCAACCCGGATATGATGCTCAGATTCGGCACGCTATAAAGATAGGGCGTTGCCTCTGCGCAATCTTCTTCATAGCTGTCCAGAATCGAAGTGTGATTAATGTAGTCTTGCTGAAACGAAACCAAATTCCCATCTGGCGTCGCTGACAACCTCACTCTCTGCTGAGTCAACGGACGATGCCCGACGTTGGTGAACATCGATCGCCGGCTCAGAACCAGTTTCACCGGGCGATTGAGCTTGCGGGCGGCAGCCGCCGCCAAGGTGGAGTGAGCCCATGGGAAAAGTTTCCCGCCAAAACCTGAACCGAGAAAACGGGAAATTACTTGGATATTCTCTTTTGGTACGCCAAGTACCTGCGCCATCACAGCCCGATGGTTCACAACTCCCTGGGTGGTCTCGTACAGCGTAAATTTAGAGCCGTCCCAGATAGCGACAGACGCATGAAGCTCAATCGGATTGTGTGTTTCGACCGGGGTGATATACGTTTCGTCGACCTTCACCGGGGCTGACGCGAAAGCTTGCTCCGGATCGCCGCGTGTACTTCCGGGAGTCGGTTTGCCTTCCAGCTCCAGATGTTCGGCAACGTTGGGTTCTTCCTGCTCGTAAGAAACCCGGATCGCCGCAGCTGTTTCCCCAGCGATCTCGAATGTTTCAGCCACAGCCAGAGCTACATATTGTCCGCTGTAGTAAACCACATCGTCGTCGAACGGCGGACGGTGTTCATCCAAATAAGCGCTGAAAGTCATGTCCGGCGCAACTCGGTACAATTTTCCGATGTTTCCTCGATGCAGAATCGCGACGACTCCCGGAATTTTCTCCGCTTCCGAAGTATCGATCTTCGTAATTTTACCTTTTGCGATCGTGCAGCTTGCCGGCACGGCATAAACCATTCCGGGAAAATAGAAATCTGAAGTGTACTTCGCGCCGCCGCTCACTTTGAGTGGTCCGTCAACGCGAGGCACCGCTGCCCCAATGATGTCGGGAACTGAATTCGCTTCTTGTGCCATGGTGTTCTCCAGGAAGAAAAATTCTAGGCAGTTTTGGTGGCCAGTTTGAGCGCACGAATCAAACAGCGCTTGGCCAGCTCGACCTTGAACCCGTTCATGCTTTGCGGACGAGCTGCTTGCAGTACCGCCTCCGCAGCCGATCGAAATTGTTCCTCAGCAGGCGCTTGACCTTCCAACGCTTTTTCCGCTTCGAAGGATCGCCACGGCTTCGTGCCGACCCCTCCAAGGGCCACACGCGCACGATTGATTTTCCCACCGTTAACGTTGGCAACGACAGCAGCGGAAGACAAAGCGAACTCGTAGGAAGCTCTGTCTCGCAGCTTCAAATAAACCGATCTGCTTCCTGCTACAGGAGGAGGCAACGTTACAAACGTAATCAGCTCGCCCGGCTCAATCACTGTCTCCCGATGCGGTGTATCTCCGGGAAGTAAGAAAAACTCGTTAATCGGCACACTTCGCTCTCCTTTCGGCCCCTGAAGGTGGATCGTCGCCTCCAGCGCTGTAAGCGCCACGTTCATGTCGGACGGATTAGTTGCGATGCAGTGCTCGCTGGTACCAAGGATTGCTAATGTTCGATTGAACCCTTTAATCGCTGGACAGCCACTTCCTGGCTCGCGCTTGTTACACGGCAAAGATGTGTCGCGGAAATAAACGCAGCGCGTCCTTTGCAACAGGTTCCCACCCGTTGTTGCCATGTTCCGCAATTGCGCAGAAGCACCCGAAAGCAGCGCTTGCGACAGAACGGCATAGTCCCGGACGACATTCGGATGGTGCGCGAAATCAGAATTGCGAACGAGCGCGCCGACTTTGAGACCACCGTCCGGCAAAAGTTCGATCTTGTTAAGCGGCAGCCCGTTAATGTCGATCACCTGTCTAGGTCGCTCGACATCGAGCTTCATCAGATCAATCAGTGTGGTGCCGCCCGCAACAAATCGCACCGATTGAGCCGATGACCGGCCCGCTGCCTTCTGGAGAGCCTGAGGAACGTCCGTCGCCCGAATCAATTCAAATGGATGCATTTTTCGTCCCTCCATTCATATGGCCGCGAACTTCCTGAATCGCTGTCAGAATATTTGGATAGGCCCCACAGCGGCAGATGTTACCACTCATCAACTCCTTCACGTCGGCATCATCAGGACCGCAAGGCTCTTTCAGCAACGCCACAGCGGACATGATCTGGCCCGAAGTGCAGTATCCGCACTGATAGCCGTCATGCTGAACGAACGCAGCCTGCATCGGATGCAGATGACCAGGCTGACCAATGCCTTCAATCGTCGTGATCTCGTCATTTTGATGCATAGCGGCGAAGGTTAGACATGAATTGATTCGCCGGCCGTTGACGTGCACGGTGCAGGCACCGCATTGACCATGATCACATCCCTTCTTTGAACCGGTCAGATGCAAGGTCTCTCGCAAACAATCCAGTAAAGTAGTTCGCGGATCGACTCGAATATGATGTTCATGTCCGTTGACTCGTAGCGTTACCGGAATCAGACCGAGCAGATTATTCTGCATGTCACCCTGTCCGGTTTTCGATTCGGGACTGCCCGCAAGCCCTGACAAAGGTCTGGCGGTCGCTGCAACACCGGCTGCGCCAAGGCGCAACAGGAATGCGCGCCGGCTGTGACCATCGGAATGGAGCTGTTCTTCCGACGCCGGCTTCTTATCTGGTTTTGGCATTCGGTCTCCTTGTTGACTGCTTCGATTCACTAACAATCGGGGGTTAATCGTACTCTCAACGGTTACTTAAAAACGACAAGGTGATTCGCGCCAAATTCTTTGGCAGGATTGGATCGCGAGTCCGTTCTGCGCTGCTCCGGTTAGCTCAACAATTGCGGCGATCCTGCCAAGGCCGGACCGCCCTCCAAATCCGCCGAAGCCTTGGCCCGCAAGGATGGCAACGCTCCGACGAAAAAGGCGTGGCTATTATCTTCCTTCGGCGGCGGCGGGAAGCGGTTGCCACTGCTAACGTCCTTTATTCTAACGGCAGCTCGACCCTCTCTTCCGGCCGCGCAGTCAGCCGGTTGCCCATGATCAGCCGGGCACAAGCATTCCAATGCAGAAGTGCGTCGTCATTCTTCGGAGGGCGGACGGCCTCCGCTTTTTCGAACCAGGTCATTGCTTCGCGCAGGTATTCATAGGCATCGTGGCCCGATCCGAGCCGCCCCTGGCTCAGTTGAGCCTTGGCTCGGCGCTCGCAAATAATGCCTGCATAGTACGCTCTCTGATACTCATCCTGCAGGCGCGGTAAGACTTGATTCGCTTGCGTGTCGCCAACCGCGTACCCTCTTCCAAAACGATCGGTCAGTGCGAGCAGCAACATAACCAGCGCCTGCTGGTTTTCGGGGTCGATCGCCAGAACGTCGTGGCAAATGCTTTCGGCGTCAGCTGGCTGATTCAATAACCTGTAACGTAATGCCTTTTCAAGCGCCGCCGGAATAGCTTCTTTCGACAGTCGTTTAAGCTCAAACATGGCTTTCTCCGTTTTGATTTTTTGGACGAAGCAACTTCAGTAATTTTCCCAGAGGATCGTAAAAGTCATCCACCACCCTTTCCTTCAGGGGAATGATTGCGTTATCCGTAATGGTAATATTTTCCGGGCAGACCTTTGTGCAACACTTAGTGATATTGCAGTAACCGATGCCTCCGGCCTGCTTGAGCTCTCCCAGCCGATCCTCAGTATCCAGCGGATGCATTTCTAATGCGGCCGCGAAAACAAAAAAACGTGGTCCAATGAATTCGTCGTACTTCTGGTGCTCGCGCAGCACGTGACAAACGTCCTGGCAGAGGAAACATTCAATGCATTTTCGGAACTCTTGGACACGTTCGATGTCCGCCTGCGCCATCCGCCAAGTGCCATCAGGAGCGTCCGGGGCGCGCGGTTTGAATTTTTTGATCTTCTTCTTCACCCGGAAATTCCAGGACACATCGGTGGCCAGATCACGGATCCGCGGGAACGCTTTCATCGGTTCAACCGTTACCGGTTCATCGAGTGGCAACTCATCCAGCCGTGTCATACACATCAGCTTCGGCCTGCCATTGATTTCGGCTGAACAGGAACCGCATTTGCCTGCTTTACAATTCCATCGGCAAGCAAGGTCATTTGCTTGAGTGGCCTGAATCCTGTGAATGGCATCGAGCACCACCATTCCCTCAGAGACCTCAGTCTGGTAATCGATAAGCTTCCCACCGGTTGCATCGCCGCGCCAGACTCTGAAAACAGCAGTTTTCATTTCATCTCCTCGATGATCTGTTGGAGGCGCTGTGGCATCTCGGGTATCGGCTCACGTTGGACCTGCATTGAGCCGTCCTTCCCTTTTCGAATAACAACATTCGTTTTCCCATCCGCCGCAGCCTTGTTGGGAAAATCGTCGCGGAAATGCCCTCCCCGACTCTCTTTGCGTTCAAGCGCGGAGCGCGTAATCGCCTCAGAAACCGTCAGCAGATGTTTCAAATCAATCGCGGTATGCCAACCTGGATTATATTCGCGATGCCCATGAACAACGACGCTCTCGGACCGTTTCCAGAGCTTACTCAGTTCATCGAGCGCTCGCCTCATTTCTCCTTCCTGCCGTACAATGCCGACGAGGTTCTGCATCATTTCCTGCAAATCACTCTGTATTTGATATGGGCCCTCACCATCGTGCCCGGCTTGCGCTGCCCGCTCGAATGGTTCCAACGACTCGCGGATTGCGCTCTCGACCTGCGAATCGGCAATCGCGCCGACGCCATGTTCTTTGGCAAACTTTGCCGCGAATTCCCCCGCCCGTTTCCCGAATACCAGTAGATCCGACAAAGAATTACCACCGAGACGATTCGCTCCGTGTAGCCCGGCAGCCGCTTCACCGGCTGCAAACAACCCCGGAACATTGGACATCTGCGTTTCCGCATCCACTCGAATACCGCCCATAATATAGTGCGTGGTTGGACCCACCTCCATCGGCTCCTTGGTAATATCGAGGTTCGCGAGCTGCATAAATTGGTGGTACATGCTGGGCAGCTTCTTCTGAATATGCTCGGCGGCGTTCGGAATCTTTTCTTTGATCCAGGCAATGTCGAGAAAGACTCCGCCATGCGGGCTGCCACGACCGGCTTTCACTTCATTGAGGATGCAGCGCGCGACATGATCTCGAGTCAGTAGTTCGGGTGGACGCCGGGCATCTTTGTCACCCTGAGTATAGCGCCAGCCTTCTTCCGGCTTATCCGCAGTCTGTGATTTGTAGTTCTCCGGGATATCCTTGAACATGAACCGCTCACCCTGGTTGTTACACAGGATGCCGCCTTCTCCCCGAACGCCTTCCGTCACAAGAATTCCCATCACACTTGGCGGCCAGATCATCCCGGTCGGATGAAATTGCACAAACTCCATGTCGATGAGTTCCGCGCCGGCGTGGTAAGCCAGGGACATCCCGTCTCCGGTGTATTCCCAAGAGTTACTCGTAATACGATACGCTCTGCCGATGCCGCCGGTCGCGATCACCACCGCATGCGCTTTGAAAACTTTGAACCGGCCGCGTTCGCGATCGTATCCAAGCGCCCCGGCGATGCGGTCACCATCTTTAAGGAGCGTTACAATTGTATGCTCCATGTAGACTTCGATGCCTTGATGGATCCCGTGATCTTGCAAGGTACGAATCATTTCTAATCCAGTGCGGTCTCCAACGTGGGCGAGACGCGGATACCGATGACCGCCGAAGTTTCGCTGAAGAATGCGGCCATCCTTCGTCCGATCAAAAACTGCACCCCATGCTTCCAGCTCTCGAACCCGGGCTGGCGCTTCTAAGGCGTGCAGCTCGGCCATCCGCCAGTTGTTGACGTATTGGCCCCCGCGCATGGTGTCCGCAAAATGGACCTTCCAATTGTCACGATCGTCGACATTGGCAAGCGCCGCAGCAATTCCTCCCTCAGCCATTACGGTATGCGCCTTTCCCAGAAGAGACTTACAGACCAATCCAACTTTGGTTCCCCCAGCGGACGCTTCAATAGCCGCGCGAAGCCCCGCTCCACCCGCACCAATAATTAGCACTTCGAATTCAAGAGTTTCGTAGTTGGCCACGTATTTAGTTTGCGGCAAGCCGGCAGACTTTGCTGCCGAGACTCGCTTTATTTAAAAGATTCTCCAATCATGCCAGACACCGGCTGCGCACAGCCTTATATAGAGGTCTGTGAATCCAACCCAGAAAAGGCTGATCCATGCCCAAAGCATATGTCTTCGATTCAAACAACTCACGCAGGCGTAGCACCGCGCATAGGCGGGCGACCTGGAAATTTCATCGAGGAAGCCGCCAATCAGGTGACGAAGCGAATGGCAGCCAAACAAGTACCCGGCTAGTAAGACGACGTTTAAGGCCAGCACAATTGAGCCGATGCCAACTCCGAAATGCTTCGCTCCTGATGCGTCCGCGAACCACAAGGCATTCCAGGCGTCGTGGGCCAGAAAAAGGATGAACACCAATGCGATGTACAAAAAGTATCGATGAATGTTTTGGATGATCAGTGGGAACGAGTTTTCACCAAGGTATCCTTTGCGTGGCTCGCCCACTGCGCAGGCGGGCGGGTCTGCCCAGAAAGCTTTGTAGTAAGCACCTCGATAGTAGTAACAAGTCAGCCTGAACCCACCGGGCGCCCACAAGACCAGGAGCGCCGGTGAAAACAATAACCAGGCCGGCCACCATATTGGTTTCGGTCCGAAAATCGCGTGGGGTGAGCCTCCAAACAACTCCGGCGAATAGAATGGAGACAGGTAGTCGGCGCCGTTCTGGCTGGCCCAATAATTGTTCCCCTGAAACGCAGCCCAGGTTGAGTAAACAATGAACGTTGCCAGCCCAAGAAAGACTATCAGTGGCTGAGCCCACCAAGCGTCTCGCCGCATCGTTTTGCCAAACGATCGCTCTTTTAAAGAAACATTCGCGTAGGCCATATTCGCTGCTTCGTCGTCAGGATCAGGAAGGGGGAGCGCAGCAGCTTTTACATATCCGCGCCGTAACCGGATTTCAAGTTCATTAGGGAGAAATGGAGGGCGGTTCGGCCTTGACCGGACCGCCCTCCGATCTTCCGTAAATAAATATTGCAACTTTATTCTACTTTGTTAGTTCATTATGACATGAAAATAAAATCATTATTACATCTTGTTGTTTCATTAGCGATCGGGAGCTTGTCCCACAATGCTTTGCTGGGTCAAGATACGGTTTCCGGAAAATCTCCGCAGGCCGTCGATACGGCAGTCAAAGCAAAAGGTAAGATCAGTCCGGACGCCCTGAAACGAACGAGGTTGAAGCGCTTGAAAAAGGACGTCGCTCTCACACCTGACGAAGAGGCCAAAGCAAAGCCGATCGTCGACAAATTCGTGGACGACGCCCAGGGAATTAAGAATGATACGTCACTCGATTCCCGGACCCGGCGACAGCACCTCGCTGACCGGCGGAAACAGTACGACCACGATATCGATGAAGTTCTAACCACTGACCAGCGGGAGAAACTTGCATCGATAAAGTCAGAACGTTTAAGTCGGCTACGCGCTGGGCGAACAAAGGCATCGGCGGAGACACCGCAGGCTAGTACCCAAGAGCAACCGGCGGAACAGACAGAATAGGCTGGTCCATCAATAGGCCGCGATCTATCGCGGGCTCCTGCGGCTGCCATGTCCACACCCTTAGGGTCGCGGAGCGATGACAGAACATAGCCAGGGGTGATGGGGTGATCCGGCCGAGGCCGGAGAACCCCTGGCTTTCATTTGTTGTCGCTTCGCGACACGTAGGCCGCACCGACAGCCCCTCTTATTTCCTCAACTGCGCGATCGCTTGTGCAGCGTCTGGCGCGCGAAATACTGCGGTTCCGGCAACCATGACATTTGCGCCTGACTTACGACACAACGCTGCGGTTTCATGGTTGATCCCACCATCTACTTCGATGTGAAAATCGAGTCCGCGCCCTTCGCGGATTCGCACTGCTCGCTCCACTTTTTCCACCATCTCAGGAATGAACTTCTGACCTCCAAAACCGGGGTTAACAGTCATCACCAGAAGAAGATCAATCTGATCCAGGAACGGCTCGACTTTCTCAAAGGGAGTCGGCGGGCTGATCGCGAGTCCACACGTGGCACCCTGGCCGCGGACCTGCTTCAGAGTGCCTGGGATATCGTAATCAGGTTCGACGTGAATTGTGATATTTGAGGCACGAAATCGAGGAATAAAATGGAAAGGTTGTTCAACCATCAGATGAACATCTAGCGGTACCGTTGCAATCTTCTCAATCCAGTCGGCGATCGGTGGCCCGAATGAAATGTTATCGACAAAGTGCCCATCCATCACGTCGAGATGGAGCCAATCGGCGCCCGCCTTTTCCATGCGCTCGCATTCGTGCCCGAGCTGTGTGAAATCACAGGCAAGCACTGACGGCGCCACGATTATCGGTTTGCTGTTCATCAGCCCGAAAATGCCACAAACGCTGAGCGTTTGCGACATTTTCGCGCTGGGCGATTATCAACGCGAAAATCTCGCGAACGCGCAGCGTTCGTGAGATTTTCGGGCTGATGGACGATCTATTGGATTTTTCGAGCGATACCTATTACATGGGCGAAGCCTTGCGCCTTGCCCGGCGCGCGGTTGCAGCCGAGGAGGTGCCGGTCGGGGCGCTGATTGTTCGTGGTGACAAAATAATCGCGCGATCCTGGAATCAGGTTGAAACGTTGAAAGATGCAACTGCACATGCAGAGATGCTCGCTATCACCCAAGCAGCGGAGGCGCTGGGAGATTGGCGTCTCAACGAATGCGATTTGTATGTAACTAAAGAACCGTGTCCGATGTGCGCGGGAGCAATTGTCCAAGCCAGGTTGCGACGGGTGATTTTCGGATGTGCCGACCCAAAGACAGGCGGAGCCGGAAGTATGATCAACCTGCTGCAAATGCCGCCCCTCAACCATCAATGCGAAATCACACGAGGAGTGCGCGAAGCGGAATGTCGCGAACTTCTCCAGCAGTTTTTCCGAACAAAACGAGTCAGACCGCTCGGAGCCGATCAGTAGCAACTTAACGAATAGTATGTTTCGCTGCTTTGTTTTCATTGTGGCTCTTGCGTGGTGCGCGATGAACGCTGCTTGTTCAAAACCGCCTGAGAACTCCGCTGCGCCTCGGCTGGAGGCTGCGGAGCAGATCGCGCGGGGTAACGATATTTTTCAGACGCGCTGCTTCGTCTGCCACGGCCGAGGAGGCCGCGGCGACGGCCCGTCATCCACGGGTCTGGGAGCTTCCCCGCGCGACCTCACCAGCGGACAATGGCAGGACACGATAACAGACGAGCAAATCGGCAAGGCCATTCGCAATGGGGCGCAGGCCGTCGGAGGGAGCGCGGCGATGCCGCCGAACTCCGACCTGAACGACACCCAAATTCAATCACTGATCCGATTTATTCGCAGCTTAAGAAAATGAGAGCAAAAACTTTATTTATCGTTGTTCTTTCCACCGGACTACTACCCATCGCATCGGCAGACCCGGCGTCCGTGCAAATTACCAATGCGTGGATTCGCGAGGTCGCTCCAGCGGCGACAGATACTGCGGCTTACATGAAAATTCGCAACCTTAGCCAGACACCTCTGCAACTTGTCGGCGGTTCCTCGACGATCGCCAGAAAGGTAGAACCGATGGTAACAACAAAACAGACACGCAGCGGACACGAGGTCCTCGGCATGGAGACCGTTACAGGTCTCACGATTCCCGGCCACGGAACACTGGAACTCAAACCCGGCGGGGACCATCTTATGATCATGGGCTTATTGTCTCGACCAAAGGAAGGTGATCAGGTCAAGCTGACACTGAAGTTTTCTCCAGGCGATCAACAGACCGATCTCCAGATCCCAGTCTCCAAGGAGCCGCCAAAATGAGGGAAAGAATCTTCTATCCGTCCTTCAAAGTCCAGGGACTCAACTGGCGAATCGCCTCTGCCGCATCCGCGATCACATTGACAGTGCTCGTCGCTTTTTTCCTGAGCAGATACGCAGCTTACAGAAAACTCCAGGAACAATTCTACGGACAAGTTCTCGAACCGGCGCAAGAGGGCTACGATTTCCGTCTTGTCGATCAAAACGGCAAAGCGTTTCAGTTGAGCCAGCTGCGCGGAAAAGTTGTGTTGTTCTCATTCGGTTACACCCATTGTCCGGACGTTTGCCCGACAACGCTGACCGATTTTGGGAAGATCTATCGAGCGCTCTCCGAAAACGACCGGGCACGGGTACAGGTACTGTTTATCAGTGTTGACTCTCGCCGGGATCAGCCGGAGACACTCAAAGATTACATACCGTACTTCGATGCTTCGTTTCTCGGATTGACCGGTGACGCGAATCACATCAATGAAGCAACGAAGGCGTACGGTGCATCATATGAGTTTGTTCATCATCCTGGAGAAGATCCGGACGTATACCTGGTCAACCATTCTGCGTACGCCTACCTCATCGATCCTGATGGCAAATGGAAAGCCATCTATGACTTCGATCAATTGCGCGAGGCCGAAAAGGTTGCGGCCGATATACGGCGCGTTCTGAAGTCGTCGTGAGAGGAGTGGCACCTCGTCGAGCTGGCTACCGCATGAGGTCGCGATAAACCGCGACCCTGCCGGTGATAAGCCGAAGCCCGCAACAGGGTCTACCGAATCAACATACAGTCCCCGTAACTGAAAAATCGATATCGCTCCTTGATTGCTTGGCGATACGCTTCCAACAGAAATTCGCGCCCTGCAAAAGCAGCTACAAGCATTAGCAGCGTTGATCGAGGCAAATGAAAATTCGTCAATAACGAGTCCACTCTGCGAAACTCAAAGGGTGGATAGATAAAAATATTGGTGCGATCACAGCCTGGCTGAATTTTGCCATGGTGCAGCATCAGACTCTCAAGCGTCCGCACGGTGGTCGTGCCGACGGCCAACACTTGACGCGCGTTATTGATTCGGGCGGCCGCTTCCGCGCCAACCTCGAAAGTTTCCTGGTGTATCCGATGCTCCGAAATGTTTTCGGTCTTGACCGGTTTAAACGTTCCCACTCCCACATGAAGTGTCACAAAAACGTGGGGCAATTTTTCCAGAATCTCTCGCGTGAAATGAAGGCCGGCTGTAGGAGCAGCGATCGCGCCCGGACGCGAAGCATAGATGGTCTGATATCGATCTTTGTCCGACTCCTCAATGTCGCGCCGGATATATGGCGGGAGTGGAAGCTCTCCAATGCGTTCAAAATCGATCGGTTCTTCGAAACAAATGATCCGGTCGCCCTCCTCAACCACGCCGACAACTTCGCCGTGGAGTTCGCGGACCTGAAATTTGCGTCCGGCAGAAAACCATTTCCCCGGTCGAACCATGCAGCGCCAGACGGTTTTATCGAGCTGCTCGATCAAGAGAATCTCTCGACCTTCAAAACGGATCCGAGCCGGAACGACTTTCGTGTCGTTCAACACAAGCAACTCGTCGGAACCCACTAAGCCGGCCAATTCGGTGAATCGAAGATGGGCGATCTGCTGTTTGCACCGGTCTAACAGCATGAGCTTCGAGTCATCGCGCTTGGAAGCCGGATATCGTGCGATCAGCTCTTCTGGGAGCAGGTAATCGTAATCGGACGTAGAAGCCACTTGAGCCAAGCGAAGAGAGTTGAGGGCTACGACCCGGAAGCCGGCGCCAGACGGCTCCCGAATTTCTGGTCGAGGACCTTGTTCCAATCCTTCAGACGCTTTGCCTGCGCAGCAAACAACGGCTCAGTCGAATCCAGAATCTTGATAGAACGAATTTTGTCGCCTTGAGAAATCTTAGTGGCTACGTCCATCCCGCTGGTGACCTGCCCAAAGATTGAATAGCTTCCATCAAGCATCTTGATATGTTCGGGCGCCAGATCCGCGATGGTGATGTAGAATTGGCTGCCATTCGTATTTGGACCGGCATTTGCCATAGCAACCACTCCAACACTTCGATGCGACAGTGACGAATGGATCTCGTTTTCAAACCGGTAACCAGGCCCGCCTGAGCCGGTCCCAACCGGGTCTCCGCCCTGGATAACGAATCGAGGAACCACCCGATGAAAAGTCAAACCGTCGTAATAGTTGCGAACCGTTAGATTCAGGAAGTTCGCAACAGTAACCGGCGCTTTTTCAGGATAGAGCGTCGCTTCTATGTCGCCTTTGTCCGTATGAATTGTAATTCGGATCTCAGAAAGCATCCGTAAGGATACAGGAACGGGCGTGCCTCGCCATAGCTTTAGTGAGGTTTAGAACGACGGTTCGCCCAGTGCTTGAGCGATGGCATGAAAAAACCTTTATCAAGAGTTTTTCAATCCCAAGTTCCCTGGATCTTGATCCTGATCGCTGTATCCTAAGCGGCTATGCCGAGAATCGCGCTAGTCCAAATGCGGTGTTCGATAAATCCCGCCGAAAATGTTGATAAAGCCATTTCTTTCATCCGGAAAGCGGCCTCGCAAGGAGCGAAGATCGTTAGCATGCAGGAGTTGTTCACGACCCAGTATTTCTGCCAGAAAGAAGACCATAAATACTTCGCGTTTGCAGAAGAAATCCCCGGGCCTACCAGCAAGCGTCTCAGCGAGATCGCGAAGGAGCTGGACGTTGTCATCGTTGCCTCGCTCTTCGAAAAAAGAGCTGCAGGCCTTTACCACAATACAGCGGCTATCATTGACGCCGACGGCACGTTTCTGGGGAAGTACCGAAAGATGCATATTCCGGACGACCCATTGTTTTACGAAAAATTCTATTTCACGCCCGGCGACCTCGGGTTCAGGTCTTGGAAGACTCGATACGGCACAATTGGGGTCTGCGTCTGTTGGGATCAATGGTTTCCCGAGACGGCGCGATTAACCGCGCTCAGCGGAGCTGAGATTCTATTCTATCCAACTGCAATCGGGTGGCATCCATCCGAGAAACCGCAGTACGGTGTGCGTCAGCATTCTTCCTGGGAAACGATTCAAAGAGCGCACGCTATTGCTAATGGTTGCTTCGTTGCAGTCCCCAATAGAGTCGGACATGAAGCGCCGGATGGCGGAGACGGTCTCGAGTTCTGGGGCCAGAGTTTCGTTGCGGACCCGTCAGGGCAGATCATCGGCAAGGCTAGCAACGATCAGGAAGAGGTCCTGATCGCGGATATTGATTTGGAACAGTTAGACCAGCAGCGAACGCACTGGCCTTTCCTACGCGATCGCCGGATCGATGCCTACGGAGATCTGCTGAAAAGATACTTGGATTAGATCCTGGCAAAGGTCTAATCAATCGCGCGTCCATGCAATCAGCCCCTAGCGATCAAATTATCGCCAGTTTCACTCCGGGCTCACCCGCAGCGCAAGGTTACCGCATGCCTGCCGAATGGGAGCCCCACGAAGCAACCTGGCTTTCGTGGCCAAGGCGGGAGGGAATAAGTTTTCCGGGGGCTTATCACGAAGTTCTCCCAGCTCTTGTCGCAATGGTTGACGCGCTGCAGGGATCGGAACTGGTCAGGATTAATGTAGAAAGTGAATCACAAGAAAAAGAAATTCGCCAAATTCTGCGCAGCACAGATCACGTCCAGTTTTTTCCGATTCCGACCAATGAACCTTGGTGCCGCGATCATGGACCGGTCTTTATTACGCGCTGTGAGACCCCGCGCGTCGCCGTGGTCGATTGGGATTACAATGCCTGGGGCGGGAAATATCCACCGTTCGACCTGGATGACGTAGTACCGACCAAAATCGCGAGCTATTTCAATCTTCCGGTCTTCTATCCCGGGCTGGTCATGGAAGGAGGATCAATTGATCTGAATGGCTCCGGAACTTTGCTGACAACCACTTCCTGTTTGCTCAATCGAAACCGCAATCCAACCCGATCAAAAGAACAGATTGAGCAAGCTTTGCGCGACTTTCTTGGTGTCAGAAATATCCTTTGGCTAGGCGATGGAATCGAAGGCGACGACACGGACGGGCACGTCGACGATATTACACGTTTCGTTGATCGGACAACTGTCGTGACAGCAGTAGAGGAAGATCCGAGCGACCCGAATCACGAACCGCTAGCCGCCAATATGGAGCGGCTCCAAAACATGCGAGTCGAGGATGGTACACCGATAAAGGTTGTAAAGCTTCCGATGCCACCTCGTGTCGAAAAAGAAGGACAACGGCTACCGGCAAGCTACGCGAATTTCTATATCGCCAACAACGTCGTCCTGTTGCCGGTTTTCGATTCTCCAAAGGACGAACAAGCTGCCGACGTCCTTCAGCGATGTTTCCCGACGCGGCGGATCGTACGGATTAATTGTCGCGACTTGGTCTGGGGACTCGGGGCGTTCCATTGCCTGACGCAACAGCAGCCAGCGGTTTAAGCCAGGTACGACTGCCACGTCTACGAGTCCGGTCACCGCCGGAGGAACCTCAGCCCTGCCGACCACATAGAGTGGTCTATCCTCGGTAGGGTCGGCCAGCACCAGTTTGAGGTTACGATCGGGCTTCAAACTGGTGCTGGGCGGCCTCGTGCAGCTGCCACCTCAGCGAGTCCCCGCCAAGGCAGAATCAACTTCAACCGGGCCGATCGTCGGAATTGCGAAACAATTTCTGAAGTGCCGAGCCGCTGATGAAACCCCTTGACAAACCGCTTTCCTCTCTCAAAGTTCCTCCTCCCTGCGCGGTCAGGCGCCGGCCTTCACTATGTCCAGCCAACTTCTTGAAGAAGCATCGAAAGTCATCCCAAATACGGCCCTACTCGTGAACCTTGTTTCGCGGCGAGTTCGACAGCTTACCATGGGGCACCGTCCTCTGGTTGAGGTTGGACCTCGTATGTCGCATGCCGATGTCGCACTCAAGGAAATAATCGACGGAAAACTGACTTTCGAGTTTTTGTCGGAAGCACCAGCTGACACTTAGGACCGAAGACAGGCAAACGCTGTGCGTTTGTGAAACTCCGCGCCGGGAAGTCGCCATGTCTGCAGACATCGTCACGAACCGTCGAGCCTTTCACAACTACCAGATTCTCGACAGGATCGAGGCCGGTATCGAACTGCAGGGTACGGAAGTTAAATCGATCCGCGCGGGTCTAGCCAACTTGAATAACGCGTTTGCTAGAATAGAAAGCAACGAAGCATTTCTCTACGACGCCGACATTCAGCCCTACCAACGCGCGAGCCATACTCAGCACGAACCGAAACGGAGGCGAAAGCTTCTTCTACACAAAAGTGAAATCGCCAAGCTGTTCTCCGCCAGCGCGGTTCAGGGCCAGACTCTCGTCGCACTACGGATGTATTGGAAAAACGGACGGGTCAAAGTCGAGCTGGGGCTCGGCAAAGGTAAATCAACCATCGACAAGCGCCACGATCTGAAGGAGAAAGCGGTCCGCCGGGAAACCGAGCGAACGATGGCGGCGTTTAACCGCAGGCGCGGCTAACAACGCGGACATCGCCGGCAACGGAAAGCTAGTTTTCGGTTTTCGGTTCCAAGCGAGTGCCAGTGCTAGCATTTCGCGCGAATGCGAAAGGAATCTCGAATTTAGAATTCTGAACCGAGGCCGTTATTCGAGATTCTAGCTTCGGGCTTCTCGATTCTTTTCTCACCCGCGGCCCGTCACCGTCCCATCTTCTTCCGTTGCCGGCGATGACGGCATTGTCGACGGTGTCGGCGTTCCACGGGCGATCCAGCAGAAAGCCGGGACCATGTAGAAATAGGTGGTCAAAAGGCACCAGAGCACTCCGATCGCACAAACGGTTCCTAATCCGCTAAGTGCTGGATTTTGGGCCGGAATAAGAACGGCGAATCCGGCAAAAGTGGCGAGCCCGCAGATCGACAACGGTTTCAACACGTTCGCAAGGTTCTCTTTAAGGTCGCCTTCACGCCGGCTTACGACCAGGAATTGGATTCCGTAATCAACTCCGATCGCCAGAACAAGCGGAAAAGCCAGCGTGTTCAACAGATTGATGTTGATGTGAAGAAGTTTCAAAGAGGCTACCAGTCCGAGCATCGCGAAGGCCAGCGCCGATGCATGGATGGCCCAAAGAGAAAACCGCCGGTACACAATTGCCAACAGTAAGAGGATCAAGACGGCAACCAATGAGGTGAACATGATCAACTCACCTTTTGCCCATGGAATCAGATCCCACAACGTATACGACCAACCGCTGACAATCGCTTTCGGATCAGCACGGTGAACCAGTTCCTCGATCTTGCGCTGATCGGCCTGCGACTTAATCGGATTTACGGGACGGAGATAACCAACAGCACTCAGCGGTTTGCTGGAGAAGAAGTTGTCAAGCAAGAACCACCAGCTCGATTTTTGCGGAAATAATTGCGACCAATCAGGCAGGCCGGTTGCTGATTGCTCCGCCTTGAGCTGGCCTAAGATCTGAAAGACCCCCTGAAAAGCCTCGGGATCAAATCCGTTGCTTTCAAGATTCTGCCGAACTGTTGTCTCGACCTGTCGGAGATCGATCGACTTCAATACGGCTCGATTCTGTTCAAAGCGCTGAGGCGAGAGCACGAAAGGTAAAGGCGAATTGGCTGACTTCGACTGCCCCGAGTTCTGCGCATCGTGCAGAGTAGCATCGACTTTTTCCCACCGATCCCGAAACTCCTGCGGATCCTGCGCATTGACCAAGACCATGACAGGATCCGATTCCTGTCTCAGCTTCTCCGAGAGCACTTTCAGAGCTACTGAGGCAGGAATGTTCTGAGGCTGTAAGGAGGTCGGTTTGGTATCGATTCGCAACAGGATGAACGGAGCAAAAGCGATGATTGCGCCAATAAGCAAAATGACGGTTGCACCGCCCAATACGAAACGTGGTTCGCGGAACATCCCTTCCACAAAGCTTGTTGTCCCGCGCAGCATGAAATCTGTCTTTAACGGCGGCTTCACGCGCTTCATGAAAAGGAACAAAAAAAGCACCATGAAGAGTCCGGCAAACGCAACACCGAGAGCTACGAGGGTGCCAAGCTGAGCAAACCCGGAACTCTTGCTCAGGTTGAGAATCAGAAATCCAATCGCTGTCGTGCAAACGACGTAAAAGATCGCGGCGCCGATATCACGAACTGAAACGAAAACCGCCTCAGCGTGGGCAGCCCCTCCTCTCCTTGCCTGTTGGTATCTGCCAAACAGAAGAAGACTAAAGTCGACTCCCAGGCCGACCAGAATCGAGAAGAACGCGATCGCTATTACGTTAAGACCGCCGAAAAACAGGATCCCCAGAGCGATCGCTACGATCGCGGATAGGCACAGAATAAGGCAAATTCCAACCAATGGCAGAAATCGGCGAAAAGCCAGGTAAAACAATGCGCTGACAATCAGGATTGACAGAACCGCGCTTAGCGTCGCGTCCCACTCCATACTTTTCGAAATCTGAGCGGCGAACGCGGTGCGCCCGGTTACGTATACTTTGGGCTTGTAACCACTCCATCCGGATAGAGTTTGGTCGACGAAACCATTAACCTGCCGCATCATCTCTTGGCACTCGTGAGCGCCAAGTCCCGGTTGATTGGTTATTATGAAGGCAATCTGATAAAGATTATCTTCTGAGGCCAGAAGGCTACTCCTTTCCATGAACGATCCTGATGCTAGGGGCTTCATCGCCCTGGCGAACAGTCCTAGCGGGTCGATCGTCGCGTCGATTTCCGTTCTTGGATCGAAGCTGCCAAGGGTTTCCCGAATGTGGTTTAATCGCTTTGCAATCTCATTCGGCTCAAGCAGAGTCATCGCATCCTTGAATTCGTCCGGAGGAAGATTCAACAACAGCGCAGGCACAACCCCTTGAAGCTCCAACTGTCCTTCTTGCGTCTGGAGCGGAATGCTGTCGAACTTTCGAACCACCCACGGCTGATTTGCTATTTCGGCCATGAAATGTGCTTTAAAGGCTTCGACATCATCTGCATGCCCTTCATCACCCAAGAACCCAAGCACCAGCTGGCGAGCGTTGGAGAACTCGTTGTTGTACTCCTTCATTCCCTGCACCGACTCGAATTTCTGGGGCAACAGATCTAATGGCTCAGAATCGAATTTCTGCCGTGCGATGACTGTCCAGATCGCGACTGCCGCAATCGCCAGCACCAGCACCACCAACGACTTGGTCCGGTGAGCAACAATATTCGCCAGGAATTGCGTGACCCTGCCCGCAAAAGTCGCCCAGGCAGAAGTGGGAGCAGATTTCATTCGGTGCACAAGTGGACCTTCAATTACGGTATGTGCTGGTTGCGTGCAACCC
>JBKPBY010000149.1:0-12390 GCA_046727075.1 bacterium | reverse complement strand
GTGGCTCTTGCAAAGAAGGAGGCGAAAAGGCGAAAACCCCATTGGAAACTTGCAACCGAAACGATTCTTGTACTTGAACTCGTCGATCGCTTCCGGTTGGAGTTCGCTTATTTGCAGGTGCTCTTCGGGGAAGCCCCAACCGGACATCCACCCGCCGGTCAGAACGCCTCCAAGGCCCTTTTCCGCTCGATGGCGGGGCAGTTTAAATCACCGGCTTGGTTTCTCGCGCCCTGTACCCCTGTCCAGTAGCCTGCGGCATTTGGTGCTTGAAGAGCTGTTTTACTGGGCAAGAGGAAATAATTTGGTGCAAGAATATGACCGAAGCCATCCAAAAAAGGGACATCACGGTCTTTAACTACCTGACAGCCAACGCGCCATATGAAAGTTTGGAGGGTCAGTTGCACTATCCTGACCTGAACATGCCCGGACTATCTCCGGCTGATATTGCGGATCTGTCGAAATTCATCAAACCGGGAACCAACGACAAGACCGTGAAGCAGTAGCGCACAGCACTCGCGCCCCCCACCGGGGCCGGAAGCCGTTCCAAAAAGAGAATACCTTTCGCGAGGCGTGTATAGGCGTGACGTGGCGGCCTTTGGGACCCAAAGCCTTGACCCCGTACCACGGTCGAAACCCAAAAGACGACTTCCTTTCGGTTTTGGGTACCGGAGGAAAAACAGGCTGGCAATCGCCCGTCAGCTAGACCATCGAGCCAAGCACGCCCAAGGACCACACCTGACATCCAGTGTGTGTGTGAATGGGTCATCCAGACATCCCGAAACGGGCTCGGGTCAGGCTAGGTGACTTACAAAAAAATTACACAAAAAGTCGCTATTTGGTGCTATTTCATCCCACTTCGTGCCAGCGTCCCCTGAAATGGTAGCGCGGTCTGTTCCCCTGCTAGATTGGTTCTGGGACTTGATTCCAGAGGAGGAAGCACGGTGAGGGAGGGATTCGAACCCTCGGTACCCGATTAAAGGTACAACGCTTTAGCAAAGCGCCGCTTTCGACCGCTCAGCCACCCCACCTGAAGTCGAAGAAGGCCAAAGGCTATATCCGAGAACTGCACGCGGTCAAATGCTGAATTCGAGGAGTCAGGAGTCAGGATTGGCAACATTCCTGCCGGCTCCTGGCTCCTGACTCCTGGCCCCTCCGATTTTTCTGCAACTTTACCGCATACCCCAGTGTCCTCTGATTGAAACCACAAGGAACCAATCATGAGTACAAACATCATCCCATTCCCGATGCCGGCGACCGAGAGCGCCCTCAGAAGGTCCTGGATACCTTTTCAAAATTCGGGTCACACTGATCTGATCGATTCAGCGCTTTCCCTTTGGCTCGGTGTCTGGGCTTTCTACGCTGCCTGCGTCTGCGTTCAGGCTGCGGCAGATTTCCTGGTTTAAACCGCTGATCGCTTCCTGATAAGATGGTTACGGCTGCAACATTTAACTTACTTGAACCGGTAGATCGGCTGGCGGATTGCAGCTGCGAAAGGTCCATGGAGGAGGTCGAGGAATTTGAAACCTTTGTTCGGAATTACCAAAATATGGTCTTCTCCGTGTCAGCACGGATTGTCGGAAGCTTGACCGAGGCGGAAGACATCACCCAGGAAGTCTTTCTCAAAGCCTACGAACGCTTTCAGGAATTGCGCACTAGCTCGACCGCGGGGGGCTGGCTCAAAACTGTCGCTACTAACCTCTCGATTAACCATCTGAACCGCTACCGAGCGCGGTGGCGCTTCTTTTCCGAGCAAGAAAACCCGATCGAAATTGCTGCCGAAGCACCGGTAAAGAGCGACCGGCAAGAAATGCTGGAGCTCGCGCTCCACAAACTGCCGGACGCTCAAAGAGTCCCGCTGGTGCTATTTCATTTCCAGGAAATGAGCTACGACGAAATTGCAGCGAAGCTCGGAATATCACTGGCCAAGGTGAAGACCGACATCCATCGAGGGAAAGAAACTTTGAGAAAGATGCTGACCAAATGAGTGACCCAACCGAAGACTGGCTCGATCAAGAGCTGAAGAACCTTAAAGATCTTCAAGCGCCGGAAACAATCGTTCCAAAGGTAATGGCGCGCGTACGGCTGAAAGTAAAATACCGATGGCAAACGCGCTTTTTCCATTCATTTCTGCTCGGGCTGGCGGTGGCTTGTCTGGTCGGGTTGCTTGTCGTCGATCCCGCGCGTTTTTTCTCCGAGTTACCTGCTGCCTCGCATGCGCTGAAGCTTTCCTCACTGATCGCGGGGGCTGTTTGGACTTCTCTCTTTCAAGCAAAGGTATTTCACTTACCAATTGGGATCGTCATTCTTTCGATCATCACACTTAGCTACACCCTTCTGGTCGCCGCGGCTTCTACTGTCCAGCGTTTAGCTGTTACCCGAAAATGAAATTCTTCTTCCAGAGCTTTCTGGCCATTTTGTTTCTAAGCCTTTATGGCTCAGCAACCGCGGCCGAAGCTCCACACAACAGCACGCAGGCTTATTGGATCGGAACCGGTCACAAGATCGATGTCGGTAAGATCATCGACGAAGTACTGGCCAATCAGTTCGTCGTCCAGATCAATGACTCGCAAGATGACGAGGATACCGCGACACCCACGCCCAAGAAACACTTCGGGCATCGCCATTCAAATAAGGACAGCAAGGTCATCGCTGGAAGCAGCTATGAATTGCCACGGGGCGAGAGCGAAAATCGAGATGTTGTTTTGCTCGGCGGCGAAGGGACGATAGAAGGAAATATCAACGGCGACCTCGCGTTGATCGGCAGCCAGGCCACATTTTCCGGTAACGTGAACGGCGATCTGGTGGTGATCGGTTCGAAGTTGAAAGTTGAGCCTGGCGCGCACGTGAATGGCGATTTCGCCAACATCGCTTCCAACGTTATCGATAAGAAGAATATCTCGGTAACCGGAGAAAAGGTGGATCTGGGCGGGCTTAGCGCTGTGCAAGTCGTTCCATTCTTCAAAGAGGCGATCTCGAATGTGTTTCTTGTGCGGCCGATGTCGCCGACCTCCGAGTTCTCCTGGATGCTCGCCATTTTGGGACTCGGTTTGTGCCTATTCCTTGGCTGGCTATTTCCAAAAACATTTGTCGAGACCGATACGATCCTGCAAAAGCGTCCCGCGCCGGCATTTCTGACTGGCTTGGCAGTGATCCTCGGTGGCGCTGTATTGTCGGCTCTCCTGGTCATCACCGTCATTGGGATAATCGCGCTGCCGTTCCTAGGTATCGCCTGGTTCATCTTAGATCTGTTCGGGAGAACTGCGGTCTCGTACACGATCGGTAAACGAATTCTTCCGAATGCCGCAACTCAGGGGCACGCAACGATCGTTTGGATCCTAGCGGGGACTGTTGTTCGGCTGATCCTGTATTGCATTCCAGTCGTCGGATTTATTGCATGGGGAATCGTTCTGTTGATCGGCTCCGGCAGCTTTGCGATTTACCTGATCGAACGTTATCGGCCTGCGACGAACGGGCGAGCTCTTCCGCCATCCGCCCAACCGGGAACATCAACCCCGCCGGTAACACATTCGTCCCAGCTGGCTCTGGGCAGCGTCGAGCCTGTGATGGCTTTGACTTTGCCCAAAGCCCAATTCTTGCCGCGCCTCGGAGCGAACCTGATCGATCTGGTTGTTCTCTACGCAGTTCTCTCAAGCCTGCACCTGACACGCGTTACACTCCTAGTCTGGGTTATCTACCGGTTTGGGATGTTCGTCTGGAAGAGCGCAACGCTTGGGCAACTGGTCTTGAATCTGCGAATTCAGAAATCGAACGGCGCTACACTCATCGGCGATTACTCAACCTCGGCCATCCGGGCGCTAAGCAGTCTGATCTCTTTGATTCCGCTCGGCCTGGGCTTTATCTGGATCCTTTTCACCAAGGATCTCGATGCATGGCACGATAAGATCAGCAACACTCATGTCGTGCAAGCGCATCCCGGGGTCGCTCATCCGTCATCGGGCCAAACGCCTGCGACAGAGCCGCCCTCACCGCCACCATCAGCACCTCAACCGCCGGAACCGCCTCCACATTCTGGCTCCGAGGAACCCCGGCCTTAGACGCGAGCTCTGAAGGCAGATCTGTGCCCCTAGGGCTGTAGCGCGGCAGGGCCTGTCGTGCCGCCCTACAGCACCCTGGGAATGAGCGACAAAAGAGGTTGGGACAGACGCGGGCGACAAGGAGAAGGATTTGCGCGATCGTTGGAGTTAAGGCAATTAAAGCTGCGCTCATGGCACGGGCTTCTTTACCCCAGAGACGCCGACCGAAGACTATCGCTCGGCGAAGGCGAAAGTCGCGCGAGCAGCGACCATCGACTCGTTGGGAGTTCGGTCGTTCGGCCGGTGCTTTCGGCCGCTGGTTCGTGTACGCATTCGTTGCGTTGGCAGTAATTCTTTTTGGCGTTGTGCTGGTCTTGCTTTTGACCGGAACCGGGCTCGACGATCTGAATCCGCCGAACAAAGTCTTGGAGTTGACAGATCAAGACATCGATCCGGAGACTACTTTGGTTGAAAAGAATCTTCTGAAGCAAAATCAGATTGACGCTCGCTTGGCTGAAGCTCTTTGGATGGATGCACGGGAGCAGCTGACCGGTTCTGTGCTTCAGGAGGCGAAGCAAGCTCTTGTGAAAACACAAACCTGTTCTCAATTGGAGCCGATAGTTAAGCGGTGGGCGCAGGATTTCGAGACAGGCAAGGCGGCAGCATACACAATCTGGGTAGCGGATGATGATCAACAGCACGGAAATACCGTCGATCTGCGACTTAATGGCGTGCCGCTTGGACAATATGCGATCGAATCGAGTCGGTACGCGATCACTTTGGTTCAGAGAAGCGGCGTTACTCTAAATCTGCAGATAACTGGCGTCGTCGGGGCAAGAGGAGGAGCGGTTCTCCGCGCCGAAACAGCCACCAGCGCCGCCGGGACCAGACACTTGCGGTCGGGAAAGACGGATTTCTGGCAAATCATCGTCAGATAGATTGAGGTTGACGGTTTGCTGTTTCCTGTTTGCTTCGAATCCGGCTAAATTTCTTGCCGGCTCTTATCTTATGAAAACGTTAGCTGAGATTGCTAGTCACGTGGGGGGAAGCTTACACGGCGACGGTTCCGTGCAAATCGAGAGGATCGTTCACCCTTCGCTGGCTAAAGGTAATTCGGATCTAGCGCTAATCCTTTCTCCGAATGCGGTCCGATTTCTGGAAAACGCTAAGGTCCTCAACGTGGTTTTGCCTGCTGGACTTGGGGAAGTGCCGGTTCCAAACCGAATTGTGGTTGAACGCCCGCGCCTGGTGTTGGCCAAGCTAACACAACTGTTTGAACGGCCGGTCTATATTCCATCCGGGGTGCATCCGACAGCGGTCATCGACCCAACGGCCACTATTGGCAAAGACGTATGCATTGGACCGAACTGTTGTGTTGGCCCAAACAGCAAAATTGGGGACAGGTCGCGACTTGCGGCGAACGTCACCGTCGGCGCCGAAGTTGAGGTTGGATGCGATGGGTTGATCCATGCAGGAACCTACATTGGGGACAGATCAAAGATCGGTGACCGCGTAATTATTCAGCCGAACGTCACAATCGGCGGCGACGGCTTCGCCTTTGTCACACCAGAGACCGGTAGCGTTGAGTCGGTCCGCGCTACCGGCGAGGTCCGGCATTTCAACACCAATCTGGTTCGAATTTTCTCCCTGGGAAACGTGGTTATTGAGGATGACGTGGAGATTGGCGCTGGAGCCTGCATCGACCGCGGCACTTTAGGGGAAACGCGGATCGGTGAAGGTTCAAAACTCGATAATCTCGTCCAGGTAGGTCACAACGTAACCATTGGGAAGAATTGCCTGATCGTCTCTCAGGTCGGACTTGGCGGCAGCGCGAAGGTCGGGGACCGAGCCGTCGTCGGCGGGCAGGCGGGTTTACCGGATCATATGGCTATCGGGAACGATGCCGTTGTTCACGCTCAAGCTGGAATAACAAGTAATGTGCCCGAACGCAGTGTGGTGATTGGTTCTCCAGCGCAGCCAAAACGAGACTTTCTAGAACGTGAGGT
The DNA here is from genome assembly GCA_046727075.1 of bacterium. Classification (GTDB taxonomy): domain Bacteria; phylum Verrucomicrobiota; class Verrucomicrobiia; order Chthoniobacterales; family JAFAMB01; genus JBKPBY01. The sequence continues at coordinate 6,350 of JBKPBY010000149.1, read as the reverse complement.
TTACCTGAAGAGACTTCCTCGCCTATCGAAACAGCTCAAGGAATTGAAACAGCAGATCGCTTTGCTATCAGAAAAATTGGGCGCTTAAAGCGGCGTGGTTTAGATCCGCCTACAGGGCGAGCAGCTTCGCTATTCTTTTCTGTTCAGTAGGCCACTGTTCAGTAGGCCAGGGCTTGGGTGGAGCGCCACCGATGTCAGCGGCAGGGCGGTTTCGACGGAGCTCACCCTCGAAGTCCTGCCGGCCCTACAGCGGCCCGAGTTGACACGCCTCCTTGACTGGATACCCTTGAACGCCCTCATGAAAACGGTGATTTCAACCTCCGAAGCACCGGCCGCCGTCGGTCCATATTCTCAGGCGATCGGCTCCGGTCCATTGCTGTTTTGCTCCGGCCAGATACCGCTGGACGCGCGTTCTGGGGAGCTTCTTCAGGCAGATGTTTCAGCACAAACCAAGCTCGTTCTCGATAACCTCGGCAGCGTCCTCAAAGCTTACGGCCTTGGATTTCAAGACGTCGTTAAGACGACAGTGTTTCTTACTGATCTGGGTCAGTTCGCGGAAATGAATGCGATCTATGCAAAATACTTTGCTGAGCAGCCACCCGCCCGTTCCACAATCCAAGTCGCGGCCCTTCCGAAGGGTGCTAAGGTGGAGATTGAGGCAATTGCCATAAAACCTTCCTGAGACCCAAGTGGCTGATCCAATCGTAAACATTTTCCAAGAGACCGGCGCGCTTCTAAACGGGCACTTTATCCTGAGTTCTGGTCTCCATAGCCGGCAATACTTTCAGTGCGCTCTCGTGCTTCAGCACACGAAGCTAGCGGAAAAGATCTGCGGACAGCTCGCCGACCTCCTTAAGTCCATCGATTGTGACAGCGTCATTTCCCCTGCGATGGGAGGAATTGTGGTTGGCCAGGAAGTCGGACGCCACCTTGGAAAGCGCCATATTTTTGCCGAGAAGCAGGATGGCAAACTCGTCCTGCGACGCGGATTTACTATAGCGCCAAACGAGCGAGTTATTGTAGCGGAAGACGTCGTAACACGCGGAACAAAGGTCTTGGAAACAATCGAGATTGTTCGAACGCGAGGCGGCAAAGTAGTTGCCGTGGGCTGCATTGTCGACCGCAGCGGTGAATCCAAGCCAGACTTTGGATGCAAATTCGTTGGCCTTGTGCAACTGAATGTCGAAGCTTTCCCTTCTGACAAGCTTCCTCCGGATCTGGCAGCGATTCCCGCAGTCAAACCGGGAAGTAAATAGGAGATTTGTATGGTCAGTTGGATGTTGCGAAAGGTAATAGGGTCAAAGAATCAGCGCGAAATCAGGCGCATCCGTCCGCTTGTCGAGAAGATCAATCGCCTGGAGGAGCAGTTTCAGTCGCTGACAGATGAGCAGCTCCGGGAAAAAACCGCGCAATGGAAAGGCGAGTTGTCGAAGATCGACGATCCTGATGCCTTGGCGCGGAGATTGATTGAGATTCTTCCTGAGGCGTTTGCTGCTGTGAAGAACACGGCCCGCCGTCTGCTGGACCGCTCCCTGGTAGTTTGCGATCTACCGATCATCTGGAACATGGTTCATTTCGATGTCCAACTGATCGGCGGAATTGTTTTGCATGAGGGAAAAATCGCGGAGATGGCGACCGGCGAGGGCAAGACTCTAGTTGCGACCTGTCCGATCTATTTGAATGCACTGACCGGGCGCGGTGTTCATCTGGTGACGGTGAACGATTACCTGGCGCGCCGCGACGCCGAGTGGATGGGTGAGATTTATAAATTCCTTGGACTGACTGTCGGTTGTATTCAGCACGATCAGTCGCCCAGCGTGCGGAAAGAGCAATACGACTGCGACATTACGTACGGGACCAACGCCGAATTCGGGTTCGATTATTTGCGCGACAACGGAATGGCGACCACGAAAGAGCAGCAGGTCCAAAGAGGACACTATTACGCCATCGTCGATGAGGTCGATTCCATCCTCATCGACGAGGCCAGAACGCCGCTGATCATTAGCGGGCCGGCGACCGTTTCGTCTCATCAGTACGACAAGTTCAAACCCTTAGTAGAACAGCTAGTTCGAAAACAGACGATGTTTTGCAATCGTCTGGTGTCGGAGGCGAAAGAACTGCTCGAGAAAGGCGATTTGGAAGAGGGAGGCAGGCTGCTGTTCAAAGTTAAACTGGGGCAACCGCGTAACAAGGCGCTGCTCCGGATGATGGAAGACCCTGAAAATCGGAAAGCGGTCGATAAGTCAGAGCTTTCGTTTTATCAAGATTCCCGCAAAGACGAGCTGGTTGCCCTCAAAGAGGAGCTCTATTTCAGCATCGATGAGAAACATCAAGACGCTGATCTGTCGGAGATGGGCCGGTCGTTCCTGAATCCAGACGATCCGAACGCTTTTGTTCTGCCAGACTTGATCACCGAGTTCACCGAGATCGATCTGGATGAGACATTAAGTCAGGCGCAAAAGGACGAAAGGAAGCGAAAGCGCCAACAACATTGCGACAGCCAAGCCGAACGCATTCACAACATCTCCCAACTGCTTCGAGCGTATTGCTTGTTTGAAAAAGACGTCGCCTATGTGGTGGAAGAAAATAAGGTAATCATCGTAGACGAACACACCGGACGTAAGATGCCGGGCCGCCGTTGGAGCGACGGCCTGCATCAGGCGGTTGAAGCAAAAGAAGGCGTCCAAATCGATCGGGAGACGCAGACACTCGCTACGATTACCATCCAGAACTATTTCCGCCTTTACCACAAGCTTGCAGGAATGACTGGAACTGCAGAGACCGAGGCAAACGAATTCCACGATATCTACAAGCTGGACGTTGTCGTCATTCCAACTAACAGACCGGTCATTCGCAAAGACTTCAACGATCGCATCTACAAGACTCGCCGCGAGAAATACAACGCTGTCGTTTCGGAAATCAGTTCTTGTTACGCTCAGGGGCAACCGGTGCTGGTCGGCACTGCCAGTGTGGAAGCTTCCGAGCTTCTGAGCCGCATGCTCAAACGGGAGAAGATCCCTCACAATGTTCTCAACGCAAAGTACCACCGGCAAGAGGCGGAGATCGTCGCGCGCGCCGGGCAACGCGGCACGGTCACGATTTCGACCAACATGGCGGGTCGTGGAACCGACATCAAACTTGGAGAAGGTATACCAGACGTAGGCGGGCTTCACGTGCTCGGTACCGAGCGACATGAATCCAGACGGGTTGATCGGCAACTGCGCGGGCGCTGTGCCCGACAAGGTGATCCTGGGTCTTCGCGCTTCTATGTCAGCTTCGAGGATGATCTGATGCGAAACTTCGGAGCATCGGAACGAATGACCTCGATGATGGAACGTTTCGGGCTCAAGGAAGGTGAAGAATTGGAGCATCCATGGCTCAATAAGAGCGTTGAAACAGCCCAGAAGCGCGTCGAGCAGCGTAACTACTTGATCCGCAAGCGCACGCTCGATTTTGACGATGTCATGAACAAGCAGCGCGAGGTGATTTACGCGCTGAGAAATGAGACCCTCGAAACTGCCGAACCGCGGAAGCTCATTTTCGAAATCGTTGACGAAATAGTTCCCGTGAGGGTCCAGGAGTTTCTGCAAGTCGAAGGCGACGAGCCGGACTACGACGGCCTGTTGCAGTGGGTGAATACGACATTTCCATTGGGCCTGACACGCATTTCAGCCAAGTTTGATTCTCGATCGCCCGAAGAAAATTCGCAGTTTCTAGTCGATAGGATCAAACAGGCTTATCAGCAAAAGGTTAGCCACGAAGAATCGGAAGCTGTAGCCGGGCTTGAACGATACGTTATCCTGAATGCAATCGACCGCCTTTGGCAGGAGCACCTCTACGCAATGGACGGTCTACGAGAAGGGATCTATCTCCGCAGCTACGGGCAAAAAGATCCCCTCGTCGAGTATAAGGCTGAAGCTTACGACATGTTCAGCGAGCTCATGGCGAACATCAAGAATGAGGTGCTGAGCAACCTGTTCCGAAGCACAACGAACCTGATGGCATTCGAGCAATTCTTGTCTTCGCTGCCATTCAACGTGGGACAGCGCCTCGAAGAAGGAGACCAGCGCTCTGCTGGCGGGCCGCTGCCGGGGCGCGGAGACTTGGCATTCAGCCAACAGGATCAAAGCCAGACGGATGGAGAGGAACTTGAGCTGGTAATTCCCTCTACCAGACGGGAATCGCCGAAGGTCGGTAGAAACGACCCTTGCCCTTGCGGAAGCGGCAAGAAATACAAGAACTGCTGTGGACGAACGGCCTAACCGTCTGACTCGTTCGAGTCATGGATATTGGCCCTAAAAGGGGCGTGCGGTCCGGCCTGCATGGCATTTTCGCCATATTAATGGGTTGCCCAGCGTTCGCACCCGGATTATATGTCTTGGCAATAACAGGGGAGGCTACGGACGCAACAATGCAGCGAGTCCGGTATCCTCTATGGGTATTGGTTTCTGGTTTTTTCTTTAAAAACAGGAAAAAACCGAAGTGGGTGCTCGGCGTTGAACCGTTCGAGGTGCTTCCCGAAGTTACGGTGAAGGCCCTGGGTAATAAGGGTCAGGGAACTGTTCTTTCTCAGAATGCGTAGTGCATGCCTTTCACCCGTAGCACATCAGAATTGTGTCCCAATGAAATCTCAATCAATGCATTACTCAGGCCGGCGATCACGCCGAGGACGTCGCAAACGCTCAGGTCGTGGACCGGCTCCAGCGCCTGCAAAACCCGTTAAACTTACCTTTTGGCAACGTGTAGTTGCCTATTTTAAGACCCCGGGGGCTCAGAAACCAGCCCAGGAAAAGCAAGCTCAGACCGTTGCGCCAAAGGAGCGGCTCAGCCGGAAACCAGAGTTGGTCGAGGTAACCTCTCCCAAGCTCTATGTAGGCAATTTATCGTTCGATGCGACAGAAAGCGATCTCTTCGAGTTGTTCAAGGGAGTCGGCCAGGTCCGGAATGCTGAGGTTGTTTGCCATAAATACACTCAGCGCTCGAAAGGCTTCGCTTTCGTCCAAATGTCGACAATCGACGAAGCACGTCGTGCAGTGGCTGAGCTGCATGACAAAGAGTTCCTCGGTCGAAAATTAGTAGTCAGCGGTGCAAAGACCCCTGACATGGAACGAGCGGCCTAAGTGCAAAACTATCTGAACCCGCGCTCAACATTGCGAGCGCGGGTTCTTTGCGTTCTGCCCTCGCTTGAAACCGGATGCAGTATGCTGTGATAGCCGGTCCAACCGGCGTGGGTAAAAGTGATTTCGCGATTGAGATCGCGCTCGCACTTCGCACTGAGATCGTCGGTGCAGATGCCTTTCAGATCTACGCCGGCCTGGATCTTCTTAGTGGTAAGCCGTCTCTTGCTCAACTGCGCCAGGTTCACCATCATTTAATCGGCGACTTGCCTTTGACCGAATCGTGCGACGCTCATCATTACGTGGCGCTGGCGCGAAAGAACATTGCCGAGCTGAATCAGCGGTCGATCGTGCCTCTGGTTGTCGGCGGAACCGGGTTTTATCTTGAAGCACTTGAGCAAGAATTACCTGACCTCCCGGCGGCGGACCCGTACCTGAGAAAAGAACTGGAACTCCTTGCAACAGATGATCTGTTGCAACAACTACATCAACGCGACCCAGCTTGCTGGTCCCGGATTGATCGTTCCAACAGACGCAGGATTATTCGAGCGCTGGAGGTTTGTCTAATTACGGGCCGCCCCTTCTCGAGCTTCAGGCGAAACTCGGCAAAGAAAGCGACCATCATCGCGAAAGTGGCGCTAGAGCGGCCGCGCGAGGAACTTTATGCGCGCATAGACGAGCGTGTGGTGAAAATGTTTGCCAACGGTGTCGTCGATGAAGTGGCGGCAGTAACAAACATAAGCGCAACCGCGGAACAGATGATCGGGCTCCGTCAAATCCGCTCTTTACTGGCGGGCAAGATCGACGAGCCGGCTTGCATCCATCGAATCCAGCAACTTACGCGGAACTATGCCAAACGGCAGATGACATGGTTCCGCAATCGCGGATATGAACGAACAGACATTCGCGCAAACCATGCCTCATTTATCGAGGACGTTCGCGAACAAGTTGCTCGATTCACTGCAGGCCACTTGGCATAGCGCTGCGCCATGTGCAACCGCGGTTACCGATCTGAAATTAGTCTGCCTGGCGCCGATCCTTATTCGCCCTCGATAAAACAGCGCACTATTACGTGGTCGCCTACACAAAGACTCGGCCAACCTGCTCGATTGCCTGCAATTTCTAAGCGTTTAACGGTTCCGTCGAACTCTGGCAACATCTCCTTTAGTACCACCTTGCGTTGAATCTCGAAGCCTCCGAGTGCTTCCAGCCAACGGATGGGCCAATCGGCTG
>JBKPBY010000148.1:0-17664 GCA_046727075.1 bacterium | reverse complement strand
ATAAAGACGCTGCTGCGCTGGACGTGTTGTCAACCGCGCTTGGAGGCGGGTTCAGTTCCCGACTTTATCGAGAGCTTCGCGAGAGAGAAGGGCTAGTCTACGGAATCGGAGCGTACGCGCATACGCCGAGTTTCCCGGGGCTGCTGAGCGTTTCAGGTACTTGTGCGGAATCATTGGTGGACTCCGTTATCGCACGAGTTGGGGAGTGCATCGATCGCGCTTACCGAGTCGGGTTCACTGTTGGCGAAGTCGGCAAAGCCAAAAGGATGATCACGGTCAGCACTCTGGAAAATCTCCAGACCGTCCGAGGGTTTGCTTCGGATCTGGGACTAAATTGGTTGTACGCACGTAATCTAGACTTCAGCAAAGAGTACCTGAATCGCATTCAAGAAGTGACACCGAACGATCTGGAACGTGTGGCAGCCCAGTACGTTACCGACACAAATCTGACGGTGACAACGCTACAGCCTGAGAAGAAGGCTAAGAGAGCTGTTGCGATGCCCAAAGGTAGAAAGGATCCCGAGCTGCACCGGCTCAACAATGGACATCGAGCAGTCCTGATTCCGGACAGCCGGTTGCCGATGATTTACGCGTCGTTGGCTGTTCACGGCGGTTCTCTGGCTGAGAATCGCGAGACGGAAGGGATCCACCGTCTCATGAGCATGGCGATGACAAAAGGGACCCGATCTCGATCGGCCGAAGAGATCGCAGAAGAGACGGAAGCGATGGGCGCGATGCTCTTGGCAGACTCAGGATATAACTCCGTCCGGCTTTCTGTCAGTTCCTTGGCAGCCGATTTTGGAGATATCTGCCAACTAATGACAGAGGTAGCCGCGGGCCCGGTATTCCGCGCCGAACCAACCGAAAGGGAACGGGAAAGTCAGATCGCTGCAATTGTCGCGGAAAAGGCTCAACCGCATACCATAGCCTACAATTTGCTTCGAGCAGAAATTTATGGTGATCACCCTTATGGGCTGAATCCATTTGGAAGAGAAGAAACGGTGCGCGGCTTTACTTTGGATCAGCTGGCTGAGCGACATCGTCGTTGCTTTACAGAGTCGGATGTAGTGATCGGTGTTTGCGGTGATTTCGACTCGAAGGAAATGCTGGCGCGCCTGGAGAAATTGCTCGGTCTTTTGCCGAGTTCGTCCGACCACAAAGGTCTCCAAGTCCCTGACGTAAATCCTTTCAAAGAGCGAACAGTGACTTCAGCGGAAGGCAGGAATCAGGCGGTTGTACATATCGGGTTTCTAGCGTGCACCATTCATGACCCTGGGCGATACGCCCTTGAATTGTTGGAAGAATCGACAGGGGACGCGAGTTCGCGATTCTTTGTAAAGATTCGTGAAGAACTAGGGCTGGCTTATTCGGTCGGAAGCGGGCTGTTTCTGGGGCTTGCTCCGGGTGTTTTTAGCGTCCACGCGGCGACAGCGCCCGAACGGGTAGACGAAGTGGCTTCGATTATTCGAACCGAGATCGAGAAAATTGCGGGGCATGGTGTAAGTCCGGATGAATTCGAGAGGGCGAAAACTCGGATGTTAGCCCAGATGGCGTTTCAGAATCAAAATATGGAGGTGTACGCGCATGCGCTTGCGCTCCACGAGTTACATGGGCTTGGAGTCGACTATCTGCGAGAAAGGGAGCGCCAGATTCGGGAGTTGACGTTGGAGAGAGTAAACGAAGTGATTCGCGGGTATCTGGAGGATAAGCCGGCGATTACGGTGATTGTAAAACCGTAGAGACACGGGATCGAGCGGCATCGAGCGGGATCGAGCGGCATCGAGCGGGATCGAGCGGGATCGAGCGGCATCGAGCGGCATCGAGCGGCATCGAGCGGGATCGAGCGGCATCGAGCGGGATCGAGCGGCATCGAGCGAGATCGAACGGGATCGAGCGGCATCGAGCGGCATCGAGCGGCATCGAGCGGCATCGAGCGGCATCGAGCGAGATCGAACGGGATCGAAACGGGATCGAGTGGGATCGAGCGGGAGCAGGCTGCAGATTTTGCGTTTGATGCAGGTAGGAGGTTAGGGAATTCTTATTGTTATGGCCGAATATCAGAATACGGTGGCTTCTTCAGGCGAAATGGCGCAACGGTTTATCGAGTTCGTGCTGATGCATGCCCAGAACGCGGCATTTATGCTGGGTCAAATTCCTCATCCGCAAACTGGCAAAGCGGAAGTAAATCTGGATATGGGTCGGATACTGATCGACCAGCTTGTGATGCTTCAGGAAAAGACGAAAGGGAACTTGAACGCTGACGAGGCGCGAATTCTAGGGGGGACAATCTCGAATTTGCAAATGCTCTTTGTTGAAGCTGCAAATCGGGGCAAAAGCGAGGGTGCGAAAACAGCCGAAACGCCGGAGGCTGCCGCACCATTAGAGCAAGCTGCCAAGCCTGACGTTTCCACGAGCCCGGAGCATGGCGGTGACGAAAAGAAGAAATTCGTCAAAAGCTATGGATCATAAGAGTGTGAGTGTGGGTGCGAGTGCGAGTAAAATCGAAAGAGTCAACCGCACTCAGTTCCTCACACTTGCACTCACACCCGCACTCACGTGAAGAGCTTCAGCTTGCGTGACGTCGCTATTGGAGGCGGACGTCCTTTCTACATACTCGGACCTTGTGTCATCGAGTCGGAAGAGTTTGTAGTCTCAATTGCGAGAGATCTGAAAAAAATTTGCGACAATCTGGGAGTCGGCTGGATTTTCAAGGCATCGTACGACAAAGCGAATCGTACGTCGGTCAAGTCTTTCAGAGGTGTCGGTAGAGAAAGAGGGTGCCGGCTTCTGCGCCAGATTGGCGACGAGCTCGGCATTCCTGTCACTACGGATATCCATTCACCGGAAGATGCGGCCGTGGCAGCGGGATCGATCGATCTCCTCCAGATACCGGCGTTCTTGTCCAGACAAACCGATCTACTGAAGGCTGCAGCGGAGACTGGCCGCGCCGTGAATGTGAAAAAAGGACAATTTCTTGCCCCCTGGGACGTCCGCAATATAGCAGAGAAACTTGAAACATTCGGGTGCTCTAACTTCGTCTTTACAGAGCGAGGATCCTGCTTTGGTTACAATAATCTGGTTGCTGATATGCGGTCGTTGTTTTGGATGCGCGAACTTGGCTATCCGGTTATTTTTGACGCGACGCACTCCGTTCAAAGACCGGGTGGCGCCGGTGACCGAAGCAGTGGAGACGGGGTACTGGCTCCGGTGCTGGCACGAGCGGCGGCCGCGGCTGGATGTGACGGTGTTTTCATCGAAACACATTATGATCCGACCAAGGCTCTTTCTGATGGACCAAACCAGATACCGTTGCGAGATTTGCCAAAACTGTTGACAACGCTAAAGCAGATTCATGAGCTCGTACATTAAGCGGCGTTTTTCGGGAAAAACAGCCACTAAGATCCTGATTATCGCCTGCGCCTCCGTCGGTTTGGCGTTGGGATTGGATGCGGACCAATCACCTGCAAAACGGAGGATCACAATTCCTGCGCCGGTCGGTCGCCCGGTGAAAGGGATGGAATTGCCGCTGTACGACGCTCAGGGTAAATTGGAGGTCAAACTAGGCATCGAATCCGCGAAACTGTTGGATGAGCGAAATGCGGAGTTAAATACCGTTTCGATTCAGACCTTCAATCAGGAGAATGGCAAAGAGATAAAGGTCGACTTGAAGACAGCTCGGGTGAATCTGGATACCGAGGTTTTTACCAGCAAGGATCCTGTCGCAGTATCACGCGAGGATTTTCAGCTCACGGGAGACGGGATGGAATTCAATATCAAAACGCGACAAGGAAAGGTACTAGGAAACGTTCGAATGGTGATTTATGATCGGAGCGAGCTTCAAACGAAGAATCAGTCGGCAGCACAACAAGATAATAAGGGGGAACCAGGGAACGGGGGGCAGCAATAAGTGAGCAGATTAGTGAACCGAGTTTTTTTGATCGCTGCCTTGACTTTCAGCGGGCTTGTTCAGGCGCCTGGTCAACAGGCAGCTCAGCAACAATCCGCGCAGCCAAAAGCATCGCCAGGAAAGTCTGCGCCGGCTGACGCACAAACGGGGAAAACCGGAGGGACCGATCTCTTTGGAGGGGACGGCGGCGATCGGAGCAAAGGGCCGGTTGAGATCACGGCGAAACAATCGGCTGACTTCGACAGCCGCAATCGGACGGCGGTTTTTGTCGGCAGCGTTAAGGTGGTTGATCCGCAGTTTACGCTGACAGCCGACAAAGTGACCGCGTTGATGAATCGCTCACAAGACGGGGGCGGGCTGAATCAAGCTGATGCTGAAGGCAACGTTTTTATAGTGCACTTGAATGAGCCGAAACCGGCGGCGAGCCCTAGCCCGACACAGGCGGGGCGGCAGGGACAAGCGACGCCATCACCATCGCCTCAGCAGCCGGTCCGATCTACGGCCAAGGCAGAAAAGGCTGTCTATGTCGCAAAAGATGGTTCAGTTACATTGACCGGCTGGCCAGAGGTAACACAGGGTAATAATACACATATTGCTACCGAGCCGGGCGTCAAAATGGTTCTGTATCGAGATGGGCGAATGAAAACCTACGGTAGCACTCGAACCTTGATCCAGGATAGAACACAACCGAACCAACCTCAGACGACGAATGGTGCCCAGCAAACTAGAAATTGAGTTGCCAGTCAGGCAAACGCCAAAGAGTGTCGAAAAGCCGGTTTTGCGGACTGAGAAACTGGTCAAAATCTACGGTGGCCGTTCAGTTGTTAATGGAGTCGATATCCATGTCAACGAAGGGGAGGTGGTCGGATTACTTGGACCAAATGGTGCTGGCAAGACGACAACATTCTACCTTATAGTCGGACTTGTGCGCCCAAACGGTGGCCGGGTTTTCTTTCAGGATCGCGATGTGACCTCATTCGCGATGCACCGAAGGGCGCGGATGGGTATGGGGTATCTGCCGCAAGAGGAATCAATCTTTCGCAAACTGACTGTTGAACAAAATCTCCTTGCGATTTTGGAGACGCAGCGACTCTCGCGCAAAGAACAAAGGCGACGTTGCGATGAATTGTTAAGACAGTTTGGGATTGAGAATCTGGCTAAAAATCAGGCGTTGACCTTGAGCGGTGGAGAGAAGCGACGACTGACGATTGCTCGATCGTTGGTGACGAATCCGAAGCTGATGATGCTTGATGAGCCGTTTAGCGGGGTCGATCCGATCGCTGTCTCCGAGATCCAGCAGCATATTCACAATCTCAAGAGAGCCGGCTTGGCGATCTTGATCACCGATCACAATGTCCGAGAAACATTGGAGATTGTAGACCGTGCGTATCTGGTTTTTGACGGAAGAATTGAAAGCCAGGGGACTCAACAGTTCCTGATTAATGACCCAATCAGTCGACAGCTCTATCTCGGCGAACGTTTTCGAATGTAACGCTCAAACCATGTTGCCGGTTTGCCAAACAAGCGATCAGCAGACCCAGGGGAGGGTTTTTATGTAGACCACTTGCTACTGGTGGCCGGCAACCTATCCCAAGAAAGTGAAACTATGCAGATACGAAATGCAGATCCACCAATCCAAGTAACGGGAAGGCATGTAAGCGTAACCGAAGCGATGAAGGATTATTGCCAGCGTAAACTGGCGTGCCTTCACCTCGACTATCCGAAGATTATCGAGGCGCAGGTTATCCTTGACGTGCAAAAGTACCGTCACACGGCTGAGGTGATCCTGCACTGCAGCAATCACATTACGTTGGAGGCAAGCAGCGAGAGCGACGATATGTATGCCTCGATCGACCAGGTCTTGGATAAGATCGCGCGACAGATGCGGAAATATAAGACCCGGTTGATGCAGCGGCATCGGCCGCGCAAACATGGTGTGCGGCATTTGGAAGAACAGGTTTTGCGATGGGAGTGGCTCGCGAGTCTCGAAGAGAGTCCGGAGCAAAACGGGGCGGCTGAACCGGTTGTTGAAGCGGAAGCCCCCGTGGAAGAATCAGGTCCGACTGTAATCCATACGGAAAAATATCCGATCAAGCCGATGTTTATCGATGAGGCGGTTCTGCAGATGGAGATGTCGACAAAACAGTTCCTCGTTTTCCTTAATGCAAAGAGCGAGAAAGTGAACGTGCTATATCGGCGAAAAAACGGAGACTTCGGACTGATTGAACCGACGTTTGGGTAACACCGCAGGTGGGGAGATTCGGAGGGCTTGAACAGATATGCGCAATCGGTCCGATAAGGTGGCAGAGTTCTGGGTTCGGGTCGCGCAGGCCTGTCCGCCGGAGCCTGGGCAAAGGAGGAAGCGCGGACTGTACCTATATCGTGGCCGACGTGTTCTTTCGGTCAGGTCTGCGCTCCTGCGCGACTTGGAATCAACGCCTGTCTCATGAGACGCGGGAAATTGCCCTACGTCCAGGTAGGCGAATTCTATACTCGGCACGCCGAAGCGCTTGCGTTGAAGCTGGTTGGTCCGGCAGTTGGTTTTGAACGCAAAATACGGGAGCCGACTATTAACCGGCCCGGGCTGGCGCTCTCCGGATTTTTCACTTACTTTGCGGGGAAACGTATTCAAGTACTTGGAAATGCCGAGGTAAGCTATCTTAAGAGTTTGGAGGCCGACGAGCAGAAAAGGCGTTGTGTCCGACTCTGTGACCAGCATATCCCGTGCATTGTCATATCTCGCAGTTTGCCCGTCCCAAAGGCATTAGCCGAGGCGGCCGCTCAATTGGAGATTGCGATTTTTCGCACTCCAATGGTGACGATGCGCTTCACGAACGCGGCGACCATCGCGCTGGAAATGGATTTCGCGCCGACGACCACAGAGCACGGCAGCATGGTGGATATCATGGGCACCGGCGTCTTGATCCGCGGCTCAAGCGGGATCGGCAAGAGTGAATGTGTGCTTGGTCTTATCGAACGGGGATACAGCCTGGTCAGCGACGATGTTACACGGTTCCGGCTTCTCGATGGGCGTGAACTTGTGGGAACGGCTCCTGATTTGACGAGGTATCACATGGAAGTCCGTGGTCTCGGCATTATTAATGTTGCATCGATTTTTGGTGTCGGGAGTATCCGGATTGAAAAGCGGCTTGATCTCGTTGCAACGCTCAAGGACTGGCAAGAACTTGAAGAGGTTGATAGAATTGGACTTGAGCAACAATTCTACCAGATTCTCGGTATTCGTATTCCGCACATCACCATTCCGGTTCGGACGGGACGCGATCTGGGACGGCTGGTTGAGGTAGCGGCACTGGATCAAAAGCTCAGAGCGCTTGGGGAGAACAGCGCGGTGGAATTTAACCAACGTTTGTTGAATTTAATGCAAACAAAACAGGAGATGTGATGGGTTTGCTGAGTAGACGACCTGCTTCCGGCAAGATCAAAAAGGAGGTTTTGATCCAGAATAAGCTCGGGTTGCACGCACGACCTGCCGCGATGTTTGTTCGAATCGCCAATAAGCACAAAGCAGATATCTGGGTCGAAAAAGAAGGCGAACAAGTCAATGGCAAGAGCATTATGGGACTGATGATGCTCGCTGCCGGACAGGGAACCAGGCTGTTAATTTCAGCGGAGGGTGCGGACGCCGAGGGAGCTATTCAGGAGCTCGAGCAATTGATCGAAAAAAGATTCGATGAGGAATGACGCGTGAATGAGCGATGAGGAAGTGAGATTTCACGGTGTTGGCGTCGCTCCGGGCATCGCACGAGGGGTTGTCTTTATTCATCATCCTGACGACGAAGAGCCGCCGAGACGGCAGATCGACCCGGAGGAAATTTCTGGTGAAATCGCGCGGTTTGAAAGCGCGCTGATTGCCACTCGGGTTCAGATCCTGGAGATGCAGCAGCGGATCGCCGAGGCGATCGGAGCCAAGGACGCCAGCATTTTCGACGCGCACCTTCTGGTGGTCGAAGATCGGACGCTGATTGACGAGGTGCTTCGCACGCTTGAACGCGAAAAGCTGAATGTTGAGTTTGTTTTTGCCGAGGTCGCCAATCGATATGCACAGACGCTCAGCGAAATCGATGATCCATATTTGCGCGAGCGAGCGTTTGACATCCACGACGTAACCCGGCGGGTTATCCGGAACCTGCTGGGCCGATCGACCAAAACGTTCGCGATGATCGACGCTCCGCAGATCATCGTCGCTCACAACATCACGCCATCCGACACTGCGAGTCTTAACCGGCAGATGGTTTTAGGGTTTGCCACTGACATTGGTAGCCGAACGTCTCACACGGCGATTATGGCGCGATCGTTAAATATTCCTGCTGTGGTGGGGCTGACAGACTTGTCGCAGCACTTGCAGACTGGGGATCACGTTCTGCTCGACGGCACAAACGGGCTCGTGATTCTGAATCCAACCGACAAGACCCTTTGGGAATATGGAGAGCTGGAGGTCAGGCTGGAGAAGGTCGAAGAAGTGCTCACGCGGCTTCGCGATACCGCAAGCACCACCGCGGATGGACGCCATATTATTTTGTCGGCGAACATCGAATTGCCGGAAGACTTGCCGTTAGTGAAAGAGGCCGGCGCGGAAGGCATCGGCTTGTATCGGACAGAATTTTTCTTTTTGAACAAGTCAGAACTGCCGAACGAAGAAGAGCAATACCAAGCTTATCGCCGAGTGGCGGAAGCGGTGCTGCCCGAGTCGGTGATTATCCGAACACTCGATTTGGGCGGTGACAAGTTTATAAGCCATTCTCATCTGCCGCAAGAAATCAATCCATTTCTGGGTTGCCGCGCGATTCGGTTTTGTCTGGATCGTCCTGACATTTTCAAGGCTCAACTGAGGGCAATACTGCGAGCAAGCGCTGTCGGTAACGTGAGACTTATGTTCCCGATGATCTCCGGCCTGTCCGAGCTACGGCAGGCCAAAGAGATTTTGGAAGCGTGCAAAAGCGAGCTACGTGCGGAGAAACAACCTTTCAAAGAAAACCTCGAGCTAGGGATCATGATCGAAATTCCCAGTGCGGTACTGGTTGCAGACGCGCTTGCGCGAGAGGTCAACTTTTTCAGCATCGGCACAAATGATTTGATTCAGTACACGATCGCTGTTGACCGAGTGAATGAAAGAATCGCGCATCTCTACGAGCCGACCCATCCAGCGATTCTTCGATTGATAGAGATGACTGTGGATGCTGCGCACGCAAACAAGATCTGGGTTGGAGTCTGCGGCGAAATGGCGGGTGAAATATCATTAACGCCATTGCTGCTGGGGTTGGGCGTAGACGAGCTGAGCGCGAGCGCAGGACTGGTACCGAGAGTGAAAAAGGCGGTGCAGACGCTTGACTCAAAAGAGTGCGCGCGGTTGGTCGAGACGATCAAAGGGCTGGATTCGGCGACGGAAATTCTCGCCCGATGCGAGGAAGTGGCCAGAAGGCATTATCCGGAGTTGTTGGGTTAACAACAGCGCCAGGAAGGTGTGGCGGCCATTAGAACGAGAACGACAAATTGAAACTGCCGAACTGGTCTAGTCCGTGCTGTTTTAAAAACTCAGGTGTTCGCGCGACGAACGTAAATCCGAAACGAAGACGATCTCGGTAGAAGAGCTCGGCGCCCGCCATGAAGTCGGCAACACCGATTTCTTTGGCAACACTTCGGCTGTTCTGGAAATTGTTTCCATCTAGAAAGACATTATTGGCTACCACGCGGCCATCGGTCCCGATGTAGATATCGTATCCCCATGAGGTTCCTCCTCGCTCCGCGGAGAAATAGGGTGTGCCTGTGTAACCCGGCTGGATCAGGTCAGGGCCCCAGTTCGATTTAAGTCCGCGTCCCCATCGAGCAATCCCGCCGATTTCGCCATAGCTTATGACGTTGCCACCGGTCAGCCCGATTTCCGGAATAACTTCCCACGAGTAGCCGCCGCCTAAATCATGGTTGAATCTCCACCGGCGCTGCCAGGAGATCTGGAATCCGGGTTGATTGCTTAGTTGATGTCCCCAGCCACGCGCTTTGGTCTCTCCAAAAATCGTGTGCACCGCGTTCTGGACTTGGCGGCCCAGAGCCCAACTTCCAACAACGCCTGCTTGCAACTGCAAAGAGGTGAGTTCTCGGTCATCCCGGTTCTGAATAAAATTTACGCCTGTGTACAGCCAGCCAGCATAGGGCCGATCGTTGAGGGGTGGATTGGAGAGGTGATGGTCCTGCGGAGTAAAGATGCTTTGGCCGAAGATGATCCATTCGAACCGGTTGTCTATGTCCGGAGTTGTCCGGTGGAAAAGCACCGGACTGAACCAGCGGATCGGAGCCGAGAAAAGACTGCTGTCAGACAATTGAGATGTAGTGTACGCGAGCTGCGCGCCGTTTGTGTAATGGCGATCTTGGCCGTGAGGCGAAAACGTCGGATTCTCTTCGATTGCTGATACACGCCCGGGTGAACTAACGGTAATGACTGGAACAGGAGCGCTAATTGTCGCTTTCGAATCCAGAACGTTCTTATCATCATCTCCAGCGATTCCGGTACGGGCGAACAAAACTGCGATCAGGATGATGCCAAGCCAGAATTTGTAAGGTCTTTTCATGCAAGATGGGTGAGAACTGGTCGTTTAACCTCCGCGTAGCAGCAATCGATTATTCGCGTGCTGTATTCTGTGCGGCTTTATAGAAATTTGTGACCCGGCTTACGCAAAGCAGGCGATTGGTTTCTTCATGCACAATGTCGATAGCGTGGACAATCAATGTGCGAGATCGGCGGATGACTGTTGCATTGGCAAGCACGTGACCTTCGGAGGCCGACCGGAGGTGGCTTCCATTCACCTCAATTCCTACAGGAAAGACCTTGGAAAGGTCAATTCCCCAACAGGCGTGGACGCTAGCGGCCGTTTCGGCGAGTACCATGCTGATCCCACCGTGTAACAGCCCAAATGGCTGCCTTGCACGGTTGGTAATCGGCATTCTTAGTTGGATGTGGTCGTTGTCCACCGAAACGATGTCGATTCCCAGCGCTTCCACGGCGGTGTTAGGACTCATCGCGCGAAGCGCTTCGATGCTGTCAACGATGCCGGAGGACATTGAGTGTGAGTGCGAGTGTGATTGCTGGTGCTAGTGCGCGGCGAGGGCTGGGTTTGCGGTTAGCCACTGCAGGGTGTCCTCAGCACTACGGTCTGGCGGAAATACAGGATAGAATACTTTGGTGATCTTATTATCGTCGACGATCAAGGTTAGTCGTTTGATCAGCGTCATGCCGTCGGCTTCGAAAGTTGGTAGATTGAGTGCAGTGGTAAAAGTCAAATCGTTGTCGCTGAGAATAGGGAACGGCAAATGTAAACGGTCAACAACCTCGCCTTGGTAATCGGGTTCTTGTGTACTCAATCCGAACAGCCGGCTCGCGCCTGCCTTCAGCAAGTCCTGATAATGATCGCGAAAGCCGCATGCTTGTGGTGTGCATCCGCGAGCGCCGGGGATTTCATCCCAACCAGTTGGGAGCGGTTGGCCGGGCTGGCCAGTCCTGGGGTAGCAATAGAGAACGGTTCGTCCTTTGAGCTGACTAAGTGAAACCAAGGACCCTTCCGTCGACTGCAGTTGAAGATTGGGAAGGATCAGTCCGGTGAGATGGGAGCATGCGCCGTCGTCCACCGGAACGGGAAGATCTGGCGGAAGGTCCAATGGATTATGCATGCGGCCACACTAGAAGAAGATTAGCAGCAGTTCAACGGCAGGAGGATGCCAGGCAGAGCTTATCGGCGATCGAGTGCCAATCGAATCGCCAGACTTACCAGAATGCATATGACGACTCGGTCGAATGGTTGCTTGATGCCGGACCTCAAGTATTCGCCGATCGTTGTCAATTCGCCCAAAGCTGGTGCAGCCGCTTTTCTTCGTGCTAAATGCTCTTATGACCAGTGTTTCTACGAACGTGTTGAGCGCGCAAGCGAGAGGTCAGGGCACAAAGGCGGACCTTTATAAGACTGTAGTGGACCAATTGCAGTCTTTGATTCGGGCCGAATCAGATTGGATAGCAAACCTGGCAAACGCCGCGGCCTTGATTTTTCAGTCGTTGCCCGACCTTAACTGGGCAGGATTTTATCTTCTGAAAGGTGGCGAGCTCGTGGTCGGGCCGTTTCAAGGTAAGGTAGCCTGCGTACGGATCCAAATCGGAAAAGGTGTGTGCGGCACAGCTGCAGAAACCCGCAAAACAGTCATTGTACCAGATGTTCACGAATTCCCGGGGCATATCGTCTGCGACAGTGCTTCACGCTCGGAGATTGTGGTTCCGTTGATTCGTGAGGGCGAGTTGATCGGTGTTCTTGATCTGGATAGTCCCAGCTTGGACCGGTTTGATGATGAGGATGCTGCCGGGTTGGAAGAGGTAGCCAGAGTGTTGGTGCGGAGTAACGCCGGGAACGCCGAGAACGCCGAGATCGGCGGGAACTGAAAGAGGACCGATGCGTTGATTGGTAGGGTTCGCGCTCCCGCGCGACCTGGACCCAGCGCTTTGCAAACGAGCCTATGTGGGTATCAGGCCGCCGCAGGTCGTTAACGTGGCGCACGAGGGGTTCAGGTCGCGCGGAAGCGCGAACCCTACCAGCGAAGCCGTGATCACAGCGCCTCTTTCAGTTCCCGGTGATCCCGGCGTTCCCCCTCACCATCGTATCGCTTTAAACCGGCGCGCTACTTCTTCTGCGTTTGCGCGTGAGTTAAAAGCGGATACGCGAAAATACCCTTCGCCCTGGGCACCGAATCCGACACCTGGTGTAATCACGACCTGGAGATCGCTCAATATTTTGTCAAAAACTTGCCAGCTGGTGTAACCTTTTGGAGCTTCCGCCCAAATGTAGGGAGCATTCGTCCCGCCGTAGACAGCCAGACCGGACTCTTGAAGAGCGTTTCTGAGCAGACTGGCGTTGCCGAGGTAGTGGTCGATCAATTGTTTTACTTGGTCCCGGCCCTCTGGCGAATAGAGAGCTTCTGCTCCTCGCTGGACCGGGTAATTCACACTATTGAATTTCGTGCTGAACCGACGATGCCAGAGAGGATGCAGCGCTTTCTTTTCACCATTTCCGGTCAGCGCAATGAGCGATTTCGGAAGAACAGTGAATCCGCAACGGACTCCGGTAAATCCTCCGTTCTTTGAGAAGCTGCGAAACTCAATGGTGCAATCTGTTCCGCCCTCGATTTCATAGATTGATCGAGGAATGGCCGAATCGGTTATGTAGCTTTCGTAAGCAGCGTCGAACAGAATGATTGCTCCCGTATCTAATGCGTGCCCAACCCACGCTGTGAGTTGTGCTCGTGTAGCAACGGATCCAGTCGGATTGTTTGGAAAACAGAGATAAATAAGGTCGACATGTTCCTTAGGAATATCGGGAACGAACCCGTTTTCTCGCGTGCAAGGCAAGTAAACAAGCCCATCGTAGGCGCCGGACGCGTCGGCTGGACCGGTGTGACCGGCCATCACATTTGTGTCGACGTAAACCGGATAGACCGGGTCAACAACCGCTATCCGATTCCGGTCCCCGAAAATATCCAGGATATTTCCGCAATCGCACTTAGACCCGTCCGAGACAAAAATCTCATCGTCCGCGATTGAAAGACCGCGCCGACGATAATCGTTCTCAGCGATGGCGTGCCGGAGAAACTCGTAGCCTTGTTCCGGGCCGTAACCGCGGAAGGTTTCGCGGCTCCCGAGTTCTTCGACAGCCCGGTGCATCGCATCGATTGCCGCGCGGGGGAGCGGTTCCGTAACATCGCCAATGCCGCAGCGAATGATCCTTGTCGCTTTGTCGGGTTCGCGTTCAGAATATTCGCGAACCCGACGAGCGATTTCGGGGAAAAGATAACCAGCTTTTAGTTTTAGATAATGTTCGTTTAGATAAGCCACTTAGAGTGCTGGTGTTATGCCAGTGCTATTTTGGGATAATTCTTACTTCACAGCAGCTTCATAGTTTTTCTCTACCTGATCCCAGTTGACCACGTTCCACCATGCTTTGATGTAGTCGGGCCGGCGATTCTGATAGAGCAGATAGTAAGCGTGCTCCCAGACGTCAACGCCGAGCACAGGCTTTGAGCCATCCATAATCGGGCTGTCCTGATTTGCCGTGGAGATAATTTCAAGCTTGCCACTTTTGTTCACTACCAGCCACGCCCAGCCGCTACCAAAGCGTCCGACGCCGGCGGCTTGGAGTTTTTCTTTAAATTGATCAATCCCGCCGAAAGTTGATGTGATATCGGCCGCAAGCTTGCCTTTTGGTTGGCCGCCGCCTTTCGGACTGAGGATTTTCCAGAAGAAAGAATGGTTGGCATGACCGCCAGCGTTGTTGCGCAGGACAGTTCGAATCGCTTCCGGCACTGTATTGATATTTGCTAAAAGCTCTTCGACCGGTTTCGCAGCGAGATCGGGATGATCTTTGAGGGCGTTGTTAGCGTTGGTGATATAGGCTTGATGATGTTTGTCGTGATGGATCTCCATCGTCTTCGCGTCAATATGCGGCTCTAACGCGTCGAAAGGGTAGGGTAGAGGAGGTAGTTCGTAGGCCATAGAATTGAGAATGGTTAAAGGTTTTCTTTCAACAAACAACCCTGGAGGGCTGCGCTCTGTCGCAGCCGTCGCGGTACAACCGGCTGGATACCTTGACGACGGCTGCGACAGATCGCAGCCCTCCAGAAGACACCCAAATTAACGTAGAGCAGACTTGGTCTATTCGTCAAACTGCTGGAGGGTGGTAGTCCCTGCCACCGGAACCCGTCGGAAGGCTGCGCCCTTGCACGCGTTTTGCCACAATAGGAAACGGTTTACGTGCGCTATAGATGTTGGCGGCAGGGCCTGCGGCCCTACAGCGCGGAACCTAAACAAAAAGCTCCATTTGGTTATTCGGAGAGGTAGCGGATTCGCCTGTGACTGCCTCGGCGATGTCAGTGATGGGGGCCACCTCTCGCGGCTCCTCTTCAACATGATCGACAGCCGTTTTATCGGGTTCTTCCCTTTGTCGATCTTCAGGGCCGGCGATTAATCCAGATTCAAGAATCTCAGTCGCGCAGATATGCAGGGGTTTCCCTTCGGCTTCGCTCCGTTTGCGTAGAAGTTCGAGTGTCTCCTTTGCTAGGATGATCTGCAAAAAACTCTTTGATTCTGTTTTGAGGCGGGCGCGTCGTCTGCGCTGGGCATCGCGAAGTTGGATTCTACGGCGTTTACGTTTCTGGGGAGAACCAGGCGCCATAAGTAACAGTCAAACCCCAGACCCCGAAAAAGCCAATCCGCATTTTTTGCAAAAATGCGCTTGGGGGCCGAAACCGCTGCTCCGGCTTTGCCAGAGCAGTTCTTCGGGATTGGCCCCGCGGTTTTTTCCAAACCCGAAAGAGTTCGGGTTTGGAAAAGCCGATAAATCGGCCGTGCACGATCGGCTCTGGGAGCCGATCTAGGCATGGTGGATTTTGCATCCAATGCAAAATCCAGGCCAAGCCTCATTGACAACGAAAGAGCTTGGACTTAAGGGAAATCCCCGTGCTGACATTGGTCTTTTCTTCGAGATTGGATACCACCCAGCGAGATGAATTAGAATCGCTGATGTTTTTTCATCCGCAGCAGGATCTGCATGCGTCCAGTATCAACACCTCGATCATGAGTTACGGTTTCCCCAAGATCGTGGAGGAAGATCGAACTCTGCGAATCGGAATCGAAGGGCTGGCTGTACAAACATTGTACGCGTTTGTTGAACGCGGACAGCGTCAGGATTTGGTCGGGGTTCTTGTTTACACCCGCATCTGCGACGATACGCTGGTCGTTCTTCACATGGCTGTCCAGCCTGAGTTTTGTTACTCGAGCGGTTATAAGAATGAATTGGTGTTGGTTCGGATTCTGGCCCAGTTGCGAGCGATCGCGAAACGGATCCGCGGTATTAAGAAGCTTTCGATCCTTTACTCCGACAAAGAGATCACCCGTGCTCTAGTGTGATGCCATCGGTAGCGCTACAAGCTATTCGCGAGTTTCTGGACGAATACCTCCAGATCGATGGAATCGAAGATTTGGCGAATGCGCTGAACGGGCTTCAAGTGGAAAACGGTGGCCAGGTTAATCGAATCGGCGCAGCCGTCGACGCAAGCGAAACGACGATCCAGATGGCCGCGGATAAAAAGGTAGATTTGCTGCTGGTTCATCACGGGGTCTTCTGGGGCGGGTTGAGGCCAATAACCGGAAGCTATTACCGTAAGATAGCCAAAGCGATTTCGGGAGACATGGCAATCTATAGCGCTCACCTCCCGCTGGATCTTCATCCAGAGATTGGTAACAACGTCCTGCTGGTGCGCTCTCTTCAGTTGCCGGATCCCGAGCCATTCTTCTTCTACAAAGGACGCCAGATCGGCTTTGCGACGCGCGTATCGCTGGATCGGCAGGAGATTGTTCAGCGACTTCGCAAAATCTTAAGTTCTGATATCTGGACCTGTCTCAGCGGGCCGGAAATTGTTAAACGTGTGGGAATCGTTACTGGCGGTGCGGGCGCGGACCTGGAGCAGGCAGTAAAAGAGGGAGTCGATACCTTTATTACGGGCGAGGGGCCACATCACACTTTTGCGCTGGCGGAAGAACTGCACATCAACTTGATCTACGGGGGACACTATGCGACCGAAACCTTTGGTGTCCGAGCATTGGCCGAGACGGTTGCGAAGAGATTCGAGTTGCCATGGAAGTTCCTGGATCATCCTTCCGGCTTATGAGAAGCGTTCGGCGTTCCAACTTCGCCAAGGCTTCCGACTTCGCCAAGGCTTCGTCGGACACCTCGTCGGACAGGTTGGCGTTTGGCGTTCCAACTTCGCCGAGGCTACGTCGGACAGGTCGGCGGTCGGCGACAACAGAGGATAGCGACGCCCAGTTCAAGGCGAGACAGATAGAGCGAAGCTTCTTTGAAACGGATCCGCTGACCTGTGCGCGTTCGATGATTGGTTGTCAGCTGCGTTGGGGAAGGGCAGCGGGCATCATCGTTGAGACTGAGGCGTACACGGAGTTCGGGGACGAAGCTTCCCACACTTTTTTCAGAAAGAGCATGCCGGAGTTTGTTCGTACGCGTAAGCCAGGAACTCTTTACGTATATCTCAATTACGGAATGCACTGGCTCTTGAATTTTCTGGTGAAGAGTTCGCATTCGAATGGATTTGTGCTGGTCCGGGCACTTGAACCAACCGCTGGAGTCGATCTGATGTTTGAACGCCGCGGCGTTGGCGATATCCGTGCGCTCTGCTCAGGGCCGGGAAAACTGACTCAGGCCCTCGCAATCGATGGTGCTTGCAACGGAGTCGATTTTTTCGAGCTCGCGGATGTCGAGCTGTTTCCGCGCAAGGGAACGGTCGAAGTAGAAACAGACCGCCGAATCGGAATTAACCGATCCGCAGAATTTGATTGGCGTTTTCTCCTTGTCGCGTCGAAATTCGTAAGCGCGAGGAAGAAAACCCGCCCCAGGGGCAACTGAGGCGGGTACAAATCCGCCTAAGGTCAAGGCCTTATTTGGTGTAACCGGTCGTTGGTGGTGCCGGTGGTGGAGGAGGAGTCTCCTTTTTGGCGCAGGCAGAAATGCCGAGCGCTGCGGTGGCTAAAGCCACCAAGGCAAAGTATTTCGCAAATTTCATTTAGTCTCGCCTCCTTTCCTAGCTAGCAGCAATTCCCTCCGTATTAGGCTGAACAGCAGCCAGATACAAATGGATTTTCAACAAATTCGCGCGAACAGCTATGCGCGAATCTCGACCGAAGTGTCAACATCTACCAG
>JBKPBY010000147.1:0-7114 GCA_046727075.1 bacterium | reverse complement strand
ACTTTCAATCGCCTTGTAGATCTGACCGAGTGTAATGCCTGATGCCGGGTGTCGGAGCCCGACGCCACCTTGGCGGCCTTGGCAAACAGCGACCAATCCCTCCCGCTCAAGGAGCTTGAGAATCTTTCGCACCACGACCGGATTGGTCTGGAGGCTTTTCGCGATTTCCTCCGAAGTCGTCCCCTCGTCGCCGGCATAAGCGACGAAACTCATGATGTGGATGGCGCTCGCCATACGACTGTTTGTGGCCATAAACAGAACCGTAGCAGTTACAGTTAAGGCCGTCAAGCTCGGGCATTGCGTCTGACCGCCGAGATTCCTTTCAGCACGGGCCCGGTCGGGCCGGCGGGCAGTCGCACGCCAACCGGCGCCGTTCTACCCGAGTGGTCCTTGTTCCGAAATCTGTTGCGGTTGGAGCAATCGCGACACAATTAGAGTTGCGCATTCCGTGACGCGCGATCTTTGTGCGCAGCGCTTCCCAGGGCATCTGGCTGGCGCGGCTGCCGAGGCACGTTCTTCGCGGAGCAACATCCGAACCTCATCCATTGACGGTTCGACCGCTGAGCGCATACTTCTGTCGCAGCTCTTTCGCGGCACTAACGAGGTTCTCCAACGCAGGTCTAACTTCTTCCCACCGACGCGTTTTTAAGCCGCAATCCGGGTTGACCCAGATTTGCTCCGGACTCAAGACAGCCAGAGCTCTTTCAAGTAGTGCCCTCATCTCTGCCGCTGGTGGCACGCGAGGGGAGTGGATATCCCAGACACCCGGGCCTATGTCGGCCGGATATCGAAAATTGATAAAGGCATCGAGCAACTCCATGGCCGACCGTGATGTCTCAATAGAGATTACATCGGAGTCTAGCGCCGCTACGGCAGAAATGATGTCGTTGAACTCCGAATAGCACATGTGGGTGTGAATTTGCGTACTATCCTTAACTCCCGAAGCGGTGAGCCGGAACGCCTTCACTGCCCAATCGAGATAGGTTTGCCAATCGGAGCGGCGCAGCGGCAAGCCTTCCCGGAGCGCCGGTTCATCAATTTGAATGATCGGTAAACCCGCGTTTTCCAAGTCGAGTACCTCGTCCCTCAACGCCAGAGCGATTTGCAGAGCTGTCTGCGATCGTGGTTGGTCATCTCGAACAAAACTCCATTGAAGTACCGTCACAGGCCCAGTCAACATGCCCTTCATCGGACGCTTGCTAATTGACTGAGCGAAACGCGACCACCGGATAGTCATTGGAGCTGGGCGCGATACATCACCGTAGATGATCGGTGGTTTGACGCAGCGCGAACCGTAGCTTTGGACCCAGCCATTCTCGGTGAAAGCGAATCCTGCCAGTTGTTCTCCGAAATACTCAACCATGTCGGTACGCTCGAATTCGCCGTGCACCAGAACATCAAGATCGAGCTCTTCCTGGAGCTTTACGCACTCAACAATTTTTTGTTCCAGAAATTGATCGTATTGTTCGGCGCTAGCCGCGCCTTTCCTGAAGCGAGATCGAATAGCGCGCAGATCCTCAGTCTGCGGGAACGAACCAATCGTCGTTGTCGGCAAGATCGGAAGCTTGAGTCGGCCTTGTTGTTTCTGTTTGCGCTCCTGGAAAGAGGATTGGCGTTCAAATTTAGCAGGCACGATCGCCTTGAGCCGGTGCGTGACAGCCATGTTATGAATTCGAGGGCTGGTTCGCCGTGTCGACTGAGCTCTTTGATTCGTTGCCAAAGCGCTGGCATCGCCTCTGGCTTGGAGCAGGTCCGCAAGCTGTACGACTTCTGTCAGTTTTTCATCGGCAAACGCCAACCAGTCTTTGAGTTCTGAGTCGAGCGCGTGTTCCGAGTTCAATGTCACGGGCGAATGGAGCAGAGAACAGGAGGGCGCAACAATGAGCCGATCGAGCCCCACCGATCGCTCAGCCTGATGCAACCATTCGAGCGAGCAAGCGAAGTCGTTTCGCCAGACATTGCGCCCGTCAACGACTCCAAGCGAGAGGATAGTTTGAGCGGACAGCTTGCTCGCGAGAACGTCGACCTCTGACGCGCCGCGAACCGCGTCGAAATGAACCCCGGCCACCGGTAATCTCGCAAATAAATCAATATTGTCGCGAAGCTCACCGAAGTAGGTGGCCACTATCAGCTTCAGCAAGGGGGCTGCTTCATTTAACTGTTCATAGGCCCGATATAGCTGCGTTTGTTGTTCGTGAGTCAGGTCCAGCGCGAAGACAGGCTCGTCGAGCTGAACGTATTCCGCTCCTAACTCCGTGAGCCTTCGCAAAATTTCAGCATAAACGCGTAGCAGAGGGTCGAGCAGAGTCAGCGTGTCGAACTTCGCCGAACCTCGCACCTTGCCGAGCTGCAGAAATGAAACCGGCCCCAGCAAGACCGGTTTCGTTTTGATACCGAGCGAGAGCGCCTCTTTGAATTCGTCGAACGGTTTGGTCGAGCTCAAGCGAAATGAAGTGGATACCGATAGCTCGGGGACGAGATAATGGTAGTTAGTGTCGAACCATTTCGTCATCTCCATTGCAGCAGCCGCAGATCCATCGGTCGTCTGCCCGCCCCGAGCCATATTGAAGTACGTGTCGAGATCGACTGAGTCGGCCGCCCACTTGAATCGCGGTGGAACGGCTCCGAGCAGAGCGCACATATCTAGTACGTGATCGTACAAGCTGAAATCGTTGGACGGAATCAGGTCGATCCCAGCTTGTTTCTGCTTTTGCCAATTGTGCGCGCGCAGTTTCTTGGCTTGTTCAACCAGGGCATCTTTGGTTAGTTGCCCTCGCCAAAAAGCCTCCAGTGCACGCTTTAATTCCCGTTTCTCTCCGATCCGGGGATACCCAAGATTTTGCGTTCTAATAGAGTCCATTAGATTAGATCCTCCTCGCGAGCATTTTGCATACTGCCGCTGGGCTGATACTCGTTACGCGCGTTTCAAAAGCGCGTAAAACTGAGTCCCCTCCATGACTTGTGTGATCCCGAAGATGGCCTTGGCGAACTTTTGTTTGTTTGATGCTTGTGTCAGATCGCTAGCAGCTTCGCCACAAATTCGTTGGCCGGGCGGTTAAATATCTCCGTCGGCGCCGCATACTGTTGAATGTTACCGCTGCTTAATACGGCCACCCGGTCGGCGAGCGCCATCGCATCTTCCCGCGAACGAGTGGCTATTACTGTTGTCAACCCTGTTTCTATGAGCAGACGTTTGATTTCGGTTCGCATTAGCACGTGAACCATTCCGTCCAGGCGATCGAATGGTTCGTCTACCAGCAACAGCGATGGGCGCCGTATGATCGCTCGAGCCATATTTACGCGTAGTTTATCAGCAGCCGAAAGAACCGCGGGTTTTCGTTCGAGCAACGTTGCGATACCGAATCTCTCTGCCGTTTCGGCGATCCTCTTCTCAATCTCTTTCTGCGCGGCCCGGCGTGCGGTGAGATTCAGTGCAAGATTCTCTCGAACAGTCAGTGCGGGGTAGAGCGCAAAGCCGGAAAACGCGAAACCGATTCTTCGATCTTTCGGTTGGACTCCGTTGACCACCTTGCTCCCGATCTTTATCTCGCCTTGCGAGCACGACTCGAGACCCGCGATCAGTCGGAGCAGAGTGGTTTTCCCTGAACCCGTCGGACCAAGTAAGGTGACGATTTCGCCATCGCCGACTTCTAGGTTCAAAT
Organism: bacterium; assembly: GCA_046727075.1. Classification (GTDB taxonomy): domain Bacteria; phylum Verrucomicrobiota; class Verrucomicrobiia; order Chthoniobacterales; family JAFAMB01; genus JBKPBY01. The sequence continues at coordinate 3,452 of JBKPBY010000147.1, read as the reverse complement.
TGTTGATTGCCGGCGAAGCTTTCCGTCCGTATTGCTTGACCACGCTTTCGAGAGTGAGCTCAGCCATCGACTTCCTTTACCGATTCTTCTGACTGGCCAGCTGACGGGTCGGGCCGCCAATTTTGGAACACTAGATCATTCGGATCGACCCAAAATGAGACGCGGCGGTCGATCGCAAAGGTTGACGAGCCATCCACCAGAGCGCGGACGCGCGTGCCGTCAACTGCCTCAATCGTCAAAAGCCCCATTTTGCCAAGCGGCTCAAAACTATAAACGACGCCGTGAAAAGCTGCCTTCTTTGGCTCACTCAAGATATGAACATTTGTGGGCCGAAAACCGATTGTGATTTTCTCACTTGGGTGTTCCTGGAGTCTTTGCGCGAGTTCTGGTGGGAGAGTTACCAAAGCTGCTTCTCCAAACATTTGAATCTGTACGCCTTCTTTTGAGCGAATCTTAGCTTCTACGAGATTGGCATTCGACTCCTCGAGCAATTTGACGGTGTCGATCGGTGTCGCCTCCGGCGTTCTTTCTCGAGAGGTTAGCGGCAAGCCGGCGGCCAGGGCACGCCAAACGAACATGCCTGCCAAAACTACAAGAATGCACGCTAGCGGTATGGTTGCAGGTAAGCTGTTGTGCCGCGCGAATTCTTGAAGCAATACGACAAGCCTGGACAGGACCACAGCTATCATTGCTGGAGCCAATACCGGCCACATTATCCTCCTGAATTTTAACCACGCCGATGCGCCATCGACCAAAGCAGCGTCATAGATAGGCGGTGGTACCAGGCGCAAACTAGCTAGTACGGCGGCCGCGTAGATCGGCAGACTTACCGAGAGGTCACGCAGAGCTGACTCCTCTTCCAAACTTCTGATACTCGGAATTGCCAGCGAGCAAAGCAGGCTAATCGCAGAGACGACGAAAAGGAGGAGCACGAGCACTCGGGAAACGCTTGAAGAGACTTTGCTGAATAACAATCCAACGCCCACAGCTAGAACGATTTCGATCCCGCTAGCCCAAAAAATACTGCCGAACCAGACAGAGTGCCATAGATCTGGACTCGATAGTGCCGGCCAAATGCCAGGGAAGGCAGAGGATTGTGGGGGCGAGGAAAGCGTAACGCCCAGGAAAGGGAAAATGAGCGCTGCGATCGACACCAAAACGGATTCTGGGGAAACAAGAACCCCCGACGCCGATGCTATTCTGGGGCCTAGATTGTCATTTTCGCTCGCCATCAGACCGAGAGAATGCCAAGAAGCGCGCGCCGCGCAACCACGAAGCCTGAACTAAAATTCAGGACCTAATCTTTTTCTTTTTTTTCCGACTCCTTGGGCTGCGGGCTCGAGGTAGGTTGAACAGTTTCCTCGTCTGTATCCTTCCGGCCAGGGCGTTGGCCTACTTTTCCTTGCTTCTCCGGATGGTCTTTCGTCGGACCGGGATAATCTTCTGTGTCGCTCACTTGTCGCTCCGTTTCCTTAGTTCAGGTTCGCCGCTGATGAGCCCAGAGGATCTGCTAAATGCCGTTTGGACGGCGGCCGTTTGCGAATGAATCGATCGCAATGGCTCTAAAGAGCATTGCCGCGTTGCTTGCGCGCTTGTCGCCTCCAATCTAGCGTGGTCGAATGTTCATCCCCGCGCTTTTACTCAGGTCCTGGTTTTGGGTTCCCTTATTTCTGCTGCCCTCATTTGCGGCAGCTCTCGATCCGAAGAGTATGGATCTGCAAGCCGCGCCGAGTAGCGACTTCTATGAGTACGCTAACGGAGCCTGGATTAAAGATCACCCGATTCCGCCAGAGTTTTCGCAGTGGAGTACCGGCCAAGAGTTGCGCGAGCGCAACTATGCAGCACTCCGTGAAATTCTAGACGCTGCCGGAACCGCTGTTCGACAGGGAGAAGTGCTGCCGGGAAGTCCGCGCGCTTTGGTAGGTCAATTCTATCTAAGCGGGATGAATGAAGAAAAGATCAACACCGAAGGTGCTAAACCGCTTCAGGCCGAGCTGGAAGCAATCGACAAAATTACCGATGCCAAACAATTGGCACCATACGTTGCTCATATTCATGGCGAGGGCATTGGGCGCATTGTTTGAGATTACCGGGGACCAGGATGCAAAAGAGAGCACAAGCCAGATCGCAATCATGACGCAGGGCGGCCTGGGTCTGCCGAACCGCGACTATTATCTCAAGGAGGACGACCAATCCAAGAAACTGAAAGACCAATACGTTGAGCATGTCTCTAAAATGTTTCAGCTGTTGGGAGACCCTGAACAGACGGCAGCCGACAACGCGAAAAAGGTCTTCGAGTTTGAAACGGAACTGGCAAAAGCCTCGAAGACCCCAGTCGAATTACGAAGTCCGGAAGCGAATTATCACAAAATGCCAATCGCCGATCTGGAAAAACAGGCCGTCGGCTTCGATTGGACTACTTACTTTGACGCTTTAGGTCTTTCCAAAGAACAGGTGGTACAAATTGATGTGCAGCAACCTGAATTCTTCAAACGAGTCGGCGAGCTGATCGCGAGTACACCACTCGATATGTGGAAATCTTACTTTCGATGGAATTTGATTCGTCGATGCGCCCCTTACCTGAGTGCGCCGTTTGTAGACGAGAATTTCAGATTCTATAAGCAGATATTAACCGGGGTTAAAGAGAATCAGCCGCGCTGGAAGCGAGTCTTGGTGGAGATTGATGGCGATGTAGGCGAGGCCCTGGGACAACTTTACGTCGAAAAATATTTTCCGCCGGAAGCGAAAAAGCGAGTGCTGTCGATGGTGAACGACCTCAAGAGCGTTTTGCGGGACAAGATTCAGAATCTCGACTGGCTGGGAAAAGAGACGCGCGCTGCGGCCTTGCAAAAGTTAAGCGCGTTTGGAGCAAAAATAGGTTACCCGGACAAGTGGCGCGACTATGCCGGGATCGAAATCAAAGACCAGCCCTATGTCTTGAACGTGCTGGCCGCAGGAGCGTTCGAAGCGAAGCGGGTGCTTTCCAGAATCGGCAAGCCGGTTGACAAGAACGAATGGGAGATGAGCCCTCCTACAGTCAATGCTTACTATACTGAACATCGCAACGAAATCGTATTCCCAGCAGGAATCTTGCAGCCTCCGCTATTCGACATGAAAGCCGATGACGCCACCAATTACGGCGGCATTGGAGCGGTCATTGGCCATGAGATGACACACGGGTTCGACGACCAGGGACGCAAATTCGATGGGCAGGGCAATATGAAGAACTGGTGGACCAAAGAAGATGAGAAGCGGTTTCAGGAACGGAGCAAAAAGATCGTGGAGCAGTTTAACGGTTATGTTGCGGTCGACGACCTGCATGTGAACGGCGAGCTGACCCAAGGAGAAAACATTGCGGATCTTGGCGGAGTCAAAATCGCGTATACAGCCTTTCAAAAGGCCTTGCAGAGGAAACCAGTCGCTGAACGGAATCAAAAGATCGATGGACTAGC
>JBKPBY010000146.1:0-11065 GCA_046727075.1 bacterium | reverse complement strand
TTCCTTTTTCACATCAATGAAGCCAAGCCAGTTCACAATCTCCCGCCCGATAAAGAAGTTCCGCCACAACACCTGTTTTTCCCCAAGCGATTTATCCTGGTACACGGTTTCAATGCCGTGTGCGTGAGCGCTTTGAACGTTATAGCGACGGAAGTCGACCTTGCGGCCGGCGATATACAGTTCACCTCTGGTTGGCGGAAACACGCCGGTCAATATTTTCACAATGGTCGACTTACCAGCTCCGTTGTCGCCAATCAGTCCCACGATCTCGTTGCGACCAACTTCGAGCTTGATTTTGGTTAGCGCGCGCACCAGGCCAAAATACTTTTCGATGTTGACCATGCGCAGCGCGTGTTGTTCGACAGACTCTTGAGCAGGGTTGGTTACCACAGAGTGCCTCCCTACAGGTTATCGGCTATAAAAAATGATAGTTGACCGGCGATACAGGCTAAAGTGGATCGTTTCGCGAAAAATCTCAGTAATTCTGGTGACCTAAATTAATATTCAGGATGAGAATTCGGCCGCAAGAGCCCCTGTGGGGCTCTTGCTGCCACGCTCTAGCGGTCACACCGCTCCGCCTTTCTAGATGGGCGCTGCCGAATTCGATAACTTTGCCTTCGCAACGCTTGCGGTTAGCTCGCGGGTTGGCTCATTGGCGACGATTTCACCGATAATAAAAACCTAATACGACAGAGTGACCGGCAGGCGTCGCGGTCCCCAGTTGCCTGGCCTATGCTCGAATCGACCCGCGATCCGATATCCGCAAAAAGCGCATTGATCACTCTGAAGATTCCATTTCCCAAGTGCATACCAGTCGCGCTCGATCAATAAACTGCCACATCCCGGGCACCAGGTACTGCCGCCTTCCCGGTCGTGCACGTTCCCCGTGTAAACATAATTGAGGCCGTAAGAAAGCGCGATTTGTCGAGCTCGAGTGAGCGTTGCTGCCGGCGTGCTCGGTTTGTCCATCATCTTAAAGTCAGGATGAAAAGCGGTGAAATGCCAGGGCACATCCGGGCCGAGATTTCGGCTGAACCATTCAGCGGCATCATGTAATTCGGAATCGCTGTCATTTTCTCCCGGAATCAGAAGCGTAGTAACCTCAAACCAGACATTGGTTTCCCAACGAAGATACTTTAAAGTGTCCAGTACCGCCCCCAATTGCCCGAAACAAAGCCGGTGATAAAACCGGTCGGTAAACCCTTTCAGGTCCACGTTCGCGGCATCCATCTTTTCGTAAAATTCGGCTCGCGGCTCTTTCGCGATATAACCGGCAGTGACCGCGACAGTGCGGATTCCGTGTTCGTGGCATGCCATAGCCACATCAATTGCGTACTCGGCAAAAATGACCGGGTCATTGTAAGTGAACGCGACGGATCGACAGCCAACTTGGGCCGCCGCTTTCGCGATCTGTTCCGGCCCGGCTGCATCGGCCAATTTATCCCATTCCCGGGCCTTGCTGATATCCCAGTTCTGACAAAAACGGCACCCAAGATTGCAGCCGGCGGTTCCAAAGGAAAGGACTGCAGTTCCTGGCAGGAAATGGTTCAGCGGCTTTTTCTCGATCGGATCAATGCAGAATCCGCTACTTCGGCCATAAGTAGTCAGAATCATTTGATTACCCAATCTTTGCCGGACGAAACAGAAACCGCGCTGTCCTTCATTCAATTTACAAAAACGCGGACAGAGCTGGCATTCAATGCGGCCGTCCGTCAACATAGTCCACCACCGGCCAGGATAATCGGATTGGCGGGTTAAATCGGAAAAGGACACGACGAGCTAGGGTTATCAGCATCAAAAATAGCTCAAAATTCCTACTCTCCAAAGTCTTCAGGTGCGTGCGCGGATCCGTAATCCGTGATCCGTAGTCTCGGTTCATTTCCTATTCTCCGCCGCGGTGATTGCGCTAGCGGCGACGACGCAGGTGATACCACAGATCTGGCGCAAAGTTAAGTGTTGAGAAAGGATGGCGTAGCCAAGTATGGCAGAGATGGCGGGCTCCATGCTCATGAAGATCCCGAACGCTCTGGTGCTCATTCTGCGGAGCGCCATCATTTCCAGGGCGTAAGGTAATAACGGGGTGAGCAAAGCCAGTCCTATGGTGTAGAGAAGCGGCATAAACGTTAGACTGTTTTCCCTGACAACAAAGCTGACCGGCGCGGCGGCTACTGCAGCGACAAGCAGCGCAATTGAAAGACCCTGCAGCCCAGGGAAAGAGGTTCCTACTCTCTTCATCAGCAGGATGTAGGCGGCCCATCCGCATCCGGCAGCGGCCGCGAAGCAGACTCCGACAAGATCCACACTCCAGTGCGACTCTTCTCTGGTCAGGAGCATAACGCCAATAGCGGCTACCGCTGCCAGGATGAGATGTTGGAATCGTCGTGTACCGAGCAGGGCAACTCCCAAAGGCCCGAGGAATTCGATCGCTGTCGCCGGACCCATGGGGATACGTGAAATTGCCACAAAGTAAGAGAGTGTTAGGCCTGCTATAACAAGGCCAAGGAGGCTTCCGACCAGCCACTGGCGAACAGTTATGGCGCCAAAACGGGGTCGCACAATGATGGCTAATAATATGCCGGCCCAGAGAAGCCCGTAGCGCGGTTGTCATCGCAGGTCCGATAGCGGCCATGACCGGAACAGCTAACGCTGCGCCAAGTTGTACGCTGAGCATTGAACCGATCGCCATGAATTCGGGCCTTTACCGCGACTGATGGTCGGTATTGGGGAAGCGCCCGCGTTTCTTGGTTCGTCCATTTAAGGACTAAAGCGCGTTTGGGGCGGAGGTTCAAAATGACGAAGGAGCCAGGAGTCAGGAGCTAGGAGTTGGAGAGGAACGGTGGGAGCCGTATGCTCCTGTCGCATGCGCCAGTTCGATTTCTCCTCCGCCAACTGAGCGTTTGCGGCGCCAACTGCCAAGAATGCAAGCGCGGCGAGCGATCCTAAAAGCCTGACATTATAGAACTTCATAAACGAATATCTTTTTTGTTGTTGTTGTACTGGAGTTCCCAAGATCCGAAATGGGCCCTGGAAGCGATGAAACAAAAACCAGACCGTGAGTAGATGATCTTTTTTTGTCCCAGCTGCCGCGGTTGCAGTGCTAACAGCGCCGACATCCAGCGGGAACTGAAGAAGCAATACGGCGATACAGCGGAAAGAATTGAGAGGTGAGAGGTCAGATGTGTTACCGTTAGCACCAGCGAAACGCCAAACGCCAAATGCTCCAGGTTGACTGGCAAAGGGGTCAGCAATTATTTGTCCCTCACAAAACCCAGGAGGAGGACCAGCAAAATGTCGACCGTTAATACTCAGGTATTGTCATCCCGGTTGCGTGACAGGATTAGCGAGTCGGCGATGCTGGATTTAACGCAGCGCTTGATAGCGGTCCCGTCGGAAAATCCACCGGGTAATCATTACGAGAAATGCATCGAGATTTTGATCAACGAGTTGAACCGGCTCGGCTTTGATGATGTCAGACGAGAAGGCGCGTGCGTGCTTGCCTCGGTTGGGAACGGCCTACGAACGCTTTATTTCAGCGGCCATTACGATGTGGTTCCCGCTCAGAGCCGCGATCAGTTCCAACCGCGGGTCGAAGGTTTAAATTTGTTCGGTCGCGGCTCCTCGGACATGAAAAGCGGCCTGGCGGCTATGCTCTACGCAGCGGCTGCGGCGCGTGAGGAAGGGCTCTTGAAGAGCGGTCGCATCGGGATCGTACTCGTACCGGATGAAGAGACAGCCGGTCCGCGGGGATCTCGCGATTTAGATTCGCGCGGGCTACTCGGCAAAGACGCGGTTGGCATGCTGACACCAGAACCTACCGGAGGCGTTATCTGGAACGCCAACCGTGGCGCTATTTCGCTGCGGGCAATCATGCATGGGAAGCCGGCACACGTGGGCCGGCAATTCGAAGGAGTGAACGCATTCGAGCACGCCCTGCCCGCAATAGCAGGGCTCATGGACATTAAGAAGGCAGTAGAACGCCGTGAGACCCAGCAGAATATTGCTCCGGCCGCGGCGCGTAAATCGATTCTAATGCTGGGAGGCCGGGTCGAAGGAGGTACGAATTTTAATGTTACGCCAGATTATTTTTCTTTCACAGTCGAGCGTCGGATCAATCCTGAAGAAAACCTTGAAGAAGAAAAGCGCCGGTTGTTTGGGGCTTTGCAGGGGTTCGAAATCGAGACGCTTCAAGAGGGAACTGCAACAGCGACTTCGGAGCGAGATCCAATCGGTGTAATTCTGTCCCGCAACATTGCGCTCCTGACTGGTAAAGAACCCGTATTCGAGATGTGCCCGGGTCTGCTCGAAACCCGATTTTACGCGGCTCACGGTATCCCGGCATTCGCTTATGGGCCGGGACTTTTGTCAGTTTCCCATGGACCGAACGAGTTCGTTCCCATTCGTAACATAACTCTATGCGCAACGATTTATGCGCTTACAGCGGCGGTAGTATTTAACGCCGTGATCGCCGAGAACGCCGGGAACTGAAGATGGGAGACAGCTACGTGAAACGCCGACAGCGCCGATCCGGCCTTGGCGGGACAACATCGCCGACAACGGAACGCCGGGAATCGCGCGGGAACTGAAGATCACGAAACGGCGAGACGGTGACGGACGAGATTGCGAGCGGCCACGCCGCGATTCAAGATAGCCTAGAGGGCGAAGCGAAAGCGTAGCCCTAGGGATTTTGTCCCGACAACGGATGCGCACTGAAGGTGCGGTTCAATTGTGGGGCTCAGGTGGCCCTGGATTGACTCGTGCCTTCAGCGCTCGGACGCTATTTTATTGTTTTCCTAGGGCTCCGCTGGCGCTCCGCCCTAGGCTATTTTGAATTCGCGGGTTCCGCCGCTGCAGCACTAGCACAAACACTCGATAACTAATGACCGGAAATCGCGGACCAATTGACGTCCATGTCCATCTTTTCGGCAACGGCAAAGGATCAACGGATTGCTGGCGCCGGAACCGCTGGATCATGAGACCTTTCTTGGAGTACGGCAACCGTGATATCGGCCTGAACTGTGGCATTGACGACCCGAAATTCGACCGTTTGTATCTGAAGCAGCTGCTTCACTGGCTTTCTGAATCTTCGCTGGAAGCCGCAGTACTGCTTCCTCAGGAGTGGGTTTATGATGATCAAGGGTTTTGCAGAAAAGATCTTTCAGACGTTTTCGTGTCAAATGAAGCGGTCTTGGCCGCCGCCAAGCAGTCCGCAAAGCTTTTACCCGCTACAGCTATCCATCCCTCCCGAGCCGACGCGATCGATGAGCTGGAGCGCTTTGCGAAAGCAGGAGCTGTTCTGTTGAAGCTTTTGCCCTGCGTCCAAAACGTCGATTGCAACCGGTTGCGGTTTAAGCGCTTTTGGACTCGGTTAGCCGAGCTGGGTCTTCCTTTTCTGGCGCATACCGGAGGCGAGTTCTTTGTCCGGAGCTGTCGAGACGACCTGAAATCTCCTCGTTGTTTACGGCTGCCCCTGGAATGCGGGGTAACAGTTATCGCAGCCCACTGTGGTACTCGCGCATTACCATGGGACGGCGATCATTTTGATGAGTTCCTGGAAATGCGGAAAGAATTTCCTAATCTTTACGGTGACCTCGCAGCGTTATCCCATATAACCCATTTGAAATCGCTGGAACGGCTGCGCGCCGAACCTGAACGGTTATTGCATGGAACTGATTACCCAGTAACGAACGCGATTTTTCCATCCTGGCTAAAAGGATGGATCGATCGAGATACCATGAAACGTCTCCGGGCTATTCCTAACCCGCTGGAAAAGAAAATCGAGCTCACTAAGGCCCTGGGATTCCCGGATAGCGTGTTTACTGATCTCTGGAAGCTGTTGCCAAGGGCAACGCCGACATCGCCGACACTGCCAACAACGCCGGGAACGCCGTGATCGAGCAGGAACGCCGGGAACTGAACGCCGACAGCGCCGGGCATCGCTTGCAGCGGCCTAAACCGAAGCTCGAATCTAGAAATAGAAGGATCTTTTCATATTCGAGATTCCACCTTCTCGCTTCGGTTATGAACTCCTATTAGGTTTTTCCGTTTTCGATTGAAAACGGCGCTTGCTGTGCCAACGGGCAGGTCAGGAATTACGGATTACGGATTACGGATTACGGATTACGGATTACGGATTACGGATTACGGATCACGGATCACGAGATTCTAGCTTCGAGATTCCATTTTCGTCGCCGCCTCTCAGTATCACTGCTCACCGTTCCCGCTCGATGTCCTCGCTGGCGGCGTTTGAGCCTCATCGCGGGGAGGATTGCCAAAGTGCCGTAATGCCAGAAGGACGCAGCAGTAGGCCAGGAGAAACATCACAAGACAGATCGTTAACCAGCAATAACGCCACAGCCCGCCTACTTCGAACACAGTGGTAAAAATAGCGGCAACGTAAGAGGATAACCCCGTCACAGCAGCCCAGAAAAGGTTCAACTGAATCGCGCTATCGGCGGCTGTCTCACTAAATTCGAGGATTTTCTGATCCGCTGAACCAGGAAGTGATGCCTTTGTTTTCATGACTAACAATGGATGAAGGGATACGTCCAAATATACATCGATTCTACCGCGACGAACCTTGAATTTCGAATCTCGAAGCTAGAATCTCGAAATAACTGGGAGAACGCCGCTCGGCGCGAACTGCTTGCTTCTAGATTCGAGATCCGAAATTCTAACTACCCACCTATCAGTTCTTATCTTCTTCGCCGTATCGTTTCCTTCCAGCACCAGCACTCTTCTCCTATGGCCTCATTCACCATCACCCCGATCGGTCAAGTTCATTCTCCTCTCCGGGAGCTTTCCGAAGCTCCGCGTCAGGGATGGGAAGGCGCGCCGAATGCTCACTTGGAAATCCTTCCAGCGTTTGTTAAAGCCTTGGACGGCGTTAAGGCCGGCGAAGAGATTTGGGTCTTCACCTGGCTCCATCAAGCGGAGCGCTCGGTTCTCAAGGTTCACCCGCGCAATGATGTGCGGAACCCGGTCCAGGGCGTGTTTGCAACTCGTTCCCCGGATCGCCCCAATCCCATCGGCCTGCATCGAGCCCTTGTCCTGAAAATAGAACGCGATCGCTGGATCGAAGTGCAAAACCTTGAAGCCATTGACGGCACGCCCATCATCGACATCAAGCCAGTCATCGAACGGGCCAAAGAGCATTGATGGGGATCGAGCGAGATCGGTTAAAGATGAAAACGCCGGAAACTCAAGGAAAGGGTGCGCACAAGGCAAAGGCGCCGCCCAGCGTAGCTAACAAAAGGGGGTCTCATAACCCTCCGTTGCCCACCGCGGATTTGTAATGGTGCCCGAAAGAGCGTTTGCCATAAAAGTTTCCAACTGTTTCCCGAGAATAAGCAATGGCGGTTGCTTCGTATCGAAGCAACCGCCCTAGACTACCTCAAAGGAGGGACCTTATCGCTACACTTTCAGAATTCTACTGATCGTTTCCTTGAGTCAGGTCAGCGGCGACCGGAGCAAGAAATCCAAAGACGCCTCCTCCTCCCTTATCGTTGCCGGCATCGAAAAAGAGTTGATTCGGCGCACCGGAATTACTATTTCCCGCACCAAAAGTAATTGCCCAAAGACCTGGAATACTGATTACGCTGTTGTCTTGACGGCGCAGCTTATCCTGAAACCGGCCGGTGAGAGCATCAAAAGCAAGGATTTCACCGCTGCCAAACTGGCCAACCAGGACGCTGTGGCTAAACGCACCAAAATCGGTTGAAGCCATCACCAGACCCCATGGAGCGTTGAGCCAGGGACCTCGTTCCAAGCGCTGCAACAGAACACCATCCGGATTGAACACGTCGATTGCGCCCAATCCGGCGCCAAAGTTTACAAACTTCTTCGCCTGGTTTCGTTCGGCATAAGCCACATACAGAGCATCCCCGATATTTTGCACATTGAACGGGACAAAGTTCTTCGGGAGGTGATCATCTTCAAACGCTCCCGGCGCGGTAGTTACCGGACGGAAGTTTTTATCAAAAACCCGGATTTTGCCTTCGCCCACATCGCTGACGTACAGAAAGCGGTTAGGGCCTGCTTGAGCAATCGTCGCACCGGTCACCACGGATCCAGGTGTCGCTTTGACTTTTTCGATTGCAACTGTGGGATTCGCCTTCGGATTCCAGCCAGAGATCGTTCCGTCCAGACTGGCAAAAACAAAAAGAGCCGGTTTTCCAGGTTCAACATCAAAATCTGAACTGCCGTTGAAAACGATACCTGTGGGACCAGCAAGCGGCGGCGTCTGTACCTGATGAGGAATTGTCACCACCAGGGGTTGCGCCTTTCCTTCTCCATCATAAAGGGTAGCGACACCACTCCCTCGATCGTTAACCCACCATGGCCCACTGCTGCTGCGTGCAATACCCCATGGGTCGATCAGTTTAGGGTCCACAAATTTTGCACCCGCATCGGCGGCATTGGCGACCAGGTCTGTCTTTTGATACTTCTGCGCCTGCGACACCAGCGGCAAAAGCGTCGAACTAGCTAAAACTAACGGAATTAGAAGACTACGTTTTGTCATAACTACCTTAATTTCGGTTTCGTTGAACTAAGAGTTTCATGGTCCGCCGGCGCGTCAGCGCCGCGTCATCCACGAATGTCGACGGTAGTAGACATCAAGATTACCAAGGCGATCTGTATGTTGTTCCAATCGCCGTAATCGTTGTTTCGGTCGGCGAGTGTGAGTGTTAGTACCAGAATGAAATGCGACACCTCCCGTCGTTCCTCAACCTGGTACCCCTTAGTGCGACCAGCGATTGAGGCAGTTCGGACAATTACTTAGCGGCTTCAGATTCCCAGCATTTGCTACGACCGTATCAGTTGTAAAACTGCACAGCCCTCGCACGGTGCAACTCTCACATCTTAAACCTCTGCCCAATCATATGATAGACCGCCGATCCTTTATAACACTTGGAGGAGGAGCCGCTGTAGCCTGCCGCCAGGTCCAGGCAAAAGGATCTAACAGTGCACATGCCTTAATCCTGCCAAAGGATGACCACGTACGAACCGGCTGTTCACGCATGATTAACATTGGCGGAGGGCATCAAGTGTGGACCAAGAAGGTGGGTAACGCTCCAACTAAAGTTCTACTGTTACACGGCGGGCCAGACAAAGGAAGCCACATGGCGATGTACGATGATCAGATCCCATGCTTCAAAGAATTACTAACCTTCCTCAAGTCGGAATGATCGCGTGTGAGTGTGTGGGCAAGGCGAGTTTCTAGAGCGGCGATACTTCTCACTTCTCACATCTCACCTCTCACCTCTTTCGCCTCCTGGTCCCGCAAAATTCGCGTTCAGTCTTCCGCTATCCGCGCTGAAACAGAGATTACGGCGATTCAAGCTAAATCGCACCACTGCTCAAATCCATGGCGTACAAATACCAATGGACGCTTTCCTAATCCTCAGTGGACTCTTGCTGTTTCTCATGGCCATGGCCATCGAAAACAAAACGACTCGGTAGCCGTTTGGCGTTTGGCGTCTGGCGTCTGGCGTCTGGCGCTCATGTCGGTGCGAACGTAACATCTTCTCAGTTCTCACGTCACATCTCTTCCGCCGTATCGCCTCATCGCCGTCTCATTCTTCAGTCGACGTTTTGCCTGCGGCTTCGCCGCACCCTTCCAGACACGAATTGCGCCAGTTGAAACAAAGCCGACCCAGTCGTCGAATTTTTGGCGTAGGAGCAAGGCGTCATCGCGAGCAACTATATCGCGCTCCGCACTTGGAAAGGAGGAGCATAACATGAAAAAGTTAGTAGTCTCTGCTGCCATTTTTGTCGGGATTTTCCTGACCATCACGTTCATTACTAATTGCCCTGTGGAAGGACGTGATGACAACCGAGATCGTCGACAACGCGAGGACGATACCGAACTTGAAATTCAGACTGGTTTCAGTCGCCCAATTTTCGGCGTAGCAGCAAGGCGTGATGGAGACGAACTATATAGAGCCTCCCGGCTGGAAAAGAGGAGCACAGCCTAGGGCTGCGCTTTTGCTTCGTCCTAGGCTATTTTGAACCGCGGCCTCGCCGCTCCCCCGTCTCCCGCGTTCGGCGTTTTTTCCACTAACAGTTGGTCGCATTCATTTCCCGTTCCCGGCATTCGCGCGCGTTCTCGGCGTTCAGGGCGTTGGTCCGGCCAAGGCCGGATCGGCGATATCGGCGTTTCAGCTCCTGGCGCTCCAACGCTTGACGATCCTGCTCGTTCCCGCTCGATCCCGCCCGATTTATTCGCTAACACTAACGGGCAGATCAACCCTGCCGGCATAAAAGGCGATCAGCTCGACGGCCTCATCTGTCGTGAAACCACGATGCGTGGTTTGAACGGTCTCCGCCAATGCCTCTCCCGCATTCACCACTTTGCGCTCTCCGGTGTCTCTTTTTTCTACGGTCAAACGTCCGGACAACACATAGGCAGCGCTGATCATCGGGTGTCGATGCCAATGCAGCGTAGTGTGCGGCGGAATTGTAATCTTCAGCACAGTCACCTGTGGCTGACCGGATGGATAATCGGTGTACCTGCTCCCGTCCCACGATCCTGTTGCCTGCAGAACCTGTTCGACCTGAACCTCTGGCTCAGTCGCAACCGCCGAAGCCTGTACTAACCAAAGCGACAGGCTCGCCAAGACCGTCAGAAACTGTAAGCACATTCTCACACCTCACTCATATCACGTTTGGCGTCTGGCGTTTGGCGTTTCGCGCTTTGGCAAGCGTGAGTTTAACGTCTCACATCTCATCGTGCTCACTGCGCTGTCGGCGTTGCCTGCCTCGCTTCCCACTCACGCATCTCCGTGACCAGCTTTTCATAGATCCGTCCAACCGCATCCGCTGGCAATGGTCCTCCCTTTGCTAACTCTTGCACTTTTTCTATCACCTGTTTTTCGCGGGCGGGAGCGGCTATAGGTAAATGCGCTTCGCGCTTGATGCTGCCTATCTCTTCTACCACCTGAGCCCGCTGTTGAATCAGTTCAACGATTCGCTGATCAAGCGAATCAATTTTTTGACGGCACACATCAAGCTGCTCCGGTGTGGCGCCATCGGTAGCATGTGCAAGCAAGGTCATAACAGTAAAGAA
>JBKPBY010000145.1:0-7309 GCA_046727075.1 bacterium | reverse complement strand
ACACAATAACCTCTGCTGTGCCCGGAAAAGCCGATTCGGGCAAACGCGATTCCTGGGTACGCAAAGTTCTAAAGATCTTGGGACCGGGACTGGTGACAGGTGCAGCTGACGATGATCCGAGCGGCATAGCCACTTACTCCAACGTCGGTGCCCAATACGGGTATTCGATGCTATGGACGATGCGGCGACCGGTATCATGGCACTGGCCGCAATCGGCATGTTTCTTGCTTCGGGGAAATAACCATTTTCCCCTGGTCCTCAAGGCTATCGCGCAGGATCCGGCAACAGTCTTGGGCAAAGATGACTTTTCAATCCACCTTACCAGGTGGGGACAGAAAGAAGACGTACCCCGGCCTCTCTAAAGTCAATTTCAGGGCGGTTGTTCCTTGAAACGACACGCCACCAGGACAAGCAATCTGACCTAAGACGGTGACCAGTCTTCGATTGGCCACCATTCGTGATAAAGCTTGACGTGCGGGAACTGGTAAGGTCCAGGGAAAAAAGGTTTGGCATTGACTGTTCTACGGTCGGCCAAGGAATGAGCCCACCCGTCTCAGTGGCTCAATTCGATCGCAGAATATTTTGAAGGTGGCTAGGAGCGGAACAGCGAGCAGAGTGCCGGCCACACCCCAGAGGTAGGACCAAAGAAGAAAAGTCAACAGGATGGCAATCGGGTTCAGGGTTAACCAGCGCCCAAGAAACAGCGGCGTCGCTAGGTTGCCCTCGATCATCGCACAAAGGACATAGGCCAGAGGTGGCAAAAGGGCATACCAGACCGAATCAAAATGAATCAGTGAAACAAGTGCCATAGCTACGATACCGCCCGTTGCTCCCACGAAGGGAATGTAATGGAGCAAAAACGCAGCAACACCCCAAAGCAACGGATGGGGTAGTCCCAGCACACCCACGCAGATCCACACACTCACCCCTAAACCTGCATTGATCAGCGTGACCGAAGTAAAGTAACGCGCGGCGGTTTGCTCAATCTCGGACGCGATTTCGACGACATTTTGTTTCTCTGACACACCCGGGATCATATCGACGAGCTTTTTGAGGAGCCGGGCTCCGTACAGCAGAAGGAAGAATGCAAGCACGTGAACAATGACCAGAATCGCCAAAAATTTCGGCGCGTTCTTCAGAGCCATCTCCATAAGGCTTGGCCCGCGGATGCCTACCTGAATGATGTTGCCCGGGTTGAACCAGGTGCTTAGGCGGTCGATCGATGGTGAACTTTTATGAACGGCTTGAAGGATTGGCGCCAAGCGTTCCTGAATATGATCGAGATAGCGGGGGAAATCAGGTTCGAACCTCGCCAGTGATACGCACAGTGCGGCAAAAAGGCAGATCAAGATGGTCAAAAAGCCTAGGGTGCCGAGGAGCGGCGCCCAAAAGTTTGATAAACCGATTTTCTTTAACCATCTGGTGACAGGCGTTAGCAGGAAACCGAGAAAACCTGCAAGCACGATGGGAAGAAAAAGGTCAACAGCTACCTTTAGGGTGTAGAAACAGGCAAAGACGAACAATCCGATCACAGCAACCCCGAACCAGAGATTGAGAAACCTTCCGAGATCCTCGGAGGTTGAACCATCTGAACTGTCTTTTGAATGAACGGGATGGTTCATGATGCTTCATTTTTCCTCGAGCGCCTGGAGTTCATCGCCCACCTGCGGGACCAAGGAAACAATCCCCCGAACCGCCTCATCAATATTGGTGTAAAGAGCGCTTCCGGAAGACTCCTTAATTCTTCTTACCCATCGTGCTGCGCCTTCAGTTGGCAGGCTCCAAAGGCCGACAAGAATCAAAGCATCGGGGATCTCAAGCTTAATGGAATGCGCCATTCTACCCACGGTGATTACCGATCTTGACTCGATCGCAGAGAGCAAAATCCACGAAGTTTTTAGCTCTTTCAGACGTTCCACTTTCTCCGCGCGAAGAGTTCGCCAGGATAACAAATCGGTGCCGATCCCTTTAGCAGCCAACAAGCGCGCGATAACTCTCCCCACAATTTCGTCCCCTTCGCCCATGAAAGGCACGATAGCCATGCCCGGCTGTTCGGGTGTCGATTGTTCCGGCGGTTGCTCCAATTCCGCCGAGCGCTCGACACTCATTTCCTCGATCAGTTCGCACAGTTGCTCATAGATCCGAGATTTTGTTGGATTAGTTCCCGGATAAAGATCGTTTTCGATCGCTCGGAGAGTCGGCAAAATTAGTTCCTCGGCGATTCCTACCGAAAGTTGCATCCCTCCCAATTCCTGCAGGAGTGCTTTGGCCTCCGGAAGGCGATTTTCCGTAAGGAGGAGAATGAATTTTGTTTCCGAGGAAGAGGGTGGCTCTGCGGCTAACAAGACACTGCAAATATTGAATGCGGGAAAATAACGACCCAACACTACGAGGCAAGCGGTGAGCGGCGTCGCGAGCAACAGGCCGATCGGTCCCCAAAGCCAGGTCCAGAATAGGGCGGATACGATTATGGCGAGCGGTGACATTCCGGTGCTACCGCCTAAGACGAAAGGTTCCACAAAATTGTCAGTGAACACTTCCAGAGACCCGTAGAGGGCCAGGGTCAGTATCGGTTCCTTCCAGCTGGTGGAAATGGCAACAGATAATAGCAACGGGAAAAAGGCGGATATCCAGAGGCCGACGTAAGGCAAAAACCGCAATACCAGGGTCAGAACTGCCCAGAGCAGTGCGTTCGGTATACCGATCAGAGAAAGCCCGAGCCCAAGCAGTAATGCATAGCCGGTGTTCACCAGCAACTGCCCCAATAGAAACCGGCTTAATTTGGAGCCGACCTCGTCAACCGCGAGGTTTGTCGTCGCAACGCGCGAGTGTCCAATCAGTCGAAGAAACCGAACCCGGAGTCGCTTTCGCTCTAAAAGCATAAAAACCACGAGTACGACGATCACGGCAAATTCCCCGATCGGAGCCGCCACCGGTGTCAGGCTATTCTTCACAATTGCCAGTACATTGTCAGCACCGCTAACAATCTGGACCTTTGTTGCCTCCGGCTGTTGAACGCCTCCGGATGCCGTGACTTTGCCTAGATCGGTAATCAGCGCGTCAACGTTGCTAAGGGCCAGATTTAGCGGGCCGGGCGGCCCGTGCTGGATGGCTGCCCATCTGGCATGAATATTATCGCGGTACTTGGGCAGAGAATTTACTAGATCCAGACCCTCCAGCGAAAGCGTCGAGCAGAGACCTCCAATCAGGGCGAAGACAATCGCTACGACGCTAAGGACAGCTACTGCCCGGGGAAATCTCCAACGTTCCAGGCGAGACACAACGGGCGCTAGCAAAAAGCTGATCAGAATCGCCAGAATTAGCGGCAGCAAAAACTCTTTCGCCCAAGCAAAAGCCGAGAGAATGACAACGAGGTATGCTACCTGGATTAGCTTCCCGAGTTCGACTGGCTTTTCAGATACGAGATTGTTCGGCATCGATTCGCTGTGATTGGATCTTCGGGCTCATCCAGGCTCGAGCATTTACTAGCGGCGAACAACTGCTCCGACTAGACATCCCTGGCGATCAGCACTGGGCAGGGAGCCTGACGAAGCACTGCCTCGGCGTCGCTCCCGTGGATTAGGCGATCAAACCAACCATAACAATGCGATGCCATCACGATCAGATCAGCCTTTAGTTCTGCGGCTTCGTTCAAGATCTGTTCAAAGGGACTGCCAATTCTGAAGGCGCTTCGGCACTTAGAATACTGACCACGCAAGAGCTCTTCCAAACGGGCAACCTCTCGCTCGGCGTCTTCTCTCGTTGCATCCAGTAATCTACCTGCCCCTGCACCAATCTCTGTATCGGAAGAATAGGGCTCCGCAAATACATGCAAAAGCACCAGATTAGCTTCGAACTTTTGGGCAAGCGCCACCGCGAAACTGAGCGCGACTTTCGAATCAGGTCGCAGATCTGTCGGCACAAGAATTGTTTCCAGATGGACGGGTGGCCATATTATCTTTTCAGCTGAGTTCGGTTCCATACTCTCACCGCTTTCGCATCGATCTACCGCTAGCGGTTGATCTTGGCTCAACCGGCGGTTGCCGAGTGCACCCGCCACAGTCTCCGCTTTGGTGGGAGCACAACCCGGGGGGCTTAGTTGTTCTCGCGTCTAACAGTCACCTTCTGTCCGGTCCTGTTTTCCTAGTACCCTTCTTTCGTGCCTAATCGATTTAACTAACTTCAAGAAGCTCGCTCGGCTTCGTTAGCTTCTCCAATACTCTTATCGACGCGTTGCTGTCGCCTTTGCGTATGACGACGAAGAACGAAACCATTGATACACCATCGGAAAGACGTTGAACGGACCGTTGTCGTGCATCCCGTGGGCGCCACAAATTCGTGCCGTACGTTTAGAAGGCGTTGCTAAGCGTTCTCCGATCTCCGCATCCGCGCACGTGATCCAGGCACTTGATACCCCTCGCCTCCGGCTAAGGGGTTGTGGCTAAGAGTGTAAAGGTGTACATCCGAACTCAGTCTGCCCAGTCACGCGTAAACCAATAAATGAATTTTCTCGGTGCACTATTCTTTCTGACGCGCTATTCCGACGGTTCAGTGCATCGCGACTACAGTTGCTGGTTCTTGGGCTGCTCAAAGAAGGCGACGGGAGATGGGAGACCCGATAAGAGCACTGTAGGCAACGATCGGTAAGGGTTTGCCAAAATCGGTAAAGCGGCGATGAAGGCCAATGAATAAGCTAACCTTGCTTAGAAAGCTAGGTAATGAACGTGTTGCTGCTATACCCGGAATTCCCGGACACGTTCTGGAGTTTTAAGCATGCGTTGAAATTCATCCGCAAGAAAGCAGCGCTGCCGCCTCTGGGTCTACTGACCGTAGCGGCGATGCTGCCGGAGGATTGGGCGAAACACCTCGTGGATGTCAACGCGCGGAAACTACGCGCAAAAGATCTGGCCTGGGCGAATGTTGTGTTTATCAGCGGGATGATTGCCCAGCGGGACTCGGCGCACGAGCTGATCGCGCGTTGCCACGCTGCGGGAAAGACGATCGTGGCGGGCGGGCCGCTGTTCACCCTCGAGCATGAGCAGTTTCCCGAAGTTGACCATTTCGTGCTGAATGAGGCAGAGGTAACATTGCCGGAGTTTTTGCGTGACTTCGAGCGCGGCGCTGCCCGACGCGTATATGCGTCGTTAAAGTTCCCTGACATCCGCGAGACGCCAGCGCCCTTGTGGGAGTTGGTGGACATGGACCGCTATGCTTCCATGAGTGTGCAGTTTTCTCGCGGCTGCCCGTTCGATTGCGAGTTCTGCAACGTCACCGCGATGTTCGGGCATCGACCGCGCACCAAGACGCCGGACCAAGTGATCGCAGAGTTGGATGGTCTCTGCCGGGCTGGCTGGCGCGGGACGGTCTTCTTTGTGGACGACAATTTCATTGGCAACAAACGCGCGCTCAAGGAAGAGTTGCTGCCGGCGCTGATCCAGTGGCAGAAAGGTAGACGCGGCACTGCATTCTACACCGAGGCTTCTATCAATTTGGCCGACGATGCGGAGCTGATGCGGTTGATGGTCGAAGCGGGGTTCAACAAGGTGTTTGTTGGCATCGAGACACCGGAGGAAGCGGGCCTGGCAGAGTGCAACAAGCGCCAGAACCAGAAGCGCAACCTGATCGCCGACGTGAAGCGCATCCAACGCGCGGGGTTGGAGGTGCAGGGCGGGTTCATCATTGGATTCGACAGCGACACCCCCACGATTTTTGCGCGGCAGATCGAGTTCATCCAGAAAAGCGGCATTGTCACGGCGATGGTCGGCCTACTGCAAGCCGTACCCGGTACCAAGCTCCACCAGCGGCTAAACGGCGAGGGGCGCCTGATTGGCCAAACAACCGGCAACAACCTGGATGGAACAACGAACTTCATTCCGCGGATGAAGCGGGAAACGTTGTGCGAAGGTTACAAGAGACTCCTGGGATACCTGTACGCGCCCGGACCCTATTACCAGAGAATCCGCACGTTCCTGTGCGAATACCAGCCTCCGAAATTGTCCTACTCGTTTAGCTGGTCGAATTTCATGGCATTCCTTCGGGCCAACCTCCGTCTCGGCATCTTTGGTCGCGAGCGTTTCCAATACTGGGGTTTGCTGCTCTGGACCTCCTTCTATCGCCCCACCCTGTTCCCGCTCGCCGTTACTCTCTCGATCTACGGCCACCACTTTCGCAGGACCTGCAGAGTGCTGGGATTGTGAATCTGGAGATTCGCTTGGACAAATATTATGGCCTTTGCTAGCGCGTGTCCTGCAACCCAAAGTCGACCGCCTGAAAGCGCCGCGTACTCCGTGCTGGAGCCTGAGGATTTCGTCGACGGCTGACCGGATCAAGAGCTCGATTTCGCCATCCTGACGGGTAGGAACGACGTTACCCCGTGGCTTATAATCCGCCGGTCCTGAAGGACTCCAAGCTTAATGCGGTGCCGCCAAAATCAATGCCGAGAGTGGTGGGATAATCTCTGAGTCAAGCCGGCGACGCCGGCCCCCGATCGCCCAATCTGCCTCAACGGCAGACCCGACAGAAGATTCGCTTCGATCTTCTCCAGCGACACACCCTTCGTCTCCGGAACGAAGATCACGAAGAAAATGATAAACAGTATATTCAGCGCGCCATAAAGGAGAAATGTATTGCCGTTACCGAACCCGGCGAGGAGCAAGAGGAACGTCATACCCACGATACCGTTGGCGATCCAGTTTGTCGCGGTGCTGAATGTGACTCCGAGGTCGCGGCCCTCAAGTGGGTAAATTTCCGAGCAGATCACCCAAATGATCGGCCCGGCGCTCATCGCAAAACCAATAATGAAGATAAGCAACGCAACGATGGCGAAATAACCAAGCTCGGGATTTTTTTCTACCCCCAGGTTGAAGAGCGTTCCCACAGCAATCATGGCGACGCCCATGGTAACAAAACCTGCGTACATGATCGGCTTACGACCGAGTTTGTCGACAAACCCGATGGCGATGAAGGTCGCAAGCACGTTGGTTATCCCGATGATCACCGTTCCCCACATTTCACCATTCGTGGTCGCGAATCCCGCAATCTTGAAAATCGTCGGCGCAAAATACATCACCACATTGATGCCGGTAAGCTGCTGGATAATCTGCAGTCCAATCCCAAGGCCAATGACGCGGCGGAAGTTGGGATTGGTCTTGAACATCTCAAATCCACTTTGTTTAACTTTCAAGTTGTCCTCGATTTCTTTGACGTGCTCGGCGATCTCGGCCTCATCAAGATGCATTCCCTCGAACACAGCCACGCCGCGAGCTTTGAAACCTTTTAAGAAGAGCCACCGCGGGCTTTCGGGCAGGAA
>JBKPBY010000144.1:0-7246 GCA_046727075.1 bacterium | reverse complement strand
CGCCTCTTCCATATTATTCTGGCTTATCTAGAGGTGCAGGACGAGATCGACGAGGAAACAGTCTTGAAAGATATTTCGGTTGCGTTGCCATACGAAAATCCAGAAAAGATCCTGCAGACGATGATCGCGTGGGGTCGTTATGCCGGGCTTATGGACTACGATGCTGCCACAAACATGGTCACGCGACCGGAGAAGCCGGAGGCAGAACTTGAGGCGCCCACGACGCTGTAAAACGATTGGAGAGCAGTCCGGCAGTGGCCGGATCGCCGCCGTCGTCGTTCTACACAGTGCTCTGATGACTCCACAACCGCGGCGATCCCGCAGGCGCCGGACCGCTCTCCAGCCGACCCGAACCCAACCACTTGCTATCTAATGGAATCTGATCTCGCAGCATCCCCCAAAGCCACTATTAACAAAACGGGCGATAAAGTCGTCATCACCATTGAAGGAGACTGGAACCTTCGGCAGGTTCAACGTGGTGACGTCGAAAAACTGGTATCCAACTTGGATAAGCAAAGCGGCGTGACTTCGGTTGAATTCGACAGCACCCGCCTCGGATCGTGGGACACAAGTCTGCTGATCTTCGTCGCCCGAGTGGAAGAATTGTGCCACCAGCACCAGGTCAAGTTTGGACGGGAAACCCTACCACCAAATGTCGCCAGCCTGATCGCTTTATCAGAGGAAGTGCCGGAAAGGAAAACAGGCCGCAAAGAGCGGCCCAGGGGAAACCTTTTTTCGAGGCTCGGGAACGCTGTGCTGGCAGGTAAGGAAGGCGTTTCATCAACTTTGGCGTTCACCGGTGAGGTGGTATTGAGTCTTGGAAGAATGCTGCGAGGCAAGGCCGCCTTTGATTGGCGCCTCTTCTGGCTAACGATGGAGGAGTGCAGTGCCCGGGCCCTGCCCATCGTGGGATTGATCAGCTTCCTGACCGGATTAATTCTCGCTTTTGTTGGCGCCATCCAGCTTAGGCAGTTCGGCGCGGGTATCTTTGTTGCCAACCTCGTAGCCGTCGCAATGAACCGAGAGATGGGCGCGATCATGACCGGCGTCATTATGGCTGGCCGCACCGGTGCTGCATTTGCTGCGCAGATCGGTAGCATGAAAGTGTCGGAGGAAATTGATGCGCTGAAAACGTTAGCGATCTCTCCGATGGATTATCTGGTGTCGCCTCGGTTGGCAGCGCTTTTTTTGATGATGCCGCTTCTGGTCCTTTATGCAGATCTGATCGGCATTCTCGGCGGCGCTTGTGTTGGAATCGGTCTGCTCAAGATCACCTGGGCCCAATATTGGAATCAAACGATAGGCTCGTTCGGGATATCAGACGTCTTGACCGGGCTGGTAAAGAGCGCTGTTTTCGGCGGGATCGTTGCGATGGCAGGCTGTCAAAGAGGTATGCAGTGTGGTAACAACGCCGCAGCCGTAGGAAATGCTGCGACTTCGGCGGTTGTTGATTCGATCACCTGGATCGTTGCGTCAGATGCGTTGATTGATGTCGTCCAAGAAGTGATCAAGGCCTACTAATTGTCGAATGAGTCCGAGCGACGCGTCCGCACAGCAACAAAGCCATTCTCAGAGCTCGAGAGTCGCGATCGAAGTCAAAGATCTCGAAATGGCTTATGGCTCATATGTGGTGATGAGCGGTGTTACATTCACCGTGCAAGAGGGACAGATCATGGTGATCATGGGCGGGAGCGGCTGCGGCAAGAGCACTCTCCTAAGATATCTGATCGGGCTGAAAGAGGTCGAAAAAGGCGAAGTCTTCTATTACCAGAAGAACTTTTCCAAGGTGTCCGAAGAAGAAAAAGAAGCAATCCAAAGATCTTTCGGAGTGCTATATCAAGCGGGCGCGCTTTGGAGCGCTCTTACGCTGGCAGAAAATGTTGCCCTCCCACTAGAGCAGTATACCAAACTTTCCGCCAAAGAGGTCGCTGAGGTTGTGTCAATCAAGCTCGCTCTTGTCGGGTTGAAAGGATTTGAAGAATTCTATCCATCCGAGATCAGCGGTGGGATGCGGAAGCGAGCCGGGCTGGCTCGCGCAATGGCGCTTGATCCTGCGCTACTCTTTTTTGATGAGCCGTCCGCGGGACTTGATCCGATCAGCTCTCGCCGGTTGGACGATCTAATTCTTCGATTGCGGGACAGTCTCGGCACCACCATTGTGGTCGTCACCCATGAACTGCCTTCGATTTTTGCTATCGCCGATACGTCAATCTTTCTGGATGGCGAAACGAAGAGAATGATCGCACACGGCGATCCCAAGGAGTTAGTAAAGGAAGGCGACCCAAAGGTCCGCGAATTCCTGCTGCGCGGCGGATCCGCTAATAAAACAAACGGAGCATGAGCTGATGAGCCAGAAAGCGAACCCTACTTTAATCGGAGCATTCGTATTTGGTGCTGTTGCGATCGCACTGGGCACCGTGATCTTCTTGGGAACTGCGAATCTTTTTGTAAAGAAACAAGGGTATGTGACCTACTTCGATCAATCAGTAAGCGGACTATCAATCGGCTCCAACGTGAAGTACAAAGGTGTAACGCTGGGAAAAGTTACACAGATCGTCCTCGAGTTCGAAGGGGAAGCGAAGCCGGCGAGTGTTAAAGTGGTTTATGAGATTGATACAAGAGCCATCATCACAAGACTGAATCTACCGATCGATTTCTCGAAACGCGAACCCTACGAGAGGATCGTCGAAGCCGGCTTGCGGGCTAAACTGGAATTTGAAAGTATAATCAGCGGCCAGTTATTCATCTCGCTCGACGTTTACAAAGATGCCAAGCCTGCAGTAATGCGCCACGATCCGCGCGATGTGGCTTATTTCGAAATTCCGTCGCAGCCGTCCGATATCGATACCATTGTCGCGAACCTGACCAAGGCGATCAGCAACCTCGGGAATGTCGATTTTCTTGGAATCTCCAAAGACCTCCAGTCACTCATCGCCAGCGTCAAAGAGAAAGTCGAGTCGCTTGAGCTGGAAAAACTGGGTCCGTCGCTGACCCGGACCTCAGACTCGGTTCATGATCTTGTGACTGGCGAACAAATCAAAGGAACTCTGAAGAGTATTCAGGGATCCTTTGATCAGCTGACCGACACGCTCAAACGCATGGATCCGTCAGTCGACAATCTGAAGCCGACGCTCGAGGAGGCCAAAGCAACGCTGGCGAATCTGCACACGAGTACGGCTGAGCTGTCTCGATTGCTAAAGCCTGATTCAAGTTTGCGATATCAACTGGATGGTTCGCTTTCCCAGATCAATGCGGCGGCCGAGTCGATTCAACGACTTTCAGAATTTCTGCAACGCCATCCCAACTCCATTTTGTTTGGCCGAAAGCTGCCTAAAGAAGAACGCCCATGACGTTCCCTCATACGCCGACACGCCGACCTGCCGACCTGCCGATACGCAAAGTCCTACGACTTGCCGGCTTGACTGTTGCGACCATCCTACTCGCGAGCTGTGCCGCCAGAGCACCCTTCCCGCGCTTTTTTGTGTTGACGCCGACCTCTGAACCAATAAGCAGTCATCGCGGAGGTACCACTGTCTTCGTACGCAGAGTCGAGGTTCCTGCATATCTGATACGGCTTAGTCTTGTGACAATGCGAGGTGGTAGCGAAGCACATTACGCCGAAACGGCCCGCTGGGCAGAACCGCTGGATCAGGGCGTTGCCCGGGCTGTTGCCGAAAACCTGAACAGGCGGTCCGGCATTACTGCATTTGGTTTTTCTCCCTCTGCGCCGCCCGGACCTCATCGCTATGACGTTCAGATCCGTTTAGAGAGTTTCGAAGGAACGGATAGTGGAGAGGTCATGCTTGCGGCTCAGTGGCAAGTTTTGACTACCGATGGATCATCTGTTGCCAGTCGACGGACGGAGATTCGCCGCAATGGATGGACCCCTGGAGATTATCCGGGGCTGGTCAAACTTCTAAGCGACGCGGTTGCGGAGATGAGTGGTCAGATCGCTCGAGCCATCCGTTAAAACGGTGAGTGAATTAGACCAACAAATCACGTTCTTAGTTGAGTCCGACAAGCTCAACACCGTTTTGCGGCGCAACTACACCGTCGCTGCCGATCGACGCGAGAACTCGGCAGAGCATAGTTGGCATGTTGCTCTCACTGCTATGTTGCTTGCCGAATATAGCAACCAGCCTGTGAATATAGATCGAGTCGTTAGAATCCTGCTGGTTCACGATCTGGTTGAGATCGACGCTGGGGACACGTTCATCTACGATTCTGTGGCTAACATAAGTAAGGAAGCCCGCGAACGAGAAGCCGCGAAAAGGTTGTTCGGATTGTTACCTGAATCGCAAGCTAGTGAGCTGCATGAACTGTGGGACGAATTCGAAACCGGAGAAACGCCGGAAGCAAAGTTCGCCGCAGCAGTCGACCGATTCGTGGCGGTTCTCCACAATTACGCCACCCATGGGCGCGGCTGGAAAGAAAACGGAATCACACGTTCAAGGGTTCTTGAAGTGAATCAGAGGGTTGCGAAGGGATCGGAGACATTGTGGGCGAAAATTCAGGAGATGACGCAGGAGGCGGTCAACCGAGGTTATTTGATGGAATGAAGGAGCGTTCCATTGTCGAGCTAGAAGCTCAACCTCAGAGGGTTGGGCCCAATCCTCCGGATTGATCGCGCCATTGGCGGATTGACGCGGGTCGAGTCTTAGCTCTGAGGTAACGCATAATCGCTCTCGCTTTCCAATCCCAACATCAAATCAATATTCTGCACAGCCGCTCCGGAGGCGCCTTTACCAAGATTGTCCAGCCGCGCTACCAACAGAATGTGGCCATCCAAGGCCCCTTCAAAAACAAACAACTCCATCCTGTTTGTCCCGTTTAAGGCTTCCGGCGCCAGATGCAGGATAGTTGCCGTTTCAAACGCCACAACTTCGATGAAACGCTGGCCAGCGTAATACTCTGACAGGATTCGATGAAACTCTCTGCCGCCGGCTTTTTTGGGCAAACTTGCCGAGTGGAGCGGGATTTGAACTAACATTCCTTGCGCAAAATTACCTACCTCCGGACAGAAAAGCGGCCTGTGAGTTAGTCCGGAATAAACTTGCATCTCCGGCACGTGCTTATGGGCAAGCTCCAGTGCATAGAGGCGAACTGGATCGTGCGATCCTTGTTGGTAGGCGTCAATCATTTTTCGACCGCCTCCGGTGTATCCAGACAAAGCGTGGACAGACAGCGGGTATGTTTTCGGCATCAGCTCTGCATCAACTAACGGTCTCACAAAAGCCAGGGCGCCGGTTGGATAACAGCCTGGGTTGGTCACTCGACTCGCTTCGTGAATTCGATCTGCCTGGTTCGGCAGAAGCTCGGGAAATCCGTAGACCCAGCCCGGTGCCACCCGATGAGCTGAGCTGGCATCGAGCACCTTGGTACGCTGATTCTCGATCATGACCACCGCCTGCCGAGCTTCATTGTCCGGTAAACAAAGCACGACGATATCAGCCTCATTCAGCCAACGCCGGCGCTCCTTCTCGTCTTTTCGCTTCGCCGCGTCGGCATGCAGAAGCTGGATGTCTTTGCGGCCCTCGAGCCTGGCTCGAATCTGCAGCCCGGTAGTGCCCGCTTCGCCATCGATAAAAAGTGTTGTTGCCATTGCGCTCAACCCTTAGGCCGGCAGGCCCTGCCGCCGACACCCAACGGTCCAGTAACAGAGGATTCGGTGCGATTCAACTAGTGCTTGGCAGATCCGGCTCGAATCAGATTAATTAGCTGTATGCAAGACATTGTAGCGTCGACAGCCGGCTATGAAGCATGGTTGGCCAAGCAGATCCCGTTAATTCAGGAGGATGTTGCGATCAAACACGCCAAAATGGCGATGGATCCATTCCAGTTCATGCGTGCCACCTTCTATCGCTGGTGCGAGTTGTGGCCGGCTGTGAATCCCGATCTGGCCGGCGCAAAAGAGGTCCTCGGTGTCGGCGATCTTCATATCCAGAATTTCGGTACCTGGCGCGACGCCGAGGGTCGGCTGGTCTGGGGGGTAAACGATTTCGACGAAGCAGCTCCTTGTTCATTCATGGTGGACCTTGTGCGAACGGCCGCCAGCGCCCAGCTCGCTGCCGAACAAGACACTTTAATCCTGCTATCGCCCAAAGAAATTATCGATTCGCTGTGGACCGGCTATCAGAGAGGACTAGAAATGGGCGGTCGCCCTTTTGTTCTTGATCGGCGGCATCCTTGGTTGCTGGCGCTTGCGTTCAATGCGCTGAAAGAACCAAAAGTGTTCTGGAGTCGCTGGATGAACCTGAAAACCGAGCCGGTGCCCGCCCACGACGCTGTGCCACATGAAGTCCAGGAGTATCTGCTCTGCGATCTTCCAACACGCGACGATGTTGTGTTTCGTTGGCAAAAGCGTGGCGCGCAACCAAAAGGCTTGGGCAGCCTCGGCCATAAGCGTTTCTTTGCTCTAATCGATTGGAAAGGGGGACCGCTGGTCCGCGAAGCTAAACAGTCTTCGCTTTCTGGCTGGTTATGGGCGAAGAACGTTGATTCCGGGCAGAACCAAGTGCTAGAGTTAATTAACAGGTCGATTCGATCGCATGATCCATATGTCCGGATGGAAAACACCTGGCTGATTCGTCCCATTGCCGCCCATTGCGGCAGGATCGAATTAGACGAAATCGATGCCGATCATCCGATGGCGGTTCGCGAGAGCGAACAAGCGAAGCTGCTGCGCGCGATGGGCTCTGAAACTGCCAACGTCCACCTCGGCTCCGTTCCGGCCAAAGAGTTAGCCGAGGCGGTTAAAAAGTTCTCAGTCGATGATCTGCGACGCGGAACCAAACAGATGCTTGCCGCGATCAGAGCAGATTTTCCTGTTTGGAGAGACGCTTACATAGCGTCGTCAACCAAGGCCGGGAAGAAAGCTGCCGGAGACACCAAGAAGGAAGCAAAACGCGGGTGATACAAAGAAGCGAAGAAGGATCTCACGTCAAGGCGCTAAAGAAGGATCTCACGCCAAGACGCAAAGACGCGAAGGTTAAGAAGCCTCAGTAAAATCGTCCTCGATCTCGTCCTTATAGTCGGTCCGAAATTATTCATCGAGCCGGGGACGAAAGCAATTTAAGCAGCTTTCGAGCGTGAGCGGCCCCGGATCGTGAATAACTTCGCTGCCAAGCGCGTCGCCGGGTTACGAATAATCGTCCTTTTCAGAGCGATGAATTGTTCGAGAGTTTCGAGCCTGGCGATGAGGCTTGAGGAGTGTAACGAATACTCGGATCCTGACGAATCCTGTCGA
>JBKPBY010000143.1:0-9406 GCA_046727075.1 bacterium | reverse complement strand
GGCGCGCTGTACCTGTTCCTGGTAAATCATGATCCCGTAGGTATCTGCGCAAACCTCTTTCAGGAGCGGGTGCTCGTATTTGATTTTGGTCTGGCCGCGTTTGCGTTTGATGTAGTCCGGAATCAGCTCCATCGGGCCCGGCCGATATAGCGCGATCAGCGCAATGACGTCGTTAATGCTATTGACATCGAACTGCTTGCAAAGATTTGTCATCCCGCCCGACTCCAGCTGGAACAAGCCGATTGTTTCCCCTCGGTGTAACAAATCAAAAGTCGGCTGATCCTGAAAAGAGATCGACTCGAGCGAGAACGTTGGATCCTGCTGGCGGATCAGAGCGACAGTATCGTCGATAACGGTTAGCGTTTTCAGTCCAAGGAAATCCATCTTCAGCATTCCGAGCTCGGTCAGCGGTCCCATTGCGTACTGGGTCACCACCTCGTCATCGTTCCCGCGGGACAAAGGCACGTACTCATCAAGAGGCTTATCGCCGATGACCACTCCCGCCGCGTGGATACCCGTGTTGCGAGTCAATCCTTCCAGCAGGGTCGCATATTCCCACAGCTGTCGCGTTGCTTCCTCTGTGTCGACTGCTTGCTTGAGCTCGGGATTCTTCTGGTAGGCGCTCGCCAGCGTGATTCCCAATTCGTTCGGAATCATCTTAGCGATTCGGTCGGCATCCGAATAACTGAGGCCGGTCACCCGACCGACATCGCGGATAACGCTTTTGGCGCCCAGCGTGCCGAATGTGATGATCTGGGATACCGCTCTTTGCCCGTACTTCCGCCGGACATAATCGATCACCTCCCCGCGTCGATTTTGGCAAAAATCGATATCGATATCCGGCGGGCTAACGCGCTCCGGGTTGAGAAACCGCTCAAATATTAACCCGAACTCGAGCGGGTCCAGGTCGGTTATGCCGAGCACGTATGCGACCAGAGATCCTGCCGCCGAGCCGCGGCCCGGACCCACCGGAATTCCTCTTTGTTTCGCGTAGTGGATGAAATCCCAGACGATCAGGAAGTAACTGCTGAAGCCGGTCTTCTCCAGAACTGAAAGTTCATAGTTGAGCCGGTCACGCAGTTCTTGATCGCTACCAGCGCGATTACCATAACGTTGGCGAAGTCCCTCCTCGCACAGCTGCCGGAGGTACTGCTCCCGAGTCAGCCCTTCTGGCGGGGCATAGCCGGGATATTTCGAGACGCCGAATTCTAACTTCAGGTTGCATTGATCGGCGATTCGGAGGGTGTTGGTCAGAGCATCGGGAACCTCTGAAAACAATGAGGCCATTTCTTCGGGAGATTTGAAATAAACCTCCGTTGGGTAATGCATGCGGCGCTCGTCGTGGATCATTGCGCCGGTGCCGATGCAAATGAGCACGTCGTGGGCCTCATGATGGGACCGCTCCAGGAAATGCACGTCATTGGCAGCTACGACTGGAAGGTCGAGCTTTTTGGCCATTTCCAGCAGAGCCCGATTACATAGGTGTTGGGCTTCAATGCCGTGATCGTGCAGCTCGAAGTAAAAATCTCCTTTTCCTAAAATCTCGGCGAATTCTCCTGCGGTTCGTTGGGCTTTCTTGAGATCGCCAGCCTGAATGGCCATGTTGATCTCCCCCTTTAGACATCCGCTTAAGCCAATCAGACCAGAGCTGTGCTGCGCCAGAAGTTGTTTATCGATTCGCGGCTTGTAATGGAATCCATCCAGATGCGCGGCTGACACCAGTTTTACCAGGTTGTTGTATCCCTCAGCGTCTTTGGCCAGGAGCGTAAAGTGGAAAGCAGCATCTCTGGCCGAGCTCGCTCCCTTGTCACTCATTGATCCTGCTGCCATGTAGACTTCGCAGCCGACGATCGGTTTAATGCCGGCCTTTTCCGCAGACTGGTAGAACTCAATCGCACCGTACATATTGCCATGGTCAGTGATAGCCACAGCGGGCATCCCGTACGTCGCCGCTTTTTGCATCAGATCTCGGATACGGACGGCGCCGTCGAGGAGCGAATACTCGGTATGTAGATGAAGGTGAACAAAGCAGTCGGACATCTCTGATTTTAAGGTAGACGAGTGCGAGGGTGAGTGCGAGTGCGATTCAGTGTGAGTGCGAGCCGAGATACTTACACTCACACTCGCACTCACACCTCACACTCAATGGCATCGCTTACAGAACTGATCAGGGATCACATCCGTTCCCAAGGGCCGGTTACCTTTGCGTGGTTCATGGAGCAGGCCCTGTATCATCCTGAGTTCGGCTATTATTGTTCGGCTCGGAAGCGAATTGGGCGCGCAGGCGATTACTATACGAATGTCAGTATAGGTAAGGCGTACGGCGAAATTCTGGCCGGACAGCTGGATGAGATGTGGGAGATCCTTGGACGCCCAAAACCGTTTTCGATTGTCGAACAAGGAGCAGAGGATGGACAACTGGCAGCCGATATTCTCGGAACTCTTCGGACAAGGTACGATAAGCTTTTCCAGTCCGCTTTTTATAGGATCGTTGAGCCGATAACGCAAAAGCGGGAAGAGCAACGTGCCCGTCTGGAATCTCTGGCCAAGGTCTCCTGGGTTGATGATCTTTCGAAGTTGGAGTCGACCGTCGGCGCATTCTTTTCGAACGAACTATTGGATGCGTTTCCAGTACATCTTGTTGAGTATATGGAAGACGAGTGGCGCGAGCTGTTAGTCCAGAATGCCGATGGCGGGTTTGAGTTCTTGCGGTCTCGCGATCTGCGGCCCGAACTGAAGCAAGCGCTCCGAGGAGTCCAGGTTCCCGCTCCTTATCGGACGGAAGTAAATCTTGCTGCGCGCGAATGGATTCAGGCCGTAGCGGAAAAGCTGAGCAGAGGCTTTCTGTTGATAATCGACTACGGATATCCAAGAGCGGAATATTACAGCCCAGAACGAAGCGAGGGTACGCTCACTTGTTATTCAGTTCATCGCAAGAGTTACGATCCGCTCGCGCGGCCCGGTGAAATAGACATCACTGCACATGTCGATTTTACTGCCGTGGCGGAAATGGCACGGACCGCCGGTTTACGGGTTGCGGGTTTTACCGATCAGCATCATTTCATGGTGGGTGCCGCCGAATCGCGGTTGCTCCAGCTGGAGCGGCAGATGGCGGTGTCGGCCCAGTTCCCCTCGCAAGCGAACTTTCTTCGGAGCTACCGCACCTTGATGCACCCCAGTAATCTGGGACTCACGTTTAAGTTTCTGTTGCTTGCCAGGAATGTAGAAGGTAGGCCGAGTGGATTTCGTTACGCGCGGGAATGTGCTTTGTAGCAATGTCCCGACTAGAAACGCGAAAAGTCGCGTGATAGTTTTGAGTCATGACGGATCGGATCAGAGAACTACTCAGAGCTAAAGATTGGCGTCCGTTCACCGTGCACCGAGTCGGCGGCGAATCGATTCATGTGGGTAATCGCGAGACTGCGTGGATCAGTCCGTATGGACGGTTTGTGTTCGAAAGGCAGGTCGGCCAGATCGAAGTCCTTGGCCCCGACCAAATTGCCGGGGTGGATGTCGGATCTCTCAGCTTCACCGAAATTCAGAATCAGACTGGATAGGATTCGGCTGAAGTTCGGAGTCCTATTGTCTGGAATTGAGTGGTACAGCCTGCCGGAAGAAGAATTCGGCCAGCTAGTCAAAGGGATCATGAACGACCTTAGAGAGTCGTGAGATATAAGTCTCTTACTGCAAGCGACTTATGCCGAGGAGGGGACTCGAACCCCTAAAGACCGCTCGACCTCCATCAAATTCATCTCTCTTCAACCTATACCTCGATCTGAAACCGCGTTCTCCTGAGCTTGGTGGTTACGACCCGCACCTTCTTCTAGTGGCCCCGCGTGCAGATATCCTGGATGGTCGCGTCAAAGCCGTCGCCGTAAGGGCTTGAGCCGCAGTAACCAGAGCAATTGCCGCACAGGCAGTCAGTAGTAGCCTCTTCATTAGTCCTCCTTCAGCTCGGTAGAATGTCTAGGGCTTTTCTCCGTTTGGTTGTTAGTTTGAAAAACAACGGCCGCCTTGCTTGCCGATCCCCTTAAAGCAACAGTGTAATCCTGGAGGAAAAAAATGAAGAACCTGATAATGAGCATAGCAGCATGCATAACCCTGGCGCCTGCTCTCGCGTCGGCGGCTACCTTTACCGGTGAGATCATGGACGAAGCGTGCGCCGATGATGGCGGCCACGCGGCGATGTTCAAGAAAATGGGTACGAACGACCCCAAGACATGCACGCTCGCCTGTGTAAAAAAGGCTGGTAGTAAATACGTTCTGTTCGAGTCAGGAAAGACTTATTATAAGCTGGACGATCAGAAGAAACCCGAAGCCTTCGCCGGACAGAAGGTGCAGGTTACTGGGACCTTGAATAAATCGACCAGGACAATCCACGTCACCGATATTAAAGCGACGTCGTAATTCACTCGAAGAGGGCCGAGGTCCTAACCTGGCCTTCTCTCATTCTACATAGCTTGTCAGGCCGGACTGATTAAATCAAGCGCCGGGTCGTGGAGGTATTTGTCGTTTGCGAACTGGGTATTGCCATGCTCATCCTGGCATTCACTCAGCTCCGGCTCAGCGCGCTTGAGGAACCGGCTAAAACGCGCGGTCCGGGGGGTAGGTTCTTTCTGGCGGCCATCGAGCGAGCGGGCGCGAGCGACCGTAGATTCGCGAGAGATAATTTTTTGCTGAAAATCCTGCGTCTACTTTGTAGAAAACTCGAAGAACGCCATTGACCTTCGGACTCAATAACGTCTTGATTCAACCGTTGCCCAACCAGTCTATCTCTCAAGAACTCGCCAACGAGATTAGAGAAAGACTCCCGACCAACCGGGCGGTCACGGACGAGGATTTCGCCGCCGCGGCCGACGCAAGAATCGGGTCGCTGATTGCATCCAGCCGCGGTGTTATTCCCCGCCCAATGCCATGACGTCTGATGCGATGCTGAAATTTGGCCCGCTGTTTCTGGACCTTGCTTTCCGCTGCTTTGATCGGCTTCGCTTGGCCGGACTTGGCCTGTCCGTACTGGCAATCTTTCCGATCAGCCCTGTGTTCGGGCAGCTGACAAAGAGCGATCCAACTCCAAAGCTGGAGCGATCGAACCTGGTCGCTGACTTGAACCGGCGCCTGGCGGAAACGGAAGCGCTGCTGAAAGAAGCTGAGCTACCTGGAGCGCTGCTTCCGGGGCAGACTGAACAAGACCGGTTGGAGCGGCGAGTCCTTCTCAACCGACTGGCCCAGGCTTATAAGGGTCATTTATCCATGTTGGTTGAGATCGACTCTGCCAAGGCACGCTTGAACCAGCTCCGAAGTGAAAGCAAGAGCGGGCAGGGCTTTCCTCACGGCCCTCCTTATTCCCTCCTTCAGGCCGATGCTCTTCGCGAAACAATTAAGGCTCAGGATCTGAAAATTCAGGCCGCCAGCGCCACGAAGCAGTTCATCGCCAGCGCTAGTGAGCAAACGCGAAAAGCGCTCAAAAGTAATGAGACCAACATTCGCCGGTTCACTGAGGCCCTCGAATCTGCGACCGATCCGGCAAAGAAAGCGAAGTTGCAAGTCGCGCTGGATCTCGAAACGCTCCGTAGTCAGTTTGGCTCCACGGAACTCGGAAGCCTAGAGGCTCAGGCAGATGTAGCCGAAGTCGAACAAACCGAGGCGAACGAGCGTCGGGATTTTGCCAAAGCCCAACTGGCTGTGACAGCAGGGCAGACGGTTTTTACCAAAGCCGATCTTGACCGAGTCACAGCGCAGATTGAAAAGGAAATCGATGAGTTGGAAATCCGGTTTGGCGCTGTCAATGCGGCAGAATCCTCGCGCCAAGCCGATCTGGAACGAGCCGAAGCCGCGCTGGAGGCGGCTGTGCGTACAACACCCCCGCCATCGGATCTCCCCGTTCTGCAGGAGGTAGTAGCCCTCCGGACAGACCAGCTTGAGACCGAACGGGTACGAATGGAGCTGCGGCGAACCACCATCCAGGGTTACCGCCAAGCCCAATATGTCTACCAATACCGCTACGTACTCTCTAACGCAAAGGACCTTCCCGGAGTCCGAAAGGCTTCCCTTCGACTGGATGAGAGCATCAACCAGCTCACTTCGCTGGGCACTTACCTTAACGCCTTGACCGAGCTGACTCGGGGACAGATCACAGAGCAGGAAAGCAGGCTCCGCGCGCTCCCAATTGATTCCCCGCTCGTGCCTTTGATTGAGCAAAGATTGGCTTCCCTCCGGGAACGTCTTGACGCCATTAACCAGGTAATCGACAACGTGGGAAGGCTCAATCGTCTAATCGCCAGATGGTCCGAGTCGGTCGCCGATAGTCAACATCACCTCTCTTTCCTGGACCGACTCCAATTAGCCTTCCGCAACGCACAGAACCTCTTTGACCGGTTCTGGAACTTCGAGTTGTACAACGCCCTCGATACGATCGAAGTCAATGGCCAGAAGATTACGGGTCGCCGCAGCGTTACCGTCGGCAAAGTGATCCAGGTCGTGCTGATCCTGGTGATCGGGTATCTGCTCTGCCGCCTGCTGGCCTCCCTCGTTGAGAGGATCGCCGCACGCCGGTTCAGGATTCCAGCACAAACCGCCCACATCCTCTCTAAGTGGATGTTGGGTATCTTCCTCAGTATACTCATCGTCTTCAGTCTGATCCTGGTAAAGATCCCGTTCGAAGCCTTTGCCTTTCTGGGCGGCGCGCTCGCGATCGGCGTCGGTTTCGGCATGCAAAATCTGCTGAAAAACCTGATCAGCGGAGTGATCATTCTCATAGAAAAACCCATGCGTCTCGGAGACATTGTCGAAATTTCCGGCACCCGCGGAGAGGTGACTAACATAGGGGTCCGCTCGTCGGTGATCCGCCGAATTGACGGCGTCGAGATTCTTGTGCCCAACAGCACCTTTCTCGAAAATTCAGTGACGAATCTGACCTATTCGAGCAAAAACGTGCAATCTACGATTTCCGTGGGCGTCGCCTATGGATCCTCCGTGCGTAGAGTAACCCAACTATTGCTTCAAGCAGCGGAAGAGCACGGATTGGTCCTTAAGAAGCCGGGGCCCGTCGTGACTCTTTCTGACTTTGCCGAAAAAGGCCTGCTCTTTACGCTTTCCTACTGGATCAACATGGGCGAAGCGAACCCGACTCAAGTGGCCAGCGACCTGCGGCGGATGATCATGCAGCAGTTAACTGAAAACGGGATCGCTTTGAGCAATATGCCCGTCGAGCTGGTGGCATCCGCCCGCGAACCCTCCAGGAAGGCGACCGGCATCGACGGGCATCCAGACAAGATTGGCGAGAAGTGAGAGGGCTTGCCGCGGGCAGGACTTCGAGAAGCTCACTCCGGTGGTCCGCAGACTGGAGTGATGGAGTAGTGATCCGCAGACTGGGGTGATGGAGTAGTGAGCTAATGGAAGAAGGCGGGTGGGGTGAACCATCTGCGTCGTTGCCGTCAGCTTGTCGGTGACCAAGGAAGTGCCATATAAAGGAGTGGGGAGAAAGGACCAGGGGCGCTGGGCCAGTAAGCCCGCTGGACCGCGTCCAAATTCTCCGGGCTCAAGAAGGACAACGCATCCTCGGGTTCGACAGCTGTAAGCTGGTCGCGGGCCCAAACTCAAAACGGAAGAACTCGCGTGTCGCTGTTGCGCAAACTGCCTGACAAATAAGAATTTCTGCCGAGGAGGGGACTCGAACCCCTAAGGATTGCTCCACCAGATCCTAAGTCTGGCGAATCCTCCTACGTAAGTGGCTATTACCTAGGCAAATAGAGACACACATCGACAAAGAGAGGCGCGAGTTTACACGCTTTAGCGTGACTAAATGTGACCTCGGCTTTATATTAGTTGAGGGGGGCGATTTATGAGACGAGCCAGTCTTGAACCGAGATTTCTAAAATCTCACGATTCGTGGGTGCTAAACGTGCCAGCCGAATTGTCCGACACCGGCAAACGACGTCAACTCTTCTATCCAACGAAGAGGGCAGCAACCGCCGACGCTGAGGCACTTAAGCCCGCGCCGATAATTTTGGGACCAGCCTGACGGCTTTGACGGCCGCCCGAATCGCGCAAGCGGCAGAAGCGTACAAGATCCTGGATCCGATCGGAGTCAATCTTCTGGACGCTGTGCGGAGCCATGCCGAGTCCTACAAGGCCAGAACCGGCAGCATACCTTTCCTTGAGCTGTTCAATCTGTACCTCAATGCCAAACAGGATCGGAACCGAGAATACCTCAAAGAATTGCGCATCACACGTGACCGGTGGCCACAACTCCACGCGAAGCTTGCCTGCGACATCTCCTACCGGGATCTGGAACCGATACTCAATGAAATGACGCCTGGGGCACGCAACCCCGTCATGCGGTATCTCAGGGCGGTATTCAATTACGGAATCAAGCGTCGATACCTCACAGAGAACCCTATCTCCCGGCTGGACTTCGCAGTTCGCCCCCGAAAGGCGGTAGAGACTATTCCGGTCGATCGGGTTCCAGCGATGCTCGCACACGCCCTGGACGAGGATCTTGGCCTCCTGCCCTATCTTGTCTTCGGTTTCTTTGCTGGAGTAAGGCCAGAGGACGAATCGCGGGGCCTAGAGTGGCGAGACTTTGATCCGGTTGACGGTGTGCTGACAGTTCGTCCGGAAATCTCCAAAACAGGTGACAGGAGGACTATAAAGCTGGAGCAGAATGCCCAGGAGTGTTGTGCGCTTACCGCGAATACGGAGGAGCAACGACTGGGAAAATCGTGCCGTATGAGAAAGACCTGCGAACGCACAAACACGCCAACCGAAAGGCTGCTGGAGTCACACACTGGCCAAACTCGGCGATGCGACACACGTTCTGCAGTCATTGGCTAGCGAAGTTTGAGGACGTGAATCGCTTGCTTTTTATGGTCGGTCATACGTCACCAGCGATGCTGTGGAAGCATTACTATAAGGCGGTTCCCAAATCTGAAGCCGAGAAGTTCTGGAACATCCGCCCGCCAAAAGCAGCCGCTAACATCATCCCGATGGCGCAGGCGTCGTGAGACTAACATGAAACTCTGGATCACTTTGTCGTGGTTCGAATCCATGCGAGGCAGTAAGTTGATAATCAAGGACTTACGAATAAAATCTTTGCTCGTTGAAAAAACTGTTTGGCCAATTTTTGGTCATTTTTGAAGAGCAAAAGAAGCCCAGTTTGGCCCGGATTGACGGAATTGACGTTGAGGCGAAAGTTGGTGAGCCTTAGGCTGACAAGTAACCATTTTCATGCCTGCTGCTGCTAACTAAGCCAATGAGCCTGCGCACCCTAGGCTTGAGAAGATCCCAGGATCTGTCCAAGGTTTCTCCACCCACGGTATCGAAGATCACATCGACTATGCCTGCCTCTTCAAAACGGCGCTCCCGATAATCGATGACCTCATTGGCTCCAAGCTGCTTTACAAAATCG
>JBKPBY010000142.1:0-11197 GCA_046727075.1 bacterium | reverse complement strand
ACATGACAGCCAGGAGGCGAAGTCGATACCAAAGGTTCGCAACTTTCTGCCCGGCATTCATCCGTCGGGGCAGACCTGAACCGGGAAGGGGATAGTCCCACGGCAGCCGATTTATCAACAATCCGCTGGGCGCGCACGGCACACTCAGAATAAAAGGAATACGCCGAATCATGGCGGCGTCGATCGCGCTGATGGTACTAATGTCGACGACCATCAGGCTTGGCCGGATCCGATCGATATGCTCGAGCATCCGCTTGCACTCGGTCCAGCAAACAAGCGGGAAGCCAATAAATCGTGCGATTTTCAAGCCATTCACACTCCTGTCCCGATCGCCGTATTCTCTGTCCAAACGAGTGCGGGTATGAGTGCTAGTGCTAGCAAGAAAACGCCGGGAACGGGGAAGGCGTGACCCGCGGCTTTCTCCTTCGCAAAACCTGCCTCCATAGCATTAGCGAAGGGAGGCTACAGAGGACATGTCGCCGCTCATTTGTGACTGACCTCACCTCTCACATCTCGCCCCTCTCGCTCGTCGCCGTCTCGCCCTGCGCCGTTTCGTTGACCCATTAGTTCCCGGCGTTCACGCGCGATCCCGGCGATTCCGACGTTTCTCTCCCGTGCAGCATCGAGTAAAGCACCGGTAAAACGAAGAGGGTCAATAGCGTCGAACCGATGATCCCGCCGATCACTACAGTAGCCAGCGGTCGTTGAACTTCAGCTCCTCTCCCGTTTGCAAGAGCCATCGGAATGAATCCGAATGATGCGACCAGAGCTGTCATCAAGACCGGTCTGAGCCGAGTCAAGGCGCCAACTCGGATTGCTTCATAAACCGGTCTCCCTTCCGACCGCAAACGGCGAATGAAGCTGATCATGACCACACCGTTCAAAACCGCCACTCCGCTCAATGCGATAAAGCCTACTCCAGCCGAAATGGAGAAAGGAATTCCGCGGAACCAGATCGCGAGGACACCGCCCGTCAAAGCCAGCGGGACGCCGGTGTAAACCAACAATGCGTCAGCTGCGTTTCCGAACGCCAGGAAAAGGAGCACAAAAATCAAAACCAACGCTGCCGGAATCACTACGGTAAGCCACCGAGTGGCGCGTTGGAGCTGCTCGAATTGACCGCCCCATTCTATCCAGCATCCGGTTGGAAGGCGTACTTGGCTTTCGATCTTATTTCGCGCCTCAGCAACAAAGGATCCGATATCTCGACCACGAATATTGCATGTCACAACGACGCGCCGCTTTCCATTCTCTCGATTGATCTGATACGGTCCCGGTTTGATCTCAAAATCGGCAACCGCGCCCAAAGGAACATAGCCAGGACCGCTTACTGAAACTGGCCGTTCATCGCTGGACGGTGTTTCCGCCGCAGGAAGCAAAATCGGAATTCGCTTCAGTGCATCGAGATTATTACGAATAGCGTCTGAAAGTCGAACGACGACCGGGAATCGGCGGTCACCCTGAAAAAACTGACCGGCCTCCTCTCCTCCAACAGCTGTCGCAATAATCTGCTGCACATCATTCACACTTAATCCATATCGTGAAATAGTCTCGTGTTTGGGTTGAATCGTGAGGAAGGGCAAACCGGCAAGACGT
Source organism: bacterium (assembly GCA_046727075.1). Classification (GTDB taxonomy): domain Bacteria; phylum Verrucomicrobiota; class Verrucomicrobiia; order Chthoniobacterales; family JAFAMB01; genus JBKPBY01. The sequence continues at coordinate 9,601 of JBKPBY010000142.1, read as the reverse complement.
TCCAGATGGACCCCCTCCACGCCGTGTACCCGAGTCAAAAGCGAGGCAATCTTCTGACCAGCTTTCGCCAACTCATCCAGGTCCTCGCCGAAGACCTTGATCGCAACATCTCCTTTTACGCCTGATATCAATTCGTTCATCCGCATCTGAATCGGTTGTGAGATCTCGATGCTGTTGCCGATGAAACTATTGATTACCTCGTTGATCTCTCGAGCCACGGCGTCTTTGGGTTTGCCCGGATCGGGCCACTGCTGGCGCGGTTTTAGCATAACGTAACCATCTCCGACGCTAGGCGGTCGAGCGTCGGTAGCGACCTCTGCAGTGCCAATGCGAGCAAACACTTCTTTGACCTCTGGGATTTTTAGCAAAGCCCGCTCCAGGCTCTTCTGCATATCCACCGCCTGGGTAAGGCCGGTTCCGGGTAGCCGGTTAATCGACAGCGCGAAATCGCCTTCATCGAGGCTCGGCATAAACTCTGTACCCAACCGGGTACCAAGAAGTGCGCACACCGCAATCAATGAGACCGCTGCAGCGATCACCACTACACGAGATTTGAGAGAAACATCCAGCAGCAGCAGATAGAGCTTCTTCGCCCAGCGAATCAGGATGCCCTCATTTTCTCTCATCCTGCCCCCGAGAAAAACGGCAACGCTTGCTGGAACAACGGTAGTTGCAAATATCATTGCTCCGAGAAGCGCCAATGACACGGTCCGCGCCATCGGGCTGAACATCTTTCCTTCAACGCCGCTCAAACTAAGGATCGGCAGATAGACAACCATGATGATCAACATGCCAAAGATGCTAGGAGTGATGACTTCCTCGGAAGCACGGACCACGGTAGCAAGACGTTCATCGAGATTCAGCAATCGCCCGAGCCGGCGTTGTTCGTCAATCAGGTTGCGCACACAATTCTCGACGATGATCACTGCGCCATCAACGATGATGCCAAAATCGATAGCGCCGAGACTCATCAAGTTCGCGCTAATCCTATTCTGTACCATGCCAGTGATGGCGAAAAGCATCGACAAGGGAATTACCGCGGCGACTATCAACGCGGCTCTGAAGTTCCCCAGTAGGGCAAACAGAACCACTACAACCAGGAGTGCGCCCTCAAAAAGGTTCTGGCGGACAGTCTCGATCGTGGCGTCCACCAGATTAGTGCGGTTGTAGACCGTGGTCGCAACAACTCCAGTCGGCAAAACCTGGTTAGCCTCTTCAATCCGCTGCCTGACTCGATTGGCGACTGCACGAGAGTTTTCCCCCATTAGCATGAATGTCGTCCCCAGTACCGCTTCTTCACCGTTCCTGGTTGCAGCGCCAATGCGTAGCTCACTACCTTCATTCACATCGGCGACATCTCCGATTCGGATTGGTAAACCTCCTCTGGTAGACACCACAATTGCTCTGACGTCAGCCAAACTCCTAAGCTGACCCGGAGACCGAATGAGGTACTGTTCACCATTTTTCTCGATGTAGCCTGCACCAATGTTCGTATTGTTTTTTTCCAGTGCTTCAACCAGGTCTCGAAAACCAAGGCGAAATGCTATGAGCCTGTCTGGATATGGGGTAACCTGATATTGTTTCTCAAACCCACCGATGCTGTTCACTTCGACGACACCGGAAACATTCTTGAGCCGGGGCTTGATCACCCAGTCTTGAATCTCCCGTAGGTCGATCGGTGTGTAGAACGATCCGTCCGGTTTTCTTGCTTCTGGTCGCGCATCGACTGTCCAGAGGTAGATTTCACCAAGACCCGTGGCTATTGGCCCAAGTTCTGGCCGAGTGTGCTCCGGAAGTTCCTCTTGTGTTTCACGCAACCTCTCCGCGACCAGCTGCCGCGCCAGATAAACGTTGGTTCCTTCCTTGAATACCAACGCAACCTGCGACAACCCATAGTAACTTAGCGAACGGGTATTCTCGAGGCCGGGCAGGCCGGCCATTGCGGTTTCGATCGGATAGCTGATTCGTTGTTCGATCTCCGGTGCAGAGAGCCCATAACCTGCTGTATTGATTTGAACCTGCACGTTGGTTATGTCCGGCACCGCATCGATCGCCAGGTTCTTAAAGCTGTAAGCGCCTAAACCAGCGACACCCAATGCGGCTAACAGCACAAGCCATCGGTAGCGCACCGAGAAGCTGATCACCCGCCGAATCATGGGGTGAGCCCGCACTGAACTGTTCGATAACAGTCGCCGTCAGTCTGATTCCTCAGGCTCATTCTTGCCCAACTCCGCCTTCAAGAGAAAACTGTTAGCTGCGACGTAGCGATTGCCGGCACTTAGGCCCGATAACACTTGCACGTAGCTGTTATCTCTCGTGCCAAGTTCTACCTGGCGCGCTTCAAACGTAGCGCCGTCGACGACGAACACCACCGTCTTGCCGTTTACGGTCTGAATTGCGCTTGCCAGTACTGCTACCGGTGCGTCGATCTCTTCGACAAAAAGTTTTCCTGTAACGAATAGTCCAGGCCGGAGTAACCCTTCCGGATTCTGCACCACTGCGCGAGCAAGCATTGACTGCGTATTTTCGGAACCCACAGGAGCTATATAACTGATTTTGCCTCTCGCAACCAGATGGTCCGCGTAGCCGATCTCAACCATCTGCCCCTGCTTTAACCGGCGGAAGTCTTGGGGGAAAACACTGAAATCAACCCAAACAGTACTTAGATCAGCAACGGTGAAGATCGGCTTCTCATCTCGCGCCAGTTCTCCAACCGTCACCTCCTTTTTGATGACCATTCCGGAAATCTCTGAATTCACCTGGTACTCGCGTAAGCTCTCGCTGCTTTCGATTGTGGCAAGCGCTTCACCTTTTTGCACTTGGTCGCCCAAGCGCTTATACACCGCCTTTACGACTCCCGTGTAACGCGGCGAAACATTCGCAACGGAATCCTCGTTCAGCGCGATCTTGCCGGTCAGTTCGACCGTCGTGCCGATTTTCGCCGGTCCGGCCGTCTCTACGACCAAGTTTGCGTTCTGTATCTTCTCCTCGTTGAGCTCAACCCGTCCAATTTCATTCGGCTTTGGTTTAACAATTCGCCCGGCGTCCGGGTCCTCCATTCTGTCTCTCGGGCCAGGACTGCGCGCCTTTTCAGTGGTGGGGCCAGACGATAGCGACGGATCCGCCACCGCAGTCCGCCAGCCGGCCAGCGCCAATCCTCCTACGACCAGCAGCAAGAAGATGCGCTTATTCATTTCGGATAGCCTTCCTCTTCTGGGTTTCGGTTAGCCCCTGGCCGGGCTTGCTCGGCTTTGGCAACTCAACCGGCCCTGCAGTCAGGGCATCAATTTGCGCCTCTGCCTTCTGATAGGAAGCAAGAGCCCGAACATATTGTGTCCGACTCTCGTTGTAGTTCCTTTGCGCTTCCAGAACATCCAGCTGGCTGAAGCGCCCGGCCGCATAACCTCGAGCGGTCTCATCCACCGTCCTCTTTGCTCCGGGTAAAACGGTCTCGCGCAACACCCGCGCCTCGTGCGAAGAACCGGCAAGCGTCTGGTAAGCTTCATTCAGGTCCGCGTACGCCCGAGCCTCAGCGTTTGCCCGCTCGTCCGCGACCTTCCCGAGGTTGGTTTCAGCTTCGGCGATTTTGCCTTGATTCCGGTTCCAGAGAGGTAATGGGATCGAGAACCCTGCTACCAGGGTGACATCGATAGGATTTGTACCGATCAGACGCGGACCAGCTTGCAGCGTCATGTCTGGCTTGCCTTCGCTGCGAGCAACATGCAGTGTCGCCTTCCTTTTTTCGTTTTCGGTCGTCCATCGGGCGAGATTCGGGTTACGCTGGAGCTTTGCGTTCAACGATTCCAGCGGAGGCGGCTCCGTGACTTGTTCCAGATTGCCAGTCACATTTGGAAAGCTCGCTTTCTTTTCGCCCCATTGAGCCGCTAAATTTAAACGCGCTGTCTGCAACTCTCGTTTGGCTTCCTCTAACTCGATTCGTGCGCTCCCAACGGCAGTCTGAGCTCGTACCAGTTCCACAGCAGCCGCTTTACCGGCATCCACTCTGGTCCGAGTCGCGGGCACCGCGGCTTCAGCTATAGCAAGGCTGTCTTGCTTCAGCTGTAGACTACTCTGTGCGGCGAGCACGTCTACAAATGCCGTGCTCGTTCCTTTTAACACCTCCAATCGCTTCGCCTGGTATTCCCACTGTGACCCTTCCCAATCGAATTGTGCTTCCCGAACCCGCGACTTTTTCTTTCCGCCAAGCTCGATTAGCTGGCTCAGTTGAATTGTGTTTTGGATGCCTTCGCCCTGACCGCCGGTTTTCGTCAGATTCTCACCCTCTACAGTGATCTCAGGATTAGGACTCAGCTTGGCTTGAATGATGCGGGCTTCGGCAGCCCGGATGTCCCAGGAAAACGCCGATAGCTCCGGGTTGCGCTGTAGCGTCAACACTATTGCCTCCGCCAGCGTCAGTGGCTTTCCCGTTGCCATCGGTTCCGCAATAGCAGAGGGTAAGCCGCCGGTAAGCCAGAGCAACAGAAGGATTCGTTTTAGAAGCATGGAGCAGCAAGGCCGCGACTCAATATAGCCTAGGGCGAAACGAAGTGTAGCCCTAGGAAATTATGTAAGTTAGCGCCGTAGCGCTGAAGACGCGATTCAACCGCAGGCCAAACGCCCTGGGATTGAAGCGCACTTTTAAGGAATAAAACAAGAACCCAGCGGTCAATCTATTTGTCTGAGATGGATGAACAACTTTCGCGCTTCGAAGAACTCTTTCTGCCTCAGATGGATGCCGCGTACAACCTTGCGCGGATCCTGGTAAAACGAGATCAAGATGCGCAGGATGTTGTTCAAGACGCTTACATACGAGCTTTGAAAGGGTTTAAACGTTTCCGCGGGGGCAATCCCCGAGCCTGGATACTGACGATCGTCAGGAACACCGCCTACAGTTGGCTCAAGAAACAGCATCCCAGAAGCGCAGACATTGTCCCATTTAACGAAACAATCCATCGCACAGCGGTAGAGGAATCCACCTCCGAAGCCTTCTACGAAGAGCGGGGCCGCCAACTCAACGAGGCATTAACCAGATTGTCGGTCGAACATCGGGAAATATTGGTTCTCCGCGACATTGAAGGCTGGTCCTACAAGCAACTGGCTTCAGCATTAAGTATCCCGATTGGCACAGTTATGTCCCGGCTCGCCCGAGCTCGCAAATGCCTTCGGGATGAAATCGCGAAAGGTCAACGTACGGAGTCGCAAAATGAAGTGTGAAGAAGTCCATCGCTTGCTAGACGTCTATTTGGACGGCGAGCTCGATTTTTCAAAGCGGCTCGAACTGGAACAGCATTTAGCTGTTTGCTCCTCTTGCCGGTCACTCATTGAAGAACATCGCGAGTTCCGAAGATTTTTCGCTACCAACGTCGTCACCTATGAAGCGCCTACTCGCCTCGAAGCCAGGGTCCGGGCTGCGCTCCGCCAGGAGCAGGCCAAGGAACGGTTTTCACTCTTCCTGCAGCCTTGGATTTACGCCACCGCCATCGTCGTGGTAGCCGCATTCGTTGCGTTGAATATCCTGTTCCCTGGCGCCGAAAACCAACTGTCTCGGCAGGCGGTTTTGCTCCATTCAAATTCGCTTTCTACGGAGCACCTGGTGGATGTCGCCTCGCCCGATCCGAAGATTGTGAAACCCTGGCTGACCGCAAGACTCGATTTTGCTCCACCGGTAGTTGGCTCCCCAGCGTCCGGTTATTCTCTCGTTGGCGGCCGGATTGATGTGATTCAGAACCGCTCAGTTGCGACCCTCGTTTACAAGAATGACAAGAATGACAAAGACTTGGTCACCTTATTTTGTTGGCCGCCAAAAAAGGATCGCTTATCCGACACCGATCATTCAGTTGAAGGCTACCGCGTCTCCACTTGGAGCACTGGCCAGTGCGACTACATTCTGGTTTCCAAGCTGAAGAGCCCGGCGATGGACGAATTCGTAGACTCATTCCGCGTCCAAATCAAATCCGGCGCTTATTTTTAGCGCTTCGCGCTAAAAGAGTGCGGGTGTTAGTGCTAGAAGCGCTCCTGAAGGAAGCGGTCTTCGGTCGACCGTCTTCCGTTCATCGTCTCCCGGCGTTTCACCCCTCACCGCTCCGGCTCGATGCCGCTCGATGCCGCTCGATCCCGCTCGATCCCCATCGATGCAACTAGGCAGTCCTATAACGAATCCCCAATACCTTCAATAACTTGGCATCAATCATTCCCGTGCCAGGCAGTCCTTTGGACGCCTGAAATTCTTTGATCGCAGCGCGGCTGCGAGAACCGATCATCCCATCCACTTCTCCGTGATAATAGCCGCGCCGAGCAAGCTCCGACTGCACTGAAACGGCTAGGCCTCTCCAGTATTGGTAGTCGTACGCCGGTCCGTAAGACGGTCCGTAATCATAGTAACCGTAATCATACGGATAACCATAATAGGGGTAAGGGTATCCGCCCCACCAAGATCCCCACCACCAGGGGAACCCGAACGATGCAAAATCAAAAACGAAGATAAAGCGATTGTGGTGGTGAAAGAAATCGTGGTCCGCAAATCGGCCGTGATCGAACCGGTCGTGACCGAAGAATCTGCCGTGATCGAACCGGTCGTGACCGAAGAATCTGCCGTGACCGAAGCGTCCCCCAAAAGCATGCCCCATAGCTCGCCCTGAGCCTCCCATGGGGCGTTGCGATCCGCCACCTGCGAACCCCATTCCCATCGCGTGCCCGGATGCGGCTTGCCCTGCCACCGGTAACGAGGCGGCTAGCGCCCCTGCCAAAAACCAACGCAAACAGCTGATACTTCTCATGCGTAACGGCTTTCACCAGAATCGCTAGGTTCCGTTCCGGTGGTCCAGGTGAAATCAGCCCAAATTTTTAGCGACCCGAGCTCCGGAATCCACACCCGGGAGGAACCGGCCCGGCTCGCCTTTTTTGATTTAATTCTTTTGTTTTTTAACCCGCGACAACTCGCAAAGTTGCGACTGGACAATCAAGTGCGTTTGTCGCCTAGAACATAAGATAGTGGGGAGCCCTATTTTATTCCGTCTTTCGAGTGTGAGTGGGAGCGAGGTTCGCATCGTCTCGTCCTCGCTCAGCGTTAAGCATTCAACATCTGGCGTTCAACCGGCTCATTCCGCGTTCAGCCAGTACACGTAGCGACTCTTTTCAGAGCCGGTTAACCGTCTACAGTCGACCGTCCGCCGTCCGCAATGACTTCGACTGCCGGTAATACGCCTATGCCTCTCACCTTTTCACCGTCTCGGCTGATCGCTGTTCGTTCCCTTCCGATCCCACTCCATCCCGCTCCATCCCGCTCGATCCCGCTCGATCCCGACGATGACAATGTTGACAACCGTAACCAATCGGTTACGATTATTGGTAACCATATGGTTACGATGCCAAGCTATGATCCTACTGCAGGATTACCAGGCCTTGTGGAGCGAGAGCATGCGTAACCTCAAAAAATTCATCGAAGAAACAAACCAGCAGACGGAGAACAAATCATGAGTCAAACCGGCACCAGCACCAGCGATACCATCATCGAAGAAATCACCATCAAAGGATCGGCCGAACGCATCTTCGAGGCGATCGTGGATCCCAAACAACGGGTCAAATGGTGGGGCAAAAAAGGTGTTTATGAATCCACTCACGCCGAATCCGATACGCGCGTCGGCGGCAAATGGCTGATGAAAGGGACCGGCATGGGAAAAGATTTCAGTGTGTTCGGCGAATATCGAAAGGTCGACCGGCCCCGGTTACTCGAATTCACCTGGATCCCAAGCTGGCAAGATGGCAGCACGGAATCCATTGTTCGCTTTGAACTCAACGAAAAAGAAGGTGTCACAACGGTCCGTTTAACCCACTCCGGTCTGACCCCAGCTGGACGCGAAGCACACAAAGGCTGGCCACAAGTTCTCGGCTGGCTGCGTGACTATGTAGAATAATAACGCCGACAACGCCATCACCGCCGTGATCGCCGCCAACTTGAGGAAGCGGCGATTCGGCGAATGGCCAGGCGGATACGCTATCGAACGGTGAACGATGGACGTTCGACGGAAAACCGCTGCCGGAGGCGGCTCCCCTCGCAAGAGGCAAAATAATCCGCGCGAAAGAGCTACTACACGCCCACTCGCCTCACACTCAGACTCACACCCACACTCCATGGACCTAAACTCTACAAGCGAAGAGATCATTGACAAAGACGCAATCAAAGAAGCAGAGAAATGGCTTCAGCTCCTCGCCTGGTTACATGCGTACGTAGAATAGGAACGCCGACATCGCCGTCATCGCCGTCATCGTCGACAATCCGGCGGCGAAGCCGCGATTTAAAAGAGCCTACCTGACGCAGTGATTCATCCCACGCTTAATCAGCGGTATGCCAATTGGCAAGGGGAACGGGTGGAAGTTGATGTGACGCCCTCTCTTCGCCGATATCGTGGCAGAACCTCATCAATGATCTCTCTTCTGATCCAGCCATTCTTGAACATTATCAGCCCTGGATTTTCTGTATCCGACCGGGCAACCAGTATTAGAAAGCGCTCAACAGCTTCGTGAAGATTTGGCTTCAACTCAGAAGCTGTTTGATCCAACTGGCACCGCGGTTTCGTCACACCACGTCGTAGTCGTTGCGCATAGCATGGGCGGCATCTTAGCCCACACGTTGGTATCCGATAGCGGCGATGGGCTCTGGAATGCGTTCGCCAATCGGCCATTCAAAAGTCTGACTCTTCCGCCTGAACTAAAGAAACCTTCGCTAGGCTATTTCTTTTTCCGGCACAACCCCTCGATTGATCGGGTCGTCTTTCTCGCAGTCCCGCATCACGGAAGCCGGCTTGCTGCTGGAGTTGTCGGGAGCGTCGCGAACAGGATCATCCGGCACGCCAAAAGTCCCGCTACAGCCATGAGAGAACTGGCTAAACTATATCCTGGGATCCTGACACCTTATGTCGCCGGAGTGAAAAGACGAGGCGGCCCGACCAGTCTGCTTTCGCTGGCACCGAACCCGGTCTTGAATTCGCATAGCCTCACTCCCGATCCGGGTGCCGTTTCATAACATCATGGGTGATCGCGGACTCGGCGGCGGCCCCGAAAGTTCCGACGGAGTTATTCCCTACAGCAGCTCCCATCTGGAAGGCGCCGAATCCGAGTTGATCGTGCCCACAACCCACACCGTTTTTTCTAACGACGACGCCGTTAATGAGATAAAGCGAATTCTACACGAGAACGTCGATAAAAGCGCGGTGAACGCCGAGATCCTCCTCCGCCAAGGCTACGGCGGACAGGTCGCCGTATCGCCATATCGTTTCCTCCATTCCCGGAGTTCCCGCTCGGTCCACTCGATGCCGCACGTCTGCCAACTGGCACTCACACTCTAAATCTAAAGTGGTATTGTTCGCATTCTGCAGTGTCGTAACATCCCGACACTAAACTAACCGGGAGGTTATGTGCCAAAGTCACGTTCAAAAGTAGTGCCGCCGGTCAATGGCGGCGTTTTTGCGCACGATTCGACGGCCAATAATTCCAGTGTGCAGGTCGATGGCGGCGTTCTAAGCTGGCGAGACGTTTCAAGCAGGGTCAGTAAGATTCCGAATTTTTTGCACCCCCCAAAATTTCCGGAAGGACCAAATCCTGG
>JBKPBY010000141.1:0-7658 GCA_046727075.1 bacterium | reverse complement strand
TAGATTGCTGCCGCATGCTAGGCGGATTCATTTTCTGTGCTTTGGTTGGCTATTACCTTCTAGACTCGATCGCTAAACTCCTGAATCTGCGCAGGCTGGGCCGCCGGGTACCGGACGAGTTTGCGGATATCTATGACGAATCGCGCTATCAACGCGCCCAGGAATATGCGCGAATCAACACTTGGTTCGAGCTAACCGTCAGTACCTTATCCCTGATCGCACTGCTTTTGTTCTGGTATTTTCGCGGATTCGAAATCCTGGATCTCTGGATTCGTGGATTTCAGTTTCCGCCGGTAGTCACCGGATTATGCTATTTCGGCGCGCTCGGGGTCGCCCGCGAACTCTTGTCGTTACCTTTCGAGATCTATCACACTTTTGTGATCGAAGAACGGTACGGCTTCAATCGGACGACATGGCCAACATTTGTGATCGATCACCTGAAGCAATGGGCTATCTCAGGCGTATTACTCGCAGGCGTTCTGGCACTGGTACTGTGGTTGTTCGAGAGCTTTGGAACGAATGCCTGGTTGATCGCCTGGATTTGCGTCGCTGCAGTTACAGTTTTCGTCACCTACCTTGCACCAACGATCTTGTTGCCGTTGTTCTTTAAGTTCTCCCCTGTTCCTGAGGGAGAGCTGCGAGATCGTGTCACCGAACTATGCCGCCAGCAGAATTTTCCCATTCGCGACCTGATGGTCATCGATGGGTCTCGACGCTCGGCAAAAGCAAATGCGTTTTTCACAGGGTTCGGTGCCAACAAACGAATCGCGCTTTACGATACGTTGATTCAGAATCACACAGTGCCGGAGCTGGTAGCGGTGCTCGCGCATGAAATCGGTCACTACAAGAAACGGCACATCGTCCAGCATTTCCTATTTGCTCAGCTGAATCTCTTCTTACTGTTTGGAGCAGCATCGCTCTGCGTGTCGCGTCCCGAACTTCTCGGGGCCTTCGGTGTATCGCATCCCTCCTATTATGTTGGGCTCGCGCTGTTCTTTATTCTGGTCCAGCCGGCCGCCGTTTTGATTGGCGTTTTCTCAAACTTTTGGAGCCGGCAGCACGAATTTGAGGCAGATCGGTTTGCTGCGGAGTCGCTGCATAATCCCAATCCACTGATCACAGCGCTCAAGAAATTGAGCAGAGACAGTCTCTCGAATCTGACTCCACATCCGTTGCTGGTCGGGCTGCATTATTCGCATCCGCCGGTGTCGGAACGAATCGCGGCACTGCGGAGGGTGAGCGCGTGATGCTAGCTGCGACGCGCACGAGGCTAAGTTGAAGCTCAGTGCCCAACCAATGATTCGATCGAAGCCCGTCGCCCCTAGGGCTGAGCTTCAGGTTAGTCTCGTGCGCGTCGCAGCTAGCATCCGCTCCTGCACTCTCTGCATCTTGCGGCGCCCCGCTTGGCTCGCGTCCTCAAAACCACATAGATGCAACAATCCGTGGGCGATGTACAACTCCAGCTCGTATTCAAAGCTTGTACGAAACTCTTTTGCCTGTTTTGCCGCGGTCTCTACGCTGATAAAGACATCGCCGTGATGAAAAGTGATCACGTCGGTCGGACCATCGATCGACATGTACTTGCGGTGTAACCAGGCGATTCGCGCGTCGGAGACAAAGACGATGTTGATCTCTTCCGGCGGCTTACCTGGTTGCCGCTGCACAGGCAGCTCTGATAACGCCTGGGCAGCAAATCTCTGAAGCTTCTGGAGATTAATCCGTTTCTTACGCTGCCGGTTGAGCAAACGGATCGAAAACATCAAGCGGGTCAAGCCGCAGAAGCAGGCGGAAGGTTGCGCAACCGTTTGCTTTCCTGCTCCGCTCGCTCTTCATCCTTCGGATATTTGATCCTGGTATGAAGCATATTCTGCAAGGTGAACCGGAACGTTTCACCGATGATTTTCAGCTCCTGCAGTGTGAGGTCGCACTCATCCAGTTGACCCTCAGCTATTCGCTTGCTGATGATGCTGTTTACCAGTTGCTCGACTTTTTGGGGAGTCGGCTTGTCCAGGCTGCGGGAAGCGCTTTCAACGGCATCCGCCAGGCTGATGATGCCACATTCTTTGAACTGCGGCCTTGGTCCGCTATAGCGGAAACTTTCCTCCCTTACTTCCGGTATATCCTCTTCCCGGATGTTCATTATCTTTCCGCCCTCTCTGGCATCCCGCTGCTGCTGCAGCGCGCGGTGATAAAAGTAGGCAACTAGCGAGGTCCCGTGATGTTGTTGGATCACATCGATAATCCGCTGGTTGAGACCATACTTGAGCGCGAGATCCACACCTTCCTTGACATGCGCAATAATAATCAAAGCGCTCATGGTCGGAGCGAGGTCATCGTGAGGATTTTCGTCTTCGACAATGTTCTCGGAAAAGTAATTCGGCTTCACCAGCTTACCAATGTCGTGAAAATAGGCACAGGCGCGGCAGATGGCCCCGTTGGCTCCAATCTTGTTGGCCGCAGCCTCGGCCAAGTCTGCTACGACATCGCTATGATGCCAGGTCCCTGGAGCCTCGAGGCTGAGCCTCAAGAGCAGAGGATGATTACGGTCTGACATTTCCAGCCAAGACATATCTGTCGTGATCCGGAAGATGCCTTCCAACATCGGCAACGCACCGCTTACGATCATCGCAGTCACTATCCCGGTTAAAATGGCCGCAACGGATTGCTTCATGAAGAGCGTCCAATCCATTACTCCAAGCTGCAGCCAGGGTATGGTGATGATCCCAAAGGAGAGCGCAAGGATCCATGTCGCAAGGCCGACATAGAATCCGGCTCGCAACAACCGACTGCGCCGCCGAACCTGGATGGTCAGGAAAACTGATATGAATCCACTGATCAGACTCATGACCAGCAGAAAAGCATCGATCCCGCGAAACAGAATCGAGCTCCAGAGACTGACATATATTACTGCGTAGATTCCGTTGTTTTTTCCGAGCAATACGGACAGTACCAACGGAGCTAGTGCATAGGGAATTAGCAACACGCCAATCGGTCCGTTGTTCTGGCCAGTAACAACTGTGACCAGCTTTGCCACCACCAGGTGGAAAAGAATCACGCCGAACACCAGCCCGACTCTCGAGTTCTTCGCGAACGTTTCGGGGTGGTTAATCCAAAGTTGAGCGACGGCCGTGACGAATATCAGAAGCCCAATCAGAAAATATTTCGCAGGGTCCGGGTGCTCCCCAGAGAAAATCAACACCGCTAACCCCAAAACGAATGCACCAAAGATTGCTGTTTTGACCCAGGGATTTACTTCAAACCGGCGCATCCACTCTTTGTGGGCTGGTTTTCTTCGAAACTTTGTACAAGCCAATCCCTGCCTAACTAGCTTTTTGCGACTAGACCCAAACATAATCCTTTTAGCCCTTGCGCTCCTTGGTTCCACGATACGCGCTGTAAGCTTTGATAATTGATTGCACCAGTGGATGCCTGACGACATCGCGCTCTGAAAACTTGGTGAAATGAATCCCTTCAGCCTTTTTCAGCGCTTGCATCGCTTCGATCAAACCGGACCTCCGATTAGGCGGGAGATCGATCTGGGTGTGATCGCCAGTCACGACACATTTGGAATCTGCCCCCAGCCTGGTTAAGAACATGAACATTTGTTCCGTCGTCGTATTTTGTGCTTCGTCAAGAATCACAAACGCGTGGTTCAACGTCCGTCCCCTCATATACGCCAAGGGTGCGATTTCGATGACCCCACGATCCACGTACTTCTCAATCTCTTCCGCCTCGAGCATATCATACAGCGCATCGTATAGGGGACGCAAATACGGGAATATCTTCTCCTGAAGGTCGCCCGGCAAAAATCCTAGCGCTTCGCCTGCCTCCACGGCGGGACGGGTCAGGATAATTCGCTTCACCAGCTCTTTTTTCAAAGCATCAACCGCCATCGCTACTGCGAGATAGGTTTTACCGGTGCCTGCGGGACCAATCCCAAAAACGATGTCCCGATGCTCGATCGCTTTTACGTAATCGAGTTGTTGTTCGCTTTTCGGAACAATTGGAGCTCGCCGGTTCGGAGCGAACACTTTGTGCCCGGCCAGTTCGCCCAAAGGCTGCCTAAGCCCCTCGGCAACCGAATCCAAGGCGTATTGAAATTCATGTCTTCGAATCTGAACACCGTGTCGGCGCGCTTCTTCGAGCTGGTCAAATACTCGTCTGGTTTTGTCAATGTTTGGCCGCTCGCCTTCGACGCGTAGCCATCCGTCGCGGGTTGTCACTTTGACGGCCAGGCGTTCTTCCAGGCTTTGCAACAGGCTCAAATCGTTCGCATACAAATTCTGTAAAGTTCGCGCGCTGTCGAACTGGAGCGTGTCGGTTTCAGCCATTCAATGAGATAAAGGAAAAATGCGGGATAAGGAATTAGCCGAAAAGAGGGCCAGAATCAAAGCCTCATTTGTAGGCGTACACCATAGCCCACGAGGTGCGTTCTTGTGGTGAGCTATTAACTTCCGCTACAATATAATACGTACCGGTTGCCGGCGCGATGACTTCGGCGGCCGCAAATCTGCCTTTCTGCCACGAAGTTTTTTCCACCAGCTTGCCGCGGCTGTCGTAGACGTGAATAGCGATCCGGGCATTGTCCACATCAGTACCCATACAGAACCAATAGTCGTTTCCCTTGAAAAGGGTGTGAGGAAATGCCTTCTGCTCTTTAAGGCCTAAATCGCCTCCCCATTGATCATCTCTTACGACGTACCCTTGCTTTACATAAGGATCGATCGCTTCGAGCGCCCGCGAAATCGCGTCATCGACCGTCGCGAACGCCGAGGCCAGAACCAGCGAAATGGAAGCCAAAACAACTGCACCGGGTCGTCTCACAAGTTGGCTCCGTTAGGCGTGTCCGTCGGTATCGATCGCTCGCACGATCTGGCCGGTGATTTCATTGATGCGCCTTACAGAAGCTGGCGTGATTTTCTGATTAATTAACGGAGATATTTCATCCAGACCTCGTTGGACTCGCCCAACCAATGCGTTGGAACGGATACGTGGCGGCATGTCAACCAACCGCTGCTGAAAGTATCTCAACAGATCAGGCTGATTCAGAAGATCGGCGCCATCTGCTGAATAGCTCTTGCCGACGATCGAGGTTAACACCTCTGTGCCACGCAGCCAGCCTCCCAGGCTAACAAGATGAGCAAGCTGCGCGTCCTTCAGCTCGATCATAGCTTTCTTCACGTCGGCAAGAGCTCCATCCAATTCTCTTCGGACGCCAACCCAGTTATTTTCATTCGCTCTCGTTAATATCGCATTGGTTCGGCTGAGCACCGTTTTTTCGACGCCGATCCCGCGAGCGAGTTCTAGTACCTCTCGACCGATTTCTTTGACCCGCTCTTTGTCGGTGGCCTCAACCGCGACGAATCCTTCCGCGATCACCGAACCTAAAAGTAGCGCGATCTGTGCGCGTGCGCCTCGTTTCTTAATATCGGGAGGCCTCAGTTCGCCTTTCCAATCCGGAGTCCCTAACTTGTCAAGTACGTTGAATACTTCGCTTGGGAGTGGCACTACCACATCATCGAGGCGTGTTGCGGGAAATTTCGACAGGTCTATTCGGTTTGGCGGTGCTTCGGCAAACCCAAAAGTCGTTGCTAACGCGGTAACCAACGCTGCGTAACAAAATTTTGTCATGGTCAAATTTCACTCCTCTCGCGTGGTCATGGGGCGCGCGCCCGACTCAGCATTTTGCCGTTCGGGCCTTGGCCGATTTCATCCGGCAAGTAATCGTCACCGACCTTCGCAAAGAAGGCGGAATCTTAAGAGCAAAATTTCCTTTGAGCAAACTGACTTTGCAGACAAAATCCGACGGATAAATGCCATCAACGCCGAACCCGCCTAGGCGGGACCAACATTGCCAGCAACAAAGGAGCCACCGATGGGAGTGGCCGGAATCGATGGCGTTATCGATTCAGCTCGCTAATTGCCAAACACCATGCAGCTCACACGCGTAAAGGAGCTTTTACGGAACTTTCAGGACAAACGATTGCTGGTGATTGGCGATTTGATGCTGGACGAATTCGTGTGGGGACGCGTTTCCAGAATTTCGCCGGAGGCTCCGGTTCCGGTTGTGGAGGTGATTCAAGAAACTTACTATCCGGGTGGCGCGGCCAACGTGGCCAGAAACGTCAGGGAATTTGCGGGCGGAATTCAGGTCATGGGTGTGATCGGCCGGGATAGTCACGCTGAGAGGCTCCGGAAGATCCTCAGCGATTGCGGTATTGGATTAGAAGCAATTGAAAGCGACGCCTCATTCCACACGATCGTCAAAACGCGGATCATCGCGCGGCACCAGCAAGTCGTACGAGTGGATCGGGAGCGCCCTCAGCCGAGCTCGCAAGAGCTGCAAGATCGCTGCCTCAACAAGCTTCGTACGCTTTTGCCGAACCTCGATGGGATTATCTTTGAAGACTACGGGAAAGGATTCTTGCAACAGCGATTTGTCGACGAGGTCATTGCTCTAGGTAACCAGAGCGGCAAGCTAGTGACTGCGGATCCGAATCCAAGAAATCGCTTGATCTGGCGCGGGCTTACAGCCGTGAAACCGAATCGAAGTGAAGCGTTCGCAGCCACAAATGAGCCATGGGTCGAGCCAGAGGAGGATCCACTGCAAGATTCCGTTCTGCAAAGAGTCGGCAACGAATTAATGCAGGCTTGGCGTCCAAAGCATCTGTTGATAACCCTGGGCGAGCAAGGGATGCTTCTGTTCGACGACGAAAAGCCACCGTATCATGTGCCATCTCGGGCACGAGAAGTCTTTGATCTCTCTGGAGCTGGGGATACTGCGATTGCGTTATTTACCTTAGCTCTGACAGGTGGAGCAACCGCGATAGAAGCTGCTGAAATTTCGAATCATGCAAGCAGCGTCGTCGTCGGCAAGCTGGGAACCGCCACGGTCTCGCCGGAAGAACTTTTAAAGAGCTTTCAGGAGGATTTAGGGCGGCGGGCCCTGCCACCGAGAACCAACGCGCAATAGATGTCGGCGGCAGGGCCTGCCGCCCTACAGTCATACTCTCATGCCACAAGCGGCCGGACATAAAGCCATCTTCCTGGACCGAGATGGCACTCTGATGGTGGATACCGGATACTGTTCCGATCCCGCAGACGTAAAGTTAATCGACGGCACGCAAGAGTTGTTGCGCAGGCTTAAGCAAGCAGGATTCAAGCTTGTGATAGTCACAAATCAAAGCGGCATCGGACGAGGTTACTTTGGTGAGCATGAATTTTGGGCTGTGCAAAAAGAATTCGAGCGCCAGGCAGGCATCGATCTCATCGACGCGACCTATTTCTGTCCGGACACACCGGAAAACGCAACGGAACGCCGCAAGCCAAATCCGGGGATGTTGCTAGAAGCAGCAGACGACCTGGGGATCGATCTCAGCCAAAGCTACATGATCGGCGACAAGGACAGGGACGTGGAGGCTGGTATCCGGGCAGGAGTCAAAGCGTCGATATTAATGAGCTCGGACGCTCCCGAAAGTCCACCGACCTCTGAAGAAGCGATTGTTGTTCGGGATTTGCGTCAAGCAGCGGAGATTATCTTGGAAAAGGCGTGAGGCGCGGAGAGCCAACGAAATGTCGATCTGGAAGATCAAGCCGGAGGCTTGCTTGCAGCCGAACAAACGATACCCATCATTTCAATCCTCCGGATTGATCGCGCC
>JBKPBY010000140.1:0-11379 GCA_046727075.1 bacterium | reverse complement strand
CCCATTGCCGCATCGGCAATATCGCAAAGGATTCCGCCGTGCAGCGTTCCCATGGGATTTGCATGCTGCGGTCCGGCTGCCAACATGACCGTAGCGCGCCCATCAGCGATCTCTTTAGCCTCAAATCCAATCAGACGCGCGACGGGTATGTCGTTGACCCTTGCTCGCTCCCTAAAATCGGCTTTCAACGGAATTCCTTGAGCACTCATGAATTGCGAGCTCCACCTTTAGATTTCCGCGCGCGTACCTTGGTCTCCAGGTACTCCTCAAGATGATGGCAGGCGAGATTGAGCGGCTCTTCGTTTCGCTGCAGACGTGTCAACATGAAGCTGCCTTCGAGCGTACTGGCAATCAGTGTGGCCAATTTCAGGGAATCGACGTTCGAGCTGACTTCGCCTCGGCGTCTCCCCTCGTCCGCAATCAATTGGAGACGATCAAGCCACGAACTGAGGGCCTGTCGGGCTTTCGCTCGCAACTGAGGATTGCCATCGTCGGAATCTATGGCGGTGTTCAGCAGTGGGCAGCCTCCCGGCACCAGCCCACTGCGTCGGTCCCGAAAGTTCCGCACGATTTGTTTCAAGCGATCAACCGTGTTCGGGATCTCGTCTGTTCCTTGGAAGCGCGTATCCATGGCGATTTTCCAAGCATGGTCGAAGGCATCACCCGCGAGCTCCTGTTTGCTGTCAAAGTGACGGTAGATCCCGCCTTTCTCCAGCCCCGTCGCTCGCATGAGATCGGATAAAGCAGCGCCGTCGTATCCTTTTTGATTAAAGATCGGTGCTGCTTTACGAATGATTTCCTGCCGGGTTAGCTCGCCTTTGCGCACGTCGTGTTCCTCGTAACTTACATAGGCGCCCGCCTGATGGTCGCCCACACTAGTTTAGATGAGACCGAGCGGTCCCAGGTGACAATAAATGTGACAGCGACGGATCGCCTAGCCCTGCCCTTGAACCCCCGCGACAGGCCCGATCATGTCGAAACCCAGGTCGTCGAACGTCAACGGCTCGCCAGTTCGCTGTAGGTCATAGTGATGCTCGTACACCACGCGCGATCCGTTCCATTTCCGGAGAGTGCGCCAGTTCAGCGTGCAGGTTTTACCGGACACACCGACAAGGTTGAGTATCCAGGTAGAATGCATCTCGTTCGCATCATCGCCAGAAATCGTGATCACTTTAATGGATATCGCCAGACCCCCAACTTCGGCCATAACATGAAGCGGAACTAGGAAGTTTAGGAGAAGCGAGCCCACCCTTGCCTTTCCACGAATCGGTTCATGCAGAGTTTCACTGCTTACCTGGACGTCATCGGCATAAAATTTGTCAAATATCTCAAGATATTCCTCGAAACTTTCGCTAACCTTAGCCTGGATAATAGCGGTGTTTAGCCTGTGCTCCGCAGCCTGGCTGCGCGAGTAGGAATCGACTGGCAAGAAAATGTGCTGGTCGCTCATTGAAATCCTCGTAATCCGGGTCGCCGCTTTGCATCTCGGATTTGGCCGAGCAGACAGGCGAGAGATACTATGGCAGCGCCGGACCTTCCTTCTGCGACCTTCGATGACGTAAGAGACCGCTCGGTCGCATAGTTTTATAATTCGCCACCATTGCACCCAGTCCTCTCGAATTTCGTGTTTTCTAGTAGCTAGTTGTTAGAAAGCACGCGCCAAACCTGTGTTTGTTTTCAGCTCTCTCAGTTTGTCCAGTGATCTCAACGCTGCCGGTCTCGACGACAACCTCCGACAACGCCGTGGCCGGCTACCAGCGGCCAGCGTGAGCGCCGCCATCTACGTGGAGCACCTCTCCGCTCACTTGAGGCGCCTGCGCAAGGTAGAGGACAGCATCCACAACGTCTGCTACGTCCGCTATTTTTCCTATTGGCTGCAACGTCTTAAGAAAGTCCTTGGGATCGCCCGCGTGCATTGGGGTGTCCACAACGCCGGGGGCTACGGCGTTGAAGCGGAGGCCTTCTTTTGCGTATTCGATTGCGAGACTCCGAATCACCGAGTTCAGTCCCCCTTTCGTAATCATTGGAACCGACCCGTCTATGCCGGCGATTGGCTGATCGGCAAGCGCCGCAGTGACGCTCACAACGCTTCCCGATTTCTGTTTCAGCATCTGTTTCACACTGAGCTGAGTGATGTAGAGGAATCCTAGGAGGTTGGTCGAGACAAGCGCGTTGAAATCCTCGGTAGTAAAGTCCGTGAAGGGCTTGGTGCAGAAGATTCCGGCGTTATTCACCAGAACATCGACGGTTCCGAAGTGCTTGATTGCCGCTTCGACAGCTTTCACGGCGGTTTCCCGCTGGCCGATATCGCCATCGATGAGAACCAGACTGGGTGAGGCAGTCAACGATTGGGTGACATTACGAGACGTTGCCGCGACGTTATAGCCCTCTTTCAGGAAGGCCGCGACCAATCCCGCACCAATACCCTGCGACGCTCCTGTGATGATTGCTGTTTTCTTATCTGACATACGTACTCCTTTGTTTGACCTTCCGGCAGCACTCTCAACCGATGCGACGCGCCAGGCTCGCGGTGTTTCTCGATCGCGTTCTTGATCAACATCACATCGTCAAAACGACGCGGAACTCCGCTTTGCCGCTCATCATTCGCGTGTAAGCCTCGGTCGCTTTTTCGAGCGGGTAGGTTTCGATCATGGGCCGCACGCCGCTCAGTTCGGCGAAGTGCAATGTGTCTTCGGAATCCGTTGGTGTTCCCACGGCCGAGCCTACGAGGTTTCGCTCTCCGACGATGAGCTGCAGCGGTGTGACTTCAATCGGATCGTTTGATATCCCCACGACGACAAACTTGCCGGTTGGCCCCAGTCCATCGATCAGTTCGGACATGGCCTTCGAACTTGGGGCTGTCGCCAGGATTGCTTGTGCTCCACCCAGCGTTCGTAATTCTTGAGCGGCATTTGTGGTTTTGCTGTCGATGTACACAGTGGCGCCGAGCTTCTTGGCGAGCGCTCCATTTTCCGAACCTCGACCGATGGCGGCAACCTTATAGCCAAACTTGTTTCCAAATTGGATTGCGAGATGCCCGAGGCCGCCGATGCCCTGCACTGCAACCAGACTGCCCGGCAACGCGCCACTGTGGCGCAGAGCGTTGAAGGTAGTGACTCCGGCGCAAAGCAGCGGACCGGCTTCGGCGGCAGTCAGCGTCTCGGGGAGCGCGGCCAGCGCTTCGACCGGCGCGACCATGTATTCCTGATATCCGCCGTCGTAGCTGATGCCTGCAACCTTGGAGTTTTGGCAGTAAAGGAAGCGTCCACGCCGGCATTCGATACAGGTATTGTCCCGCCCGCCAAACCAGCCAACGCCGACGCGCTGCCCCTCTCTCCATCCGACGACCTCGGCGCCTAGTTCGTCGATAATCCCGGCAACTTCGTGCCCAGGAATCCGAGGGTATTGAATTCCCGGCCACAGGCCTTCCTTCACAAACACATCACTGTGACAAACACCGCAAGCCTGCACCTTTATGCGAACCTCTCCCGTACCGGGCGTAGGGACTTTGCGCTCCACGATTTCGAAATCGCCGCCGGGTTTGGAAATCTGCGCCACCTTCATTGTCGCTACCGCGACTGTTGTTGCCATACATCGTCCTTTGAATTTGTAAGATATTGTCGAAAAACAGCTATTACAATTTCTGGCGGAGCGATTGAGGTTGCTAGCAGTTCGATTACTCCACCTCGAAAATGACTTCCAGTTCCACCGCAGTGCCGAGTGGAAGGCTGGCGACGCCGTACACCAGGCGGCAAGGATTCTTTTCGTTTCCGAAAACCTCTTGCAGCAACTCCGAAGCGGCGTCAGCGACTTTCGGCTGATCGCGGACATCTCCCGAAGTGGCCACAGACACGCCTAGCCGGACGACCCGCGTCACTTTGTCGAGCGATCCCAAATGCTGCCTCGCAACAGCTAGGACATTGAGTGCGGCGAGGTGAGCCGCCTTGCACCCCGCCTCCACGTCGAGCTCCGCGCCGACGCGCCCAATGAATTTCGCCTCGCGGCCTTCCGTAGGAAGCATGCCGGTCAGAAAAAGCAGATTGCCGGTCTGAACTGCTTCCACATAAGTGCCGAACGGCGTGGGTGGCATGGGCAGCTCGATGCCGAGTTCTTTCAACCTCTGCTCAGCCCCTTCAGGCCCAGAATGTTGGTGTGTCATAAGCGCTGTGGCCTTCGATCTTGTACTGATCTTTTCTCCTCTCGAAATAGCCAGCGATATGAGGAGCCGACTGGCGGAGACACTGGTGGACACGTTACTGTGACAAACACCACCGCTTCCTCGCTATTGAAAACACTCGTTCCGATCAGTCAGTGTCCAACGATTTCTGCTTTGTCTCGGCACAGTCTTTCCCGCGAATTAAGCTGCTGCCACAGTGCTTCAAAGGTTTTAGTCCACTCATGCAGCGGCCGGATCGCTTCCGCATTCGTCCGATAGAACAGATGCCTCCCGTCTCGTCGCACCCGGACCAGCCCGACATTCCGAAGCACACGTAGATGCTTCGAGACCGACGACTGCTCCATCTTCAGGCCCACCACGATGTCCCCAACGGACCATTCCTGAAGCGCCAGATAATTCAAAATCTCGCGCCGGCGGGGCTCAGCTACCGCGTTAAAAGAGTCCGAAGTCGTTGCTGCCCTTGCCATAAGCTCCGGTGACGTTGATGCCGCGGCCCGCAAACCAGCCAATCAGCTTGCGGGCGTCGTGGGTAGGCAATTCACAGGCCCATAACCACGTGAAGAATCAACAATGCCGCGTTCATGCTCTTCTTCTCTTTGCTTTTAGCACAGGGTCTGAAAGTCGCTCCGATCTCGATCGCTATTGACTCCCGCACTTCGCCGCGGCTTGCCCAATCAACCCGCCGCTTCTCTTGAGCATGGCCGAGTGTTAGTTCAACCCTGACCCTCCATGTGATGATGGCTGAGACCGATCGGTCGCATAATTAGATCCCGTCGTAGTACGAATATCCTCGTTCTGCCCAGTAATCCTTAGGCTCTTGCGCGGCATACGTAATTCTCGTAATAGCCTTCACATTCTTTAGGCCGAGCTTTACTGGTACAAGAAGACGGAGCGGTGCGCCATGGTCCACACTCAGCGGGTGCCCGTTCAGGTGAGTCGCAAGCAGGGTCTGCGGATGGCGGGCTGTCGACATATCGAGCGACATGAAGTATGGGTCGGGATTTCCCCAGGGACCGAGATTGACCGAGGATTCGATCCTCGCCCAATTCGCCTGAGACATTGGCGGGTACGCACGTAGCAGATCATCAAACCTAATCCCGGCCCACCAGGCAATCGCGCTCCAACCCTCGACGCACACCAACCGAGTGATCTGCTCATGAACCTGGAAGAATGCGAGCAGGTTCCGGATGTTTAGAGAAACACTTGAGCCCGAAGCAAGCCCGTCGAGAGTCAAACGCCACTCCGGAATATAGCTGGGATCAGGAGTGGCTCCGTTGTAGTTGTTTTTGAGGGGTGTAATCTGCGATTTGGTGTAGGTGGGCACCAAGCGATTTCTTGAATACAGAGCCTCTGCGACATCGTCATCAATGCGCAGGGCTCTATTCAGCAGCCATTCCTTTTGCGGCCAGTTCTTGTTTTCGTGGATGATTCCCAGACGTTTGAGTGTAGTCTGCGGCAAGAGCGCACCACCGGTTGCGACTGCGGCTACCGCGCCCGTTCCGAAAAGCAGAAGATCGCGGCGAGTCCAACGACGCAAAACCTGGGTGGCCACCGCCATCACCTGCGGAGGCCGTTCCTGGAAGAAGCTTGCAGGCCTCGGCGGCGACACAGACTCAGTCGAGGATGTTTTGGCTGCCTCTGGCGCAGAGTGTTCGTTTTCAAGGTTCATTGTGAAAAGTCCTCCGATCTGTCCGTCCTCGTCGACCAACCTACGATGATGCTGCGAAGCGTGTCCCAACCATCAGCGAGAACGAGAATCACGTGCGGTACGACAAAGAGAACAAAAACCCACATTAGCCAGAAGTGCCAGATGCGCGCTTTGTCATAACCGCCAAAAATCCAGGTCAGCCAATAGAGCTGCATGGGTTTGTGAATGGCCCATCCCGTGAGGATCGAAAAGAGTCCGGTGACCGAAACGGAAAAATAAGCGGCGCGTTGAAGTGCGTTGTATTTTGTGTTGAAACGCGGATGCAGCCAAGTGCGGTGCGTTAGTTTGGCGTAAGGAACGCCTATGTAGTACCAAAACATCCTGGTTGCATCGAACAGGTCGGTTCGGCGGGGCAACAGAGATCGCCAGCCGCTTCCCATGGCTAGCCCTATAACATAGACGAGGCCGTTCAGTATGAATAGATAAGCACAAAGCCAATGAAGACGCAGCGCCACTGCGAGCATGCCGGGTCCAAGGCTAATGTGGTTGTAGAGCCAGTCAGGCGGACTGCTGTAATGATGCAATCCGGGAACATGCGCGCATATCAATTTGCCGAAGTCCGCAAGAGGATCGACATTTCCGGTCATTGGATCTGGTTTGTGCTTATAAACCGGAGAGGCCCAATAGATGGACAAGCCACTCAGAATGAGGCCGAGGAGGATTGGCACGTTGAGCCAGTGGCTGCATCGCACGAGCGGGTGGTGTCTGCGAACCACACGCACGCCGGATTGATCCTCCGGCATGCGTGTAGCGATCACCTCACCGAGATGGGTGGAACAAGTCACACGTATTCTCCACGTTAGTTTTGAGACATCGCGGACTTGGTCATGGCATTCGCCGGCGCGGGTGCGAAATGTGCGCGCCCATCTTCGATCAGCCATTTATCGCCGTGGCGGGAGGCCACGTAGAAAAAGTTGACCGGGATCACCGGAATGACCGTCCCGTCTGGACCGTTGACATTGTGCAAGGTAAGGAGCGCGTCGGCGACTGCGAGATCAGGTTTGATGAAGCGTATCCGATAGTTGGAGAACGCCGCTTGCGTGTTGTCGTTGACGGCTTGCGCCTCGGAACCGAAGTCCTTCACCATTGCGACGTGGCCTTGCAGAAAGTCACCAACGGGCGTCACAAAGGTTCCATTTTCGGCGAATAGCGACGTTCGCTGTTCGGGATTCTTCTGAATGAAAGCCTTGGCAAAGTTGTCTCCGAGCGCACGAACGGCTGCTTCGTCTTGAGCCTGGCCGGCACTCGCAGAACCGGTCACACCGATGACGAGCGTAAACGCGAGAAGGGTTAGTCCGAGGCGTTGTATCCGGCCTCGGAGCACTGAATTGGGCGCCGGAGGCGCGGAATCAGCTCGATACGTTTGTGTGATTTTCATTTCTTTCTTATGAATGGTCATTTTTGTCTCCTTTAAGTGTTGTTTTCGTTCTCCTTACCACTTACTGACTTGGAACCTCGGACTCAGCCCTTTAAGGGTGTGCTTGCAAGGACCTCCACTTTTTCTACCTGCGGGGGAACCGCCAGCAGTTCGTTGCCTCGCGCTCCCAATGCCTTCGCGATCTCGCCCGTCAAGTGGGCATTGCGGCCGTGTTCATTTGCGAAGGTGTCGAAAATGCCGAACTTCCCTGGTCCAAGCTTGATCGCATACCATTTCAAGGTCCCTTTTTCATCCAGAGCGAGTTGCTGAGCTGACTTCAAAAATGCCTCGGCGTCGGCTTCTTTGCCTTGGCGTGCTTCGAGCGTGACCAACAATCCAATCGCTTCCATTGCGTTACTCTCCTGTATTGAATTAGTTGCGACCGGCAACAATGATCAGTTCTGTTGTCCGGTTTGTTGACGCTGTAGCCCTGCTCACAAGTGTGAGTAAACTCCACCTCGAAAACGGGCTTGTGCGGATTTCTGCTGGGATGGTCGGAATCTTGCTAAATTCATGCTCGGCCGGCGGAATGACACTCGGACGACTCAGACCTAAGCCAAGCTTTTGTACTGAGGAACGACGACCAGCCTTCAATCAGCTACGGCACGGCTGAATCAGAATTGTTGATCGAGGCGACGGTGCTAAGGAAGGCGGAAGGAGGAATCAGTTACAAATTCCGTCCAGAACTCGCGGCTAATAACGAAGTGACGGGCAATCCGCGAAAGCGTGGCCCATCTTCAGAGCGGATTTCCGAACCATAAGTCGCTTCGGAGCCGACAAAATCCTGGCGATATTCTGTGGGACTAACTTTGCAAGCCTCACGAAACACCTGCGCAAAGTGCTGCTGGGTCTTGAAGCCACAAGCGACGGCCACATCTAATACTCGCGCATCGGGAGCCTGCAACATCGTCTTGGCCCGCTCAATTTTTTGGCGTAGGACAAATTGATGGGGACTTTCGCCGGTTGACTTGCGAAACATCCGTGCGAAATGAGCCGTGCTCAAGCCTACCGATTCCGCCATCTCGTCGAGACTCAAGTCGTCTTCCATCTTGTCATCGACTAACTCTTTAACCCTTCGCAAGCGCGCTGCCCCCAGTCCGCCTCGGTATATCTTTATAGGACGGTGTCTTACTGCGTGATCCTTCACCAGCGCTATGGCCATCGCCTGTTCGATAGAATCCAAAAACAGGCGCCCACTCGGAAACCCAGCCACCATCTCTGCATGAGCGGCCGCAACCAGCGCACTCAGGCGTGGGTTCGCAAACTTGAATGAGGGGCTTAGTGTTACTTCGCCGTAAGCTCCGTCGGAGCTGGCCATGAGTGCCGCATCGGAAATACCGAGCTGCAGATGGGGCACGTTCATGATCCCAACCCACTCTCCGACGTGCCGTTCGCACACTGCCAAATCGCCTGCCGTGTAGTCGAACTTTTCAAGCGTGGAACGCTTGGAGCCCCATTCAATTGAGCCGGGGGCCAACATCATTGCGAAAGCCTGGTCATGCCGCACCCAATAACGCGGCTCTGTGATTGAATCGGGCGGAACGAGTTCAACTCTCATTTACTTCTGCTCCATCTTTTGAGTTGTGATGTCGCCGGCGGCTCTCGAGTTGCGCTTTTTTCAATCCCCGGCTGCGATGATCCCGTCTGCTACTGGTCAGCCGCGAAGAATAGGAGCACCCCATGGCGCACCGGTGGCTCCGCCATCCACCATCAGCTCGACGGCATTGACGTACGAGGAATCGTCGGAAGCGAGGAAAAGCACGGCTTTGGCAACGTCTTCTGGCTCACCCCAACGGCCCAGTGGTATCGCAGAGGAGACGAACTTCGCCAACTTGGCGGACTCGTCAGTGGAGATAGAGGCGCGGGGCCCGCGTTTCCAGATGGGAGTCTTCGTCGCGCCCGGCGCGACGACATTCACGCGAATGTTGCGCGGCGCAAGGTCTGCGGCGATGGCTCGTGCCATTGAGACGACCCCACCCTTAGTAGCTGCGTATGCGGCTACTCCGGGTTGGCCGAGATAGTTGTGGACTGAGCCATTAAAGATGATGCTGCCGTGGTCGTTTAGAAGAGGCGCTGCCGAATTGACGGTGAAGAACGCGGCAGTCAGGTTGGTGTGAATCACGTTCTCAAAAATGGCCTCGTCCGTCGAGCCGGTAGGCGTCCGGCCGGAGATGCCGGCGTTGGCGAAGACAATGTCGAGCTTTCCAAAATCTTTGGCCAGGGCCGCGAAGAGGCGCTTGCGGTCTTCCGCAATGGTGACGTCAGCGCGGTAGCCACGTGCATTTGGTCCGAGTTCTCGAACCGCCTCGTCCAGTGTTTTCTGATCGCGGCCGGTAATGGCGACTTCCGCGCCTTCCACAATGAAAAGGCGGGCGCTGGCCAGGCCGATACCGCTGTTTCCTCCAGTAATGAGAGCCTTTTTGCCTGTGAGCTTCATAAATGCCTCCTTTTTGCATGACTGGCATCAACTATGATGATCGTCATACTTGGTATATGATGAGCATCATAGATGGAGGATGCAGAAAGTTATGCGCTATCCCGCCGAAGAGACCGCCGCAAAACATGAACGGATTGTGAAGGAAGCTTCCCGCCTGTTCCGTGAACGCGGGTTTGAGAACGTAAGCGTGAGCGAAGTGATGAAGGCCGCCGGCCTAACCCACGGCGCGTTCTATGCCCATTTCGGTTCGAAGGAAGAGCTCCAGGCGGCTGCCGTTGCCTACGGCATAAAGGTTTCGCTAGGGCGCATGCAGCGCAACAAGAAGAACAGAGGATCGTATGCTGACCGGTACCTGAGCCGGTGGCACCGAGATAATCCAGGCGACGGCTGCACCATGGCGGCGCTGGCTCAGGAGGTGGCTCGCTCGACTCCTGAACTCAAAGCCGCGTTCGAGCAGGGACTTCGGGAAATTATTCCCGCGATCGGTGGGGAACGGAAAGAAGCCATCTTTTCTGTAGCGGCGATGATCGGTGGGGTAGTACTAGCTCGCGCAGTGCAGGATCCGCGGTTGTCGGAGGAAATCCTTAAGAGCGTTCGACAAAAGCTCGGCTGATCGTGCCCTCGCGAAATGCGAATGTCGGTCTCGTGATCTGCAAACAATCTCATGGAAGGTCATGCGCCTACGGCCGAAATCGCCGTAACCCCGCCGTCGATCAGGAAGTCTGCCCCGACGACATACGCAGAATCGTCCGACGCGAGGTAAACTGCCAGCTTCGCGATTTCCAAAGGATCGGCGATCCGCTTGCTTGGATTGTTGGTTCCGAGAACGTTCTTAACCGCGTTGCCCTGCTCTTCGCCTGCGAAACGGCCGAACATCGCCGTATCCGTCGGGCCTGGGCTTAGACTATTCACACGAATCCCGCGGTCCACGAGTTCAGCGCTGAGGATTCGAGCGAGATGGGCGACCGCGGCCTTGCAGCTCGAGACGACCGAGGTGGTCGGCCACCCCTTGCGCGCGCCAACGGACGAAGTGATGATTACAGACGATCCGCGCCTAAGTAGCGGCAAGGCCTTTTGAATCGTGAAGTAAACGCCTTTGAAATCGGCACTTATCACCTTGTCGAAGTCTTGCTCTGTTATCTGTTCGAACGGCAGGAAGACGCTGTAACCTGCATTTACGAAGACGCCGTCCAAGTGCCCGAACTCCCGCTCGATCGTGGCGAACATAATGTCAAGCTCGGTGAGCTTGCTAACGTCCGCGCGAACGGCCAGACTTCCGGCTCCAAGCGTCTTCCTAGCCGCCTGCAGCGACCCCTCATTCAAGCCGCAGATGGCGACGCGCGCGCCCTCTCTGTGGAATTCTTGCGCTGCGGCCAGCCCGATCCCGCTGTTGCCGCCTGTGATAAGGATATTCTTGCCGGTTAGCCTGGCCATTGTCGTCACTCCTTTAAATTGAACATATCTTGCTCAGCTTGGATTACATAAGAGACCGTTCGGTCGCAATAAATCTAGTGAGCGACGAATTCCTTCTTCATCACGGCAAGAAACATTTTTTCAGACTTCCGTCTGCGAAATTCTGTATCCGTTGCTAGCCCCACGGCATCCGAAGGTACGTTGATGATCTGGCTTGGTCCCGATAT
>JBKPBY010000139.1:0-3988 GCA_046727075.1 bacterium | reverse complement strand
GGCTGGAAACGCGGCTTAGCGGAACAGTAAGGATTGGTTATATGACTCCTATCGTTGGCTCATGCCGGAACACGGATCTCAAAAGCCGCCAAATTGAACTGAAGCGCAGATGCTGGACTGCGCATCGTGTCGGTTTCCTCGGCCGCAGCAACGCGCCTCGGAATGAGCATTTGAGCTTTCCAGCGACTTATCGATGAATGTGACGGGAGGTATCAGTAGGTACGTATTGGGGATCGTTAGCGATTGTTGAAAAGTGGCCGAGTCTTCTGGAAACTCGGCCACATTTTTGGTTCATCCCTGGACTATTATGACCTTTCATGGTCCGGCGCCGCACCCAATGGAATGGCTCCTAGAGCTCGTACAGGAGCCACACGACGGATCATAACAACTCACGTCGGATCACGGAAAATTCCCGAAGCCGTACACTCTTAATCACTGGGTTGTAGGTTCGATTCCTACACGGTGCAAATCAAGTCTCAGAGCCGACTAAGAGCCGATTTAAAACCTCAAAAAGCTGACTTGTTTTTTCGAGTATACCCGCCTGATACCCACTTTTTGAAGTGACCATTAACCCCGACTTACCGCCCAAAATAAGCTTGCTGCCTGGAGGAGGCGAGCGGCAGCTTCGTGAATCGCGACGTGGGTGCCAAGCCTTTCAAGATGATCCAAAATTTTCGGAGCTCGGTTTGAGAATCTCTAAGATGCGAATTGTGGGTTTGCCCATGGGAAGAGCGACTTCGCGTTCTTGGCCGATAGCAGCACCTAATAGGGCTCTGGCAGCGGCGGTATCTTTGCTAAGGAGGTCTAGATCAGGATTCGATGGCGAATCGATGATCGCGGCAAACTAATCCGGGTGGTTATCACTCTTGATATGCCCTGAGACACAAAGACCAGTTTCGTCTACGTCTCACGGAGCTACGCTTGACCTGGTCATATTCCATCCGCCAGCGTGCCGTTTGTTCTGAGCTATTCGGAAGGCTTTTGGTGAGTGGCGGTCGCTCGCCTGACACAACCGAAGAGTCGCGACAGGACGCTCGATAATCGATTCGCCTTCTTCTCTTGCGAGGTAAAGTACCAATCGGGGTTTAAGGCTACGAGGAAGCCAAAACCAGGTACGGTGAGGGAAGCAGGTATAGTAAAAATGACCGGCCCTTTTAGCGCTTCATTTTCTTGATTTTCGTCGTTCATTGTTCCCTCCCGCGAGCATTGATGCCTATGCAGGCGCCAGAGCCATTGCTGTGACTGGATTGGGTCTAGCGAAAGTGAAACGGACCGAATGATGCCTGACCGGCAGCATGGCCGGATGCTTGGCGCAGAACCTCCAATGGAGACAGGTGGCAACTAGGAAAACCGTAGCCACAAAAACAGCGCTGATGCCGCCAACCATCGCAACGGCACTGCCCCCGGAGGAACCATTCAGCTCTGCCTGTTGTCGGTTCATGATGATGAGTATCCCGAGGACCGAGAAGCCGATCGCTTCGCTTACCAGGCTGATTCGAGTAGCGATCCTCTGCAGCACTTGTCGGTTGAGCACCCAGTCGGTCGATTCGACTTTCGACTCTGAGGCTTGGGGGAACCTGAGGCTGAAATTGGCAGTGGTGTCCATCGGGGTTTGGTCTTTTTGGGTTGGCGGCTGCTGATTTTTCAGCCTTGCTATGCTCTACAAATCGATTTGGAGTCCTGGAGTGTCAGGGTGTGACGAAAAAAGTGAAAAAATCTTCCTGATCCGCTAGTATTTGCCTGCGAAGGCCAGTCCCCGATGAGAACGAGCGACAACTCAGTGGCAAGTAACGCGGACCGGGTTGCCAGGATTCACGTCGGGAACCGTGCGCTAATCGCCGCTCAAGGACGGCTGAAGCCGTGAAAGCGGAATCTGAAGAATCTGTGCAGCGGGAACCACGCACGTGCCCGGTCTGCGGCACGAAGTTCTCGGCGACTAGCGATAGCGATTTATGTCCGGTTTGTATCCTGCGAGGAGCTGCTGGCGGGGAATCTACAGCGACCGGGGAATCGGGTTCAGCATCTGGGTCAGCAGGCAGCCCTGGGGATACGGAAGGTACGTCGCAGGTTCGCCGATTCGAGAACTATGAAGTGATGTTGGACGAGGATGGCGGACCAATCGAGCTGGGTCGTGGGGCAATGGGCATCACCTACAAGGCGCTCGACGTTGACCTGCGTTGTCCGGTGACTCTGAAGGTCATAAGCGAACGGTATCTGGGTGACGAATCGGCGCGGCTTCGTTTCTTGCGCGAGGCACGTGCCGCCGCCAGCGTGCGGCATTCAAACGTTGCCTCGGTCTTCCACCTGGGGAGAACCGGTCAGAATTACTTCTACGCGATGGAGTTCGTGGACGGCGAGACGCTGGGCCGTCTTATTAAACGCTCTGGCCGACTGGACGTAAAGCTGGCGCTCGAAATTGCAACACAGGTGGCTGCCGGATTGGACGCAGTTCACGAACAGAACCTTGTCCACCGAGATATCAAGCCAACAAACATCATGGTGAGGTTGAAAGAGGATCGCAGCGTAACGGCCAAAATTATCGACCTCGGCTTGGCCAAGACACTGGACGAATCGGCTTCTGAAGCGGGGATTTCATCGCCCGGGGTATTTGTCGGAACACCCGAGTTTGCCAGTCCGGAGCTATTCGCGGGAGTTGCCGTGGACATCCGCTCGGATCTGTACTCACTTGGCGTAACGCTCTGGGTAATGGTGACCGGCCAAACACCATTCCGAGGTACTTCCGCTGAGGTGATGTATCAGCATCAGCACGCGCCCTTACCACTTGAGCAACTCAAAGATATTCCACAGCCGGTCGTAGTCCTCCTTGAGAAACTCCTTGAGAAAGATCCGGCACAGCGTTTCCGGACTCCGGACGAACTGCTGAAGGCGATGCCCACGATAACAGCCGCCATCGATGCGGGCCGTAGAATCACTCGTCAAGGCCTACAGAGGACGCTCTTTACCGCTTCGCGTGTCGGAACTCGCAAGCCGCCAGCAAGCATTGCACCGAAGAAGATTTCCATAGCCAGGCTGCCCGTTACCGGAAGTGACGTCTTTGGTCGAGAGGAGGATATCGCTTTTCTGGATAATGCATGGGCAAACCGGAATGTAAATGTTGTCACGATCGTTGCCTGGGCTGGTGTCGGAAAGTCCAACTTGTTAACCATTGGCTCCGACGGATGGCTGCCAAGCATTATCGTTCCGCAGAGCTAGTTTTTGGCTGGTCGTTTTACAGACAGGGCACCAGTGGTGGCACTTCGTCCGCCGACGAATTTCTTGATGCGGCTCTCAGTTGGTTTGGTGATCCGGATCCACGGCTCGGAACGGCTTGGGAGAAGGGCGAAAGATTGGCGAAACTCGTCGCGCATCGTCGAACCTTGCTTGTGCTGGATGGCCTGGAGCCGCTCCAGAATCCCCCTGGTCCACAAGAAGGGCGGCTGCGTGAGCCTTCCCTCCAGGCGCTTTTGCGCGAACTCGCTGCATTCAATACGGGGCTTTGCGTAGTTACCACGCGCACGCCGATCGCTGATATTGCAGATTACGAGCGCACCTCTGCCCTGCGTCGTGATCTGGACCAACTATCGAGCGATGCTGGTGCGAAGCTACTCCGGGCGCTGGGCGTTAACGGGGATGAGACGGAGTTGCGAACTGCGAGCGATGAGTTCACTGGCCACTGTCTCGCTTTAACGTTGCTAGGCAGTTATCTGGCGGATGCTTATAACGGGGATATTCGTCGCCGCGAAGAAGTATCGGCGCGTCTTGCTCACGACCTGCGACAGGGAGCCCATGCCCGAAAAGTCAAGGAGTCGTACCAGATTTGGCTTGGTGAAGGCCCTGAGGTGGCTGCTCTGCGCATGTTAGGTCTCTTTGATCGACCTGCCGACGAAAAGGCAATTGCTGCTCTGCTGAAAACGCCTGCGATTCCCGGTCTCACGGAGCCACTAGCTAATTTGCGCCCTGCCGAGTGGCAAACGATTCTTGCCAAGTT
>JBKPBY010000138.1:0-5762 GCA_046727075.1 bacterium | reverse complement strand
ATGCTGCTGGAAGCGATTGAGATTGATGATCCGGTCATCTTCTGTGAGCACAAGTATCTATATAACCGTCTCAAGGCCGATACACTGCCGGAGACCAACCTTCCTTGTACAAAGGCTAGAATCACGCGGCCGGGCAGAGATCTGACCGTTGTTACCTACAGCGCAACGGTGCCTGAAGCGCTGACCTCAGCAGCAGAGTTAAGTCGCGAAGGCATCGAAGCCGAGATCGTCGATTTGCGGTCTATCAAACCAATGGATGTTGATACGGTCCTGGCCTCGGTAGCCAGGACTGCTCGGCTCCTTTGCGTTGGCGAATCCTGGCCATGGGGTGGAGTGAATGCCGAGGTTATTGCGCAAGTAGTAACTCACGGGTTCCATCTTCTCGATGCCCCTCCACAGAGAATTAACAGCCGGGATACACCGATCCCATATAGTCCCGCCCTGTGGCATGCACACAGACCATGGCACCAAGATATTACTATCGCGGCACGCAACCTCGCTAAATGGTAGCAACCTCTCACTTTTCACCGCTCAGCTCTCACGCTTAAGTCGCCTCCCCCGTTATGCCGAAAGTTCCAATCATAATGCCTCAACTCGGTGAATCGATCGCCGAGGCTACAATTGTCCGCTTCTGCGTGCAGCCGGGAGATCGCGTAGAAGCTGATCAGGAAGTAATCGAAGTCGAAACAAGCAAAGCCATCATGGGCGTCACAACACCCTGTGGAGGCGTGATCGATAGCTTTTCGGCGCAGGTCGAACAAACTTATCCGATTGGGCACGTGCTTGGTTATATCGAGGCATCGGTGGAAGATGCCGAACGCCTGGGTAGTTCAGGTCAGGCTCCAGCGCAAGCGCAGCCTGCGGAACCTGTACCAAAAGAAGTGGATCACACCTGGACACCTCAACCAGCTTCCGGCCCGGCAGAGACTTGGCATGGACTAGATGTTCCCGTCTCCGCTACCGGCGCTGCGTTTCTCTCACCCCGAGTCAAAGCGCGTTTGCAAGAGTTTGGTCTGCACTCGACCGATACCGGGGTGGTACCC
Source organism: bacterium (assembly GCA_046727075.1). Taxonomy (GTDB): domain Bacteria; phylum Verrucomicrobiota; class Verrucomicrobiia; order Chthoniobacterales; family JAFAMB01; genus JBKPBY01. The sequence goes on along the minus strand of JBKPBY010000138.1, from coordinate 4,719 downwards.
GGCACCGGCTCAGGCGGCCGGGTGACCATCCAAGATTTCGAGAAGTACCTCGAACATCTGCATCAGCTTCCTTCCAAGAAGGCGTCGGCCATGCGCCTTGCGGTTGCCGATTCGATGCGACGCAGCTGGACTCGACCGCTGGCAACCGTCGGAGTGTCGATCCCGCTCGAGTCAATCCTGGCGCATCGGAAAAAAATAACTCCTTCGCCTGGCCCAGCGCTCTATGTGGCCAAGGCCTTGGCAGTCGCAATCGCTGAGAACCCACAGTACGCCGGCCGACTCGTAGGCGACAAATTGGTCCTTCCTGATTCAATTGATATCGGCGTCGCAGTCGAGGTCCCCGATGGAGTTATGGTGCCTGTCTTTGCGAAGTTGAACGAGAAAGCTTTACCGGAAATCGCCGATCAGTATCAAAAGCTTTTGGACGCCGCAAAAGAACGCCGTCTTCCAGAAGAAGCCAAAAAGCCTTCGGTCGCTTCCGTCACAAACTTCGGGACGCTCGGCATTACTTGGGGAACTCCAATACCTTTGCCAAACGAAACATTGATTGTCGGGTTGGGCCGCGGCGAAAAGCGCCCGTTCTGGGACGAAGCGTCGGATCGTTTCATACCGCGGATCGAGGCTGAACTGACATTAAGTTTCGATCACCGGGTGATCGACGGTGGTCAGGCCGGTCGCCTGGTTCAGCGGATAGTCGAGCTTCTTGCCAAACCGGAGAGCCTGTAGGGCCGTTCAGCTGGGTATTCTCGTCACAACTTACGAATCGCTCACTCGTCGGGTCATAGTTTGCCCAAATGGCGATGAGCAACCTCGCAAGAACCTTTGAATGGATTTGCATTGGTCTATTCAGGGCGGCTCATTTACGCGGGTAGGGTTCGCGCTTCCGCGCGACCTGGACCCAACGCTGACCATTTCGTCAACTTTCGGCTGCCGCATCCTAGGTCCAGGTCGCGCGGGAGCGCGAACCCTACCCCTGATAGAATACGTTCCGTGCGCCGGGCCGTGATGGCGCTTCTTTGCTTGCTAAACGCTATCTCGGCAGGCGCCCAGCCCCGTACAACCCGCCCATTCGATTTCTACGAACACGGCCCCTATCGCGACGACATCCCCCGCCCGTCTCAAGTATTTGGTTACGAACCGGGGGCGTTTCACACGACCTACGCTCAATACGAGAGCTTGCTGCGCCAATACCAGGACCACTCTGACCGGCTGCGCGTCTTTCAAACTGGCAAAACCGCTGAACATCGTTCTCTCTATCTGCTCGCAATCAGCTCCCCGAAAAACATCGGCCGCCTTGATGCGATCAAAGATGCATTGGCAAATATCTCCGATCCCCGCAAACACGGACCCGAAATAGACGATCTACTACGAAAAACTCCGGTAGTGGTCTGGCTTAGTTATAGCATTCACGGCAGCGAATCGGCTGCATTCGAAGCCAGTATCCAGGTGCTTTATCAGTTGTTGGCCTCAGAGGACCCCGCGCTCTTGTCGGCGCTCGACAACGTGGTGGTGTTGATCAATCCGTGCCAAAACCCGGACGGTCACGAGCGATTTGCCACATGGTACAACGCACACGGCTTCGGCCGACCCGAACATTACGCTTTCGAACATCAAGAGCCTTGGAGCATCGCCGGTCGGCTGAATCATAACTTCTTCGATCTGAACCGTGACTTGGTCTCGTTGTCGCAACCGGAATCCAAAGCTTCCACTGCTGCGTTTTTGCAATGGCACCCGCAAGTCCTGGCGGATCATCACGGACAAACGAAAGAATACTTCTTTCCGCCGCCCGCCTTGCCGATCAATCCTAACCTCCCGGCAACGACCGCCAAATGGACCAATATTTTCGGTAAATCGAACGCTCAGGCCTTTGACCAATATGGTTGGCAGTATTTTGTGCGAGATATCTTCGACCTTTTCTACCCCGGATACTGGGACAGTTGGGCGTCGTTACATGGCGCAATCGGAATGACTTATGAAACCGACGGTGGCGGGGCCAGAGGTTACCGGTGGTTTCGCGATGATGAAACAGTCGTGACGCTGCGAGACGGAATCTCAAAACACTTTGTTGCGAGTCTGAATACTGTCATGACCGCCGCAGCTAATCGAGAGGCGCGGCTTCGGGATTACAGAGGCTTTTTCGAATCCACTCTCACCGAACTGAAACGGAAGTACTACTTTGTTCCTTCGAGTAACCCGGAAGCGACGCTGAATTTGGTCTCTCTGTTGAGAGCGCAAGGCATCGAGGTTTCTCGGATCAACGCTGATCTGAAGCTTTCCAAAGCAAAGGATAGCCTAGGCAATGATACGGCTGATAAGACGGTTCCGGCTGGTTCTTTCGTTGTTGATACAGCCCAACCATATGGCCGAATGGCAAATGCTTTGTTGGAGATCGAGACGCGACAAGATCCGGAATTCCTGAAGCGTCAGGAGGAACTTCGTCGACTCAATGAAAGCAAGGGATCAGAAGAAGAACGGCGTGAATACGAGTTCTACGATGTAACAGCCTGGTCCCTGCCGCTCGCGTTCGGCGTTGAAGCCTATTTTAGCGATGAGCCAACTCATTTCGACGGCGTCCCGGTCGATTCCGCCGCGTGGCCTCAATTGCGCCTCCGCCAACTGGTGGCCAGATTCAAGAGTTAGAGGCAGTCGCCACACCGAAACAGATCGATCCCGGCGTTGTCTACGCGTTCGAACCCAATTCGATCTCTGCGATGAAGCTGGCCATATCTCTTATTGCGCAGGGATTCCGGCTTTCCACATCAAACGAACAATTTCAGGCTGGGGACAGGATGTTCGCACGCGGCTCATTCATAGTGCGCACGGAACGCAACCCGAGTGATACTCCGAAAAAGCTCAGCGATCTAAGCCGTCAATTTGGCGTGTCGATTTTTTCGTTAGCTTCAACTTTTCCGGACTCTGCTCAGCACGGCATTGGCTCGGAGACAGTATTCGCTATCAAACCACCGAAAGTGGCCCTGGTAGCGGATAAACCAGTGGAACAGACCAGTTACGGTCTCCTTCGGTTCTTGCTGAGTCAGGAGTGCGGTCTCGACGTCGTGCCGATTTCTTTGGAAAAGCTCCGGACCGCCGCCCTCAAGGATTTCAACGTAGTAATCCTGCCAGATGGGCACTCCGCCGATTACAAGGACGCGATTAGTGAGGACCAATTAAACGAATTGAAATCCTGGTTCAGTGCCGGCGGCATCCTTCTCTGCATCAGCGGGGCGAGCGAATACGCTTCAGACCCCGACCTGAAGCTCACCTCTTCTCGAGTCGCGCGTCTCGAAGAGAAGCAAACGGACGCCGCGGCAAAAAAGCCGTCGCCGTCGCCTGAGGATCAAAAGAAACCGTCACCTGAGGATCAAAAGAAACCGACGCCGCGTCCTTCAAAGAAGGAAAGCGAAGCGCGTAAGCCATTGACCGTCCCAGGCGCCATCGTGCGTGCGCGAGTTGATCACCACAACTTTCTGACAATCGGCTTCGATTCAGACGTCCTGCCAGTTCTGATTGAGGGGAACGCTTTTCTTGGCCGGAGTAGCACCGGTGCGAACGTGCTGAGCTTCGAAAGCGACAAACTGCGAATCAGCGGATTTTTTTGGCCGGACAACACGGAACGCTTGCTACGAGGCACCTCGGCTCTGATTGATGAGCCAGTCGATCACGGCCACATCATTCTTTTCAGCACCGAGCCCGGCGCAAGAATGATCTGGCTAAGCACGGTCCGTTTGCTATTGAACGCTATCATCTACGGCCCTTCCCAACCAGCCAAGGAAGAAGATTAAACGGCGGGCGCTTGTCGCAAAGCGACAACAAAACTCAGCCAGGGGTGATCCGGCCTTGGCCGGAGAACCCCTGGATTCCCCACGAAATACGCGTCGGCCCTGAAGGGGCCGCAGAGTTATTGTCGCAAAGCGACCACAAATTTGACCCTGGGGTGATCCCGCCCGCGGCAGCAAAAGAATCCCTGGCCGCCAATTATGCGAGACCCTTAACGGGCCGCCGATTGGACCTGCCATTCCTCCTTTTAACGCCCGCTCATCATCATAGAAAAAAGCTGAGCCCGAGACCGATCGTTCTCCTGATCCATCCATCGGACCACGGCAAAGAGAACAATGCTCAGGGCCCCGCAGACCAACAACGCAATCAATAGTTTCATAAAAATACCCCGGCCTCTAATTCGACGCTTCCATGAATCGACTCACCAACTGATAGACGCCGGTCCAGAACTGCGGCTTCGCCTGGATGTACAACACCACGCAAACCAGCAACATTAGAACTCCCGCTCTCAGCTCCTTCATGGGTAATCGATCCCTCGATAAAGCAGATCGAATGCCGGGCGAGGCTTTGTCGATGTAAGCTGCTATCGATCAGTAACTTACGTTTAGCGGGAGATTCGAGGAGCGCCATCAGAAATCCCGCTTTTCCCAGGCGCCATTCCCATTTGCGGGATCACGATGAAAACGCCGACCTGCAGATTCAATCCGAGGATTGCGCGCCGGAACCCCGAAGGCGTTCGGGGCAGCTTCATCGCGCAATTGGCGGATTGACCTTGTCTGTCCAAAAGCTGGTAGAAGTATGGCGATTGATTCGAGTGGATCAATCTTCTTGTTGGGTCTTGCACGCTCGGCAAGAAGCGCGTGGAGGAGACTGTGGTTGACCTAGCTCGGCACCGGTTAAAGACCAGAGCGACGGAAGCAAAGTCCCTCCACGCTTCCAGGT
>JBKPBY010000137.1:0-16306 GCA_046727075.1 bacterium | reverse complement strand
ATTGAAGGCCGTGGCACCGGTAGCCCCGGCTTGACCAACCGAATTGAAAACAGATAGATTGTCATTGACTCGCCGGAGCCGTCTCATGGAAAATCGCACCGTAACAATGGAGCCTCCGAAAGAAGATTCCGCAGAATTGGTTAAGAATTCTGTGCTTTACAAGGAGTTCCTGGCCGAGCGCGAAGAGATACTTCGGCATAAGTGGCTTGAGAGTGAGAAGGCTGGCTACGATATCGGCTTTGAGCGCGCACTTCTTGATTGGATTGTGAAACATCGCTCTGCCTGGCGAGAGCGCAGACAGCGCCAGTCGAAGAATCCGTAGCTTTTCGCATTGATTTCCGACATCGTCGACGCTATCTCGGATGTGTAGCCTTTTAAGTGATCCTGTGAGGTCGCAAAGGTATGTCACACGCAGTTTCCATCATGGATGCCGAAGCGATCGATCGCGCGCTTCGGAGAATTGCTCACGAAATTCTCGAGCACAACCCTGATCCAAATCATTTTGCGCTAGTTGGAATTCCGCTGCGCGGCGTTGAACTGGCAGAGCGGCTCGGCAAGCACATTGGTCAGATTAAAGGTCACGCACCTCAGCTCGGTTCAGTCGATGTCTCGATGCATCGTGACGATCTAAGGATTCGCAAATCGTTCGCCGGTGTCCACCAAACTCGACTGCCTCTTCACCTGGAAGATCAAACGCTCATTCTGGTCGACGACGTTTTATTCACCGGTCGCACATGCCGAGCCGCGATGGATGCAATCAGTTCCTTCGGCCGGCCCGCCCGGATTCAATTGGCTGTACTGCTTGACCGCGGCCATCGCGAGTTGCCAATCCGTCCCGATTACGTTGGAAAGAACCTCCCCACTTCGCGTCAGGAACTGGTCAAGGTCCGACTAGAAAACGTCGATCCTGGTCCTGACTCAGTCCTCTTGGAGAAGCCTTGAAAAAGATTGCAGCTCAACCATCAAAAGAGTTCCCAGCGTCTGCGGGATGGCAGCGGAAAGATCTGTTGAGCATTCGCGAACTCGAACCAGAGGAAGTGGTGACCATTCTGGATACCGCCGCCGCATTCAAGACTGTAGGATCGCGGGACATTAAAAAGGTTCCTGCCCTGCGTGGAAAAACGATGGTAAACTTTTTTGTCGAGCCGAGCACGCGGACCCGCACATCCTTTGAGCTCGCTGCATTCAGGCTGAGCGCAGACGTAGTCAACATTTCCGCTGCGACGTCGAGTCTGCAGAAAGGTGAATCACTCAAAGACACTGCACTCAATCTACAAGCTTTACATTCGGATATCATTGTGTTGCGACACAGCTCCGCCGGTGCTTCACGTTTTCTTTCCGAGCGCTTGGAAGCAAGCATTATTAATGCTGGAGATGGCGCGCACGAACATCCGACTCAAGCGCTTCTCGATGTATTCACAATCAGGGAACGGCTCGGCAAAATTGAAGGCCTGAAAGTCGCCATTGTTGGCGACATCCTTTTCAGCCGAGTCGCGCGCTCCAATATATGGGCGCTTAGAAAATTAGGCGCCGAAGTGATCTTGGTTGGACCGAGCACGCTTCTTCCGCGTTCGTTTGAAGCGATGGGAGCAAGGGTCGCACGCAGCATCGACGATATCATCGATTATGCCGACGTAATCAATCTGCTGCGCATCCAGCATGAACGGCAGCGTAAGGAATATTTTCCGAGTCTTGGGGAGTACGTTCGTTTTTTTGGCTTAACCAAAGAGCGGGCCGCCAGATTGAAATCGAGCTGTCTGGTAATGCATCCGGGGCCGATGAATCGTGGGGTTGAGATTGACAGCGACATCGCTGACGGACCTCAGAGTGTTATCCTCGATCAAGTCACGAACGGACTGGCAGTACGCATGGCCGTCCTGTTCTTGTGCAGTACTGCTGCTCGTAAGGCCGGATGAAAAACCTGATTATCCAAGGCGGACGCATCATCGATCCTGCAGTCGATCGCGACGAAGTTGCTGATCTCTACGTAGTGAACGGCTTGGTTTCGGACACCCCACCGACTGGCCGACACGAAACGATCGACGCGAAAGGTCTGGTGGTAGCGCCGGGATTAATTGATATCCACGTTCATTTTCGGGAGCCGGGACAATCGCATAAGGAAACGATTGAGACCGGAAGCCAGGCGGCGGCCGCAGGCGGGTTCACTACAGTCATCTGCATGCCAAATACGACGCCGCCTTCTGATAGTCCGAGCAGCGTTACCTGGATAACTGACCGTGCTCGTGAAACTGCTTGTATCAATGTGTTTCCAGCCGGCGCCATCACCAAGGGATTGGCCGGCGAAGAGATGGCTCCCATCGGTTCGATGGTTCAGGCGGGAATTGTTGCAATCACAGACGATGGTCATTGCGTTCAAAATCATGAACTGATGCGCCGCGCGGTCGAATACGCGCGGATGTTTGACCTCGCAGTGATGGACCACTGCCAGGATTACAACCTGGTTGGGAATGGAGTGATGCACGAAGGCTATTGGAGCACGGTGCTTGGGCTCCCTGGTTGGCCGCGCGCGGGTGAAGAGATCATGGTTATGCGAAATATTTTGCTCGCCGAGCTATGCGCCACGCGGATTCATTGTCAGCATTTGAGCTCAGGGGGCAGCGTTCGACTTCTGCGCGACGCAAGGATGCGGGGCGTGCCGGTGACCGGAGAACTATGCCCGCACCACATTGCTCTGTCAGACGAGTCGATCAGCGCCTTTGACAGCAATTACAAAATGAATCCTCCACTTCGCGCACGTGAAGATGTTGAGGCGTTAATTGAAGGGGTCGCGGATGGCACCATCACAATTCTAGCTAGCGACCACGCTCCGCATGCAGGGTTCGAAAAAGAAGTAGAATTTGATCAGGCGCCATTCGGTATTCTGGGCCTGGAAACAGAGTTTGGGCTTTTTTCGACGCTGTTAATACACCGGGCAAAAGCTATCGACCTGAAACGGTTAATCACTCTCTACACAATCAATCCAGCGGTACTGCTTCGGCTATCAAAAGGAACTTTAGTTCCTGGGGCCGATGCCGATATCACCATTCTCGATCTGGATCTTGAATGGACGTATCGAAAGTCCGAATCGCGTTCGCGTTCGCGGAACACCCCGTTCGATGGATGGGAGCTCAAAGGGCGAGCCGTCAGGACGATTGTGGGTGGCAGGACGGTGTGGAAGCTGTAGATGCGAACCTGCTGCCGGTGTGGCTGTCTCAGTGGTCGCTTCGCGACTTCTAAGACAGCATCCGAAGCTCGGCTCCTACCGGCGTTGGGCCAGCACCACATATCAAACGATGTTGGCAGAGGCTCTCTGCCCTACAGCCTATTCCGCCGGAGAGGGAGTGACCGGTTGATTATACTGATCGCTTGGCGGGACGGGTTGATTGTATTGGTCGGAATCGTTTTGCTCCGGAGAGCTTAGCGTGTCTTCGCCGGTCAATCTTTTCTGGAACCACCCCCCTACTCTACGAAAGGCGTTGGTGGTTCGATGAACCACGGTCGCACCAAAATGATAAACGGTAGCACCATAACGGTTGACGCGGTGTTTAATGGACTCTCCCTCGTGATCGCCGGAATCATTGGCATACCGGCCATCATAGTTATCCGGGGCAGGCTGCGAGTTGTTCGTATAATCGTCCGCCGGCTGGTGGCGCGGCACATCCTGGTATTGCGGCTGGCGGTAGTCTGCCGGCGGGGGCGGCTGATAGGTTTGAGCGCCTTTCGACGGAGATGGCTCTGCGAGCACATCCTGGTCGGATGAACGGCTTCGCGGAGTATCGACCGGCCCATTTTGCACCGACGCGACTCCGTTGCCGCGCGCCCAATTGCTGCCAGCTATCAGATTTCCAGTGTCCGCCGCAATTCGCACGGTTCCAACCGGACGCTGCTTGAAATCGAAAAGCTCAATCTTCCAAATCGGTTGTCGCGCTGCGCCTTGCGCAAATAAGCGGTAGCTGGCGCTGTCGAAACTGACTTGGTTGCGAGCGGCCTCTTGCTCAGCCAAATGAAAAGCTCCATCTGAATCGAGATTCAATTTGCTGAGATCGATCGGCGTTCCGCTTTGGCTCGGGCGTGCGGCTCGTTCCGACAAAACTTGCCCGGATCCGATTTGCAGTTCTCGAGCGCCGGCCCGACCTGAAGGATCGTTCAGTAGGATTTGCCAGTTGTTAGGTTGCGGATGCCCATAAACTCCAGAGATCGAAACGATTTGGCCCAAAGCATTTTCGCCGCGTTGTTTTCCGACTACTCGAAGCGCCTTGTAGGCGGTGTCTTGGGCGAAAGTGAAACCCGAGGTGAAAACGACAAACAGAGGAACGAACAACCGAAGTGTCATCGCGAGTTTTCCTTTTAATACCGGTTTTTCGATTTTGTGCAACCATCAAGAAACAGCTTGTCAAGATCTTGCACCTCCTGTATGTAGACGTCCCCACACGAAAGGAGGCTAGTTAGAATGACCGAATACATCGCTCTGAAGACACTGGATCAGGTCGTTCCCGTCGCTGGCCTCTCGCGGTCTCATCGTTGACACGGCCAATTTTGGCGCGAGCGGCCCGATAGCCGGGCGGCTGTTAACAGTGTCTGGGGCTCTGTTTGGAGCTGTCGTCCTTTGTCCTGCTTAGGACAGCTGTCGTTCCCACTTTTGTCGCTATGCAAACGTCTGCCAAACAAATTTTTGAACGTTACTTCGATCAGCCAATGATGCTGCCCCGCGGTCTGCGCCAGCGGATTGAAAAAGCGTGTGGGGGCGCTGCAGTTGAGATCTATGCTATGGCCGACCTCGACGCCTCAATGAAGCTGTGTCAGGTCTGGCTTTGCCTGACTCGAAACGAAATCATCATTGCCCGGCCGGCCAGCCAACATTCGGACGAAACAATCCGAATCGAGCGCCGCTCTTCGTTACAAAAAATTAACGAAGTACACGGCATGAGCTGCACCACGGTTCATCTTTTCAACAAATTAGATGAGCATCCGTTCGCAACGATTCGATATAGCCATCGGCAACGCCGTGCGATCGGACATGTCTTGTTTTTCCTCCAGCAACAATTGGAGGGGCAGTCTCTGGCCGCGCGACACGACGATGACGTCTATCTCGAAGCTGTCACACAGCATGTCAAAGAGGCACAGGCATCGGTCAGTACGAACCGTCTCGCCATAATTTGGCGGCTGCTCGGTTACGTCAGACCGTACCGCCTGCAAGTAACAATCGGAATGATCGGCGCAGTAGTGATGACGCTGGCTCGCCTGGTTCCGCCGTTCTTAACTGGAAAACTGGTCGATGATGTGATTCGTCCCTATCAGGGTGGATCGATGTCCGCGCAGGTGGCCTGGAACGCAGCGATCATTTTTCTAGCAGGCTTAGTTGCCACTCTTCTCATTCAGGAGATCGCCGGCTGGGTTCGGCTACGAACGATGGCTGTCCTGGGCGAACATGTTGCGCGAGATCTTCGTACCGACATGTATGAGCATCTCCATAAGCTGAGCGTCAGCTTCTTTTCCAGTAAACAAACCGGGAGCATCATTAGCCGGGTCAGTTCCGACAGTGATCGGATCTGGGACTTCATTGCCTTTGGAGTCGTTGAGCTGTCGTTATCATTCTTGCTGCTCGCTGGTTTGAGCGTGGTCCTGATCGTTATGGACTGGCGGCTCGGCCTCATCATGACCATCCCGCTACCCATTCTGATATGGCTCATCTACAGGAACGGGAAACAGATGCATGCATTCTTTCTTCGCGCCTGGCGCAAATGGTCGCATTTGACTGACGCTTTATCAGACACCATTCCTGGAATTCGCGTCGTGAAAGCTTTTAACCAGGCAGATCACGAGAAGCTGCGATTTGGAGATCGAAACGAAGCATTCACCAATGAATGTTTTCGCATTCACTATGTCTGGACCGGCTTCTGGCCGCTTTTGATGCTGCTCGTTCACAGCATGACGATTCTAACCTGGGCATTTGCGTTACCACGCTTGTTGGGTGCCTCGGCTGTTGGTCTCTCAGTCGGAACGTTCGTTTCGTTTCTCCTGTATATGGGGATGTATTTCTATCCCATCGAGATCATTGGCCAGATGTCGCGCCTGCTAAACAGGGCATTGAGCTCCGCGCATCGGATCTTCGATCTACTGGACACGCAGCCTCAACTGATTGAGAAAGGAGACGCCCTCTCTCTGAAACCGTTACGGGGTAAGGTGGAATTCCGAAACGTAACCTTCGGGTATGACCAGGTTCGCCAGGTAATTCGCGGGATCTCTTTTCAGGTGCAGCCGGGTGAACTGATTGGATTAGTTGGTCCATCCGGGTCGGGAAAATCAACCTTGATCAACCTGTTAGTCCGTTTCTACGACACAACTGGAGGCGAGATCTTGATTGACGGAATCTCCATCAGAGATCTCGATGTTGGTGCGTTCCGTCGTCAGGTCGGAATGGTGTTGCAGGATCCGTTTTTGTTTCACGGAACTATCTTGGAGAACATCCGATACGGGCTTCCGGAGGCATCTCTAGATCGAGTAATCAACGCCGCTCGCGCAGCTAATGCGCATGATTTCATCTGCAAGCTGCCCCACGGCTACGATACGATTGTGGGCGAACGCGGCCATACACTTTCTGGGGGCGAGCGCCAACGAATCTCAATCTCCCGCGCGGTCCTGCATGACCCGCGCATTCTCATATTGGACGAAGCAACAAGCAGCGTTGATACAGAGACAGAGCACAAGATCCAGGAAGCGTTAAATCGATTGATCGCCGGAAGAACCGTGTTTGCGATCGCTCATCGTCTTTCCACGCTCAAACGAGCGACCCGTTTGCTGGTGATAAAAGACGGCAAGATTGCCGAACACGGGACGCACCAGGAACTGTTGAGTATTTCAGGTGGCGTCTACCGCAGACTCTACGAGATGCAGATTCAACTACATGAGGCACACGCGATATGACGCGATCAGAAAATTTCCAATTGAAGACCGATGGCTCAGGCAGGCTTCTGCTGGTGCGAGATCAAGAGCAGGTCTCCGCCCGGCCGGTGCCCTGTTTTCCTTGGTCCAGCGCAACTGCTTTTGTTTCGTTGCGAAACGATCAGAATGAAGAAATTGGGTTTATTCTCGATCCGGACAGCCTGGATGAAGGATCGCGACAGGCGCTGTTTATTGCATTGGATCAGGCACGTTTCGTGTTTGAGATCGAACGTATGCTTTCGATCGAGGACGAGTACGAGTTGCGAACATGGAAAGTCGATACCAAGCAAGGGCAGCGGATTTTTCAGACGAAACTGGATGATTGGCCGAGGCCTATTCCCGGTGGCGGAATGTTGATCCGGGACTTGGCGGGTGATCTTTACATTGTACGAAATGCACACAAACTCGATCGCCAGAGTCAGGCGTTGTTTCAGGCGTTTTCGGAATAGGAGGTGGATACCATTGGGTGGCGGCGGCAGGGTCAGCCTTCGCCAAGGCTATGGCACGACAAGCTCTGCCGGCCCACAGCAGCCAGGTTGCACGATCGATAGGGCGGCGGCTTGCACGGCGGGGGTTTTCTACTCATAATCGATTCCTCTCCAGAGACACCATGCCAAGTCCACGAGTTTTGATTGCCGACGATCAATCGGAGGTATTGAGCGCTCTTTCTTTCCTTTGCACCGCCGAAGGATACGAGGCAGTCACCGCAGACTCGCCGAGCGCGGTTCTTACCAAAATCGGGCGCGAAGATTTTGACGTTGCACTGATTGACCTCAATTATCGCGCGGAGCGGCAAACCGGCGTGGAAGGGTTGGGCCTGATTAAGAGTATTCGGGAGGTTGATCCTTCGCTGCCAATCGTTGTGATGACCGCATACGCTTCTATCCAAATTGCGGTAGAAGCGATCCGTCTCGGTGCCAAAGATTTCTTGCAGAAACCCTGGGAAAACGAGCGATTGCTCTCGATTCTTCGGACTCAGATTGCTTTGAGGAACGCGCTCAGAGGGAAAGAACGCTTGGAGGCAGAAAACAGCACTCTCCGTGGCAGCAGCGTCCCAGTAGAAGGATTTGTCGGTACCTCCGCCGCGATGCAAGAGGTCCAACAGATGATTGAGCAAGTCGCTCCGTCTGACGCCAACCTGTTGATTACAGGCGAAAATGGCACCGGTAAGAGCGTGGTTGCTCGCATGGTGCACCAGCTTTCGACACGCGCTGGTCAACCGCTAATCACTGTTAATATGGGCGGTCTTCCGGAAGGGGTGTTTGAAAGCGAAATGTTTGGGCACGTTAAGGGCGCGTTCACTGATGCCAAGGCTGACCGCGCAGGCCGATTCGAATTGGCTGATCGCGGAACATTGTTCCTGGACGAAATTGCGAACCTCACGGCAACTCAACAGACCAAGCTTCTGCGCGTTCTGGAGACAGGCGAATTTGAGCGGGTTGGTTCTTCCAAGACGCGACATGCTGATGTTCGGCTGTTGAGCGCTACAAATGCGGACCTGCGTAGAGAGATCGGTGCAGGCAAATTCCGAGAAGACCTCTTTTTCCGCCTCAATACTATTCAGATACATTTGCCATCTCTGCGCGATCGTATCGCGGATATTCCGATCCTGGCGGAACAATTTCTCGCAGAATTCGTAAAGCGGTACCGCAGGCAGATCACCGGGATTCACTCAGATGCGATCGCTGCTTTGCAGGCCTACGGATGGCCCGGCAACGTGCGAGAGCTGCGCCACGTATTAGAGCGCGCGGTTCTTTTGGCACGATCCGACAAGGTTCAAGCGTCGGATCTAGGTCTGCAGGGCGCACACGGTAGGAGCTCTAGCCTTGACGAAATGGATTTAGATTCGGCTGAAGCACTGTTGATTCGGCGGGCTTTAGCCCGAAATCAAGGGAACGCGCTTCTTGCCGCAAAAGCACTCGGGCTCAGCCGAAGCGCGTTCTATCGGCGACTGCAGAAGCATAAAATCGAAGGAGCGCACTAGCGTGCGATCCTGGGGCGGCGCTTCGCGCGGCTGGATAAGACAGATTGGCTGAGCTTTGTTCTAACAATCTATTGCGAGCATTAGCCGCTGGACGGCGGCGACGGACAGGCTGTCTCACAACGTAAAGGCGGCCTATCAAACGGTTGACAGGCGCTGGAAAAAACTGGGCTAGTCGCCTGCCTGGTCCTGTGCTTGGTTATTGATTCACCGCTTTCCAGAAAATGGCTGCAGAGAAGATTCGCATACTTGGGGCGCGACAGCACAATCTCAAGAATATCAACGTTGATATTCCTCGGGAGCGTTTGGTTGTGGTCACCGGAATGAGCGGTTCGGGAAAATCTTCGCTGGCTTTCGACACGCTCTACGCAGAGGGACAAAGACGTTACGTAGAGAGTCTCTCGGCCTACGCCAGACAGTTTCTCGATCAAATGGAGAAACCGGACGTTGATTTTATCGAAGGTCTCTCTCCGTCGATCGCAATCGAGCAACGCAGTTCGATGGCGAACCCGCGTTCGACCATCGCAACGACAACGGAAGTCTATGACTATCTAAGGGTTTTGTTCTCTGCCATCGGTCAGCCTCACGATCCGGCAACGGGAGAAAAAATTTATAAGCAGACACCGGAACAGATCGTTGACCAAATCCTGGCTTATCCCGACGAGACCAGGGCCCTCATAATCGCTCCGCTGGTACGAAATGAAACAGGCGAATTCCGCGATGTGCTTGAAAAAGTTAAACGAGAGGGCTTTGTCCGAGTTCGAGTTGACGGCGAAATACTGGAATTAGCTCGACCAGAGCCGATCAGACTTTCCAAGACCGGACGCCACTCGATCGACGTTGTAGTGGATCGACTCGTGATCCGCGAAGGCGTTCGCACACGGCTGGCCGACTCCGTCGACACCGCGCTGGCTTGGGGCGGCAACCGGCTTATCGTCAGCCGCCAGCTTCCTGGTGCAGCGGTTTGGGAGGATCTCCCCTACTCCACGGATTATTGCAATCCACGAACCGATTTTCTGCTGCCGGAACTCACACCAAAGCATTTCTCGTTTAACAGTCTGGCAGGCGCATGTCCGGCCTGCCAGGGAATCGGTTCAGAAGCGTATTTTGATCCCGAGTTAGTGATTCCCGAACCGAGCCGGTCACTTCAGGATGGCGCGATCGCACCCTGGCGAAAGTCGACCAAGCGGATGCAGGCGTACCATGGCTCGCAGCTGGAAGCGTTAGCAAAGCACTTCGGTGTCAGCCTTGAAACAGCGTTCGCAGATCTCCCGGAGCGTTTCCAAGAGGCACTTCTATACGGCACTGGGGATCGGGTGGTGCGTTTTGAATTTGGGACCAAGGTTGTCGAAAAGCCGTACGAAGGCGTGTTGGCCCAACTCGACAATCTGATCGCGCATACCGAAAGCGAGTTCACCAAAAACCGATTAAAGACTTTTCAAGGCCGACGCACGTGCAGGGTCTGCGCAGGCTCCCGGCTGCGTCCGGAAATTCTTGCAGTAACAATCCAAGACGTAAATCGGCGCGAACTTAACATTCACGAGTTCTGTGCGCTAACGATTGAAGAAGCGAAGTTGTTTTTGGAGAACATTTCCCTGTCTAAACACCAGCGGCTGATTGCAACAGAGGTGCTGCGAGAAATTCGGAATCGTCTCAGTTTCCTGGTCGAAGTCGGGCTAGGATATTTAACGCTGAATCGAGAGAGCGGTACTCTTTCTGGAGGTGAGGCCCAACGGATTCGGTTGGGAACACAGATTGGGTCTGGACTTGCCGGCGTACTCTACGTACTCGACGAACCTAGTATCGGCCTGCACCAACGCGACAACAATCGTTTAGTGACAACGTTAAAACATTTGCGCGACCTTGGTAACACGGTCGTAATCGTCGAGCATGATGAAGATACGATCCGGTCGGCCGATTTCGTTATCGACCTTGGTCCGGGTGCCGGTCCTCGCGGTGGACAAATCGTAGCCACAGGCACCGTCGCCGAGATCGAAGCGCATCCGGATTCGTTGACCGGGCAATATCTCCGCCGCGCGCTGAGAATTCCGATCCCCCGGGCGCGAACGACTCCCACTACAGCGCAGATCAGCGAAAGATCCGGCGCTGAAGGCTGGCTCACTGTGACCGGAGCGAAAGAAAACAATTTGCGGAACCTGACAGTTGCTTTTCCGCTCGGCTGCCTGACCTGTGTTACGGGCGTTTCCGGAAGCGGCAAATCAACGCTGGTTGATGATATCCTTCGCCGGGCACTGTTTCGCCATTTCTACAAATCGAAAGAGCGTCCGGGCGCGCACGCTTCGATTTTGGGCCTGGATCAGATCGATAAAGCGATTGTGATTGACCAAAGCCCAATCGGACGCACACCGCGATCGAACGCCGCGACGTATTCAGGCGCGTTTGGTCCGATTCGTGACCTGTTCAGTCAACTGCCCGCCTCTCGAATTCGTGGCTATTCAAGCGGCAGGTTTAGTTTCAACCTGAAAGGTGGCCGCTGCGAAAACTGCCAGGGCGACGGGCTGATTAAGATCGAGATGCACTTCCTAGCCGACGTATATGTCGAATGCGAAGTTTGCCGCGGTAAGCGCTATAACCGTGAAACGCTTGAGATCACGTATCGCGGCAAGAACATCTCGGATATCCTGGCGATGTCGGTTGACGAAGCGGCGCGGTTCTTTCGCGCGGTGCCGGCAATTTACGACAAATTGACACCTCTGATTGATGTGGGGCTCGGTTACTTACGGCTTGGCCAATCGGGCACTCAACTTTCCGGTGGCGAAGCTCAGCGGGTGAAGCTGGCAGCGGAACTCGCCAAGAAAGCGACCGGCCGGACGGTTTACATTCTAGACGAGCCAACCACTGGTTTGCATTTCGCCGATATTCACAAGCTGCTGGAAGTTTTGCTCAAGCTTCGGGACCAGGGAAATACGCTGATTGTGATCGAGCACAACCTGGAGGTCATCAAGAGCGCAGATTGGGTTGTTGATCTCGGCCCGGAAGGCGGAAACGGCGGCGGTCAAATCATCGCACAGGGAACACCTGAGCAGATTGCTGCAGTCGAAGCCAGTCATACGGGAAGGTATCTGAGGCGTATTCTGTAATGAAGACCTTGAACCGCTGGATAAAACTTGGAGGAGCTGTCGCGTCGCGACAACAAATCTCAGCCAGGGGTGATCCTGCCTTGGCCGGAGAACCCCTGGTAAGGTCCAACGATGTTCGGTTGTCGCGTTGCGACAGGCAGAATCTAACGCGCCGTGAAAATCGCTCGAATCCTATCGATGAAAGTTAGCGGTTTCTCCTCGCGACGACACTGGCTTTGTTTGTTCGGGCTAGCACTCTGCCTTTCTGTAGGAAGCGCTTGCGCCAATCTGTTAGACGATGCGATTCAGGCGGAACAGAACGGTATCCCTGAAGTTGGTATTACCAAAGCTCAACAGTTTCTGGCGTCACAACCAGACGCCGCTCGAGCCGAAGCAGCTAGAATATTGCTCGCGCGATGCTTCATCAGCACAAACAAGCCGCAACAGGCGCAAGATGTTCTTGACGGAATGCAGCAACCGGAAGCCACGTTTTTGCGAGCCGAAGCGGCGCGACGATCGAGGCGTTGGAAACAAGGTGAGACATTGTTTTCCGAATTGTTACATGGTTCGGATTCAGAAAAATTCGGCGAAGCAAGGCTCGGGCTCGCCGATTGCCAACGAGCACTCTCGCAGTTGGATGCGGCTTTGGAAACCTTAAAGCCGGCGCTAAGCCATCCCGACAATGGCTTACGCACACGCGCGCTTTTGCTTGCGGCAGAAATCGCGCTTGCGCAACCCGATATTCCGAAGGCGGAAGGATTTCTTGCGCGCCTGGAATCTCCGACCCCGCGTCAGCAACTGCAAAAGCTGTGCTTGATTGGACAAATCGAACTCAAGAAAGGGAACCTGAGCGCCGCAAAGGATCTGTTCCAGAAAATTCTCGCTGAGCCGACACACAGGACTTCTCGTGTTGTGACACTAGCAAACCTCGGCATGGTGAGCATCCTGGTTCAAAATCACGAGCTTGAGGAAGCCGAGTCCCAGCTGGAAAAGCTGATCTCGGATCAACCGCGCAATCCAGCGCTCCCGGAGATGTTTGAAACGCTCTTCCAGATTTACGTAGCGGAGGGTGTGTCAGCAACTCCTGACTTTGCCAAGTGGGCTGCTGAGAGCCCGGAACAAGCGGGACCGGATCGCCCGGTTTATGCGCTATACTATCTTGCGAATCTGCAACTAAAGCAGGGCCTCAAACCCCTCGCCGAGCAGACCTTCCGAGAGCTTCTGCAGAGATTTCCGTCACATCAGATGGCTGTGGAGACTGCTTTGTTGCTTAGCCGGCAGGAGCTTGATCGTGGCGAAATCGATGACGCGGTAAAACGCCTCGAAGCACTTTCTCAACGGGCGGCTCGCCTCCCATGGACACAACAGTTCCGGGTATATGATCTATTGGCGGAGTGCTATTACCGGCAAGGTAACTTGCGGGCTGCCCGCGATATCTTTCTCAATCTATCGAATGGCTTCGAGATTGAGCCAGAAAAGACCCTGTTCAATGCCGCACTCTGCTCTCTTCAAATCGGTGACCGCGAAGGATTCGCCCAATCGCTCTCCAAACTGCAAAAGAAACCCGATGGGCAGAACCTCGTCGGAGACCTTCTTTTCGTGAAAGGTTTGCTGGAAGCGAGAACCGGGCAGTCATCAGCGGACGAGACATTACGTGGGTTTGCGAAGGAATATCGTGGCCATCCGAAAGCTCCGGAAGCCTATCTGGTTCAAGCAGAACTCCGGTTAACCGAGCAACCCCCTGACGTCGCTGCCGCTCGGCAAGCGCTTCAGAAGGTTGGCAACGAGCCGAACCTTCAGGAACGCGCGGATCGCCTCAAAATTTTCCTGGCTGCTTCTGATCCGTCTCAAAACGCACAAGCCGTAGCAGCGCTCGCTCAAGAGTACCTGCAAAAATATCCGAACGCGCCAAATCGACCGGAGGTACGCCTGAAACTGGGAGAGGTCTACTTTCGCCAAAGCGATTTTCCGAACGCTCAAACTCAGTTCGAGCTTGTTCGGGAAGAGAACCCCGACTCTCCTTTGGTTGAAACGGCCCTGTTCTTAGCCGGTGAAGCAGCTCGCAAGAGTCTGAATCCGGCCTCGATCGATCGGGCGATCGTGTTATTTGAAGATGTTTATCAGCGCGCCGGACCGCTAAAATTTCAAGCGCGACTCGAACAAGCATTAACAAAGCGTCAAACAAAGCGAGATCGAGAAGCAATTGTGCTCTTGGACGATCTGTTGGGGCAAAATCCGCCTGCAGAAATCAAGTACGAAGCGCTCGACAATAAAGGAGACGCGCAATTCACTCTGGCAGCAACCGATCCAAAGTTATACGAGGACGCAGTTAAGACATTTCAGACTTTGGCAGGACTCGATCGTGTGCCGGAGGAATTGAAGCAGCGTGCTCTCTATAAAAAAGGCAAATGTCTCGAGAAATTGGGCCGGCCCGATGATGCCCTTGCGACTTACTATGACGTGCTTGCCGTTGACGGCGGCAAAGGCGATCAGCTTTGGTTTTTCCGCGCCGGGTTTGACGCCGGTCAGATCCTTGAGGACCGCCGATCATGGGGATCAGCCGCAGCCGTTTACGAAAAGTTGGCGAATACGCGTGGAGCACGTTCAGAGGAAGCGAAGAATAGGCTGACCCGATTACGGCTAGAGCATTTTCTTTGGCCGGAATGACGTGTCGGCGTGTGGGCGTATCGGCGTGTGGGCGTGTCGGCGTGTAAACGTGTGGTCGCAGTTGTTAGAGATTTTAAGTTGGCCCATCTGCGATAGGGATTACGCGAATAAATACATTATGATTGCCAGGCATTTTCGCGATTTAGACGTGATTACGCCTATCGTTGGGTAATAAAACCCCGTCGCAAAACCGGGTAACCATTCGCCCACACGCCGACACGCCGACACGCCGATACGCCCACACGCCCACACGCCGACACGCATTCTCTGTTGCCACCGCCCGGCTTTCTCTGAATGTTCTCCACAATGAAGAGAGCAGTTAAGCTGTTTATTCCAGGGCCGGTTGAGGTTTCGCCGAAGACGTTGCAGGCAATGACCGCCCCGATGATCGGGCATAGGAGCGCGGACTTCAAAGAACTGTACCGCGAAATTTTTCCGCGTTTGCAGGAGCTGTTCCAGACTCAGCAGCCAGTCTTTCTCTCTACCTCTTCTGCTTGGGGCGTGATGGAGGGAGCAATTCGGAACCTTGCGGTCAAAGGTGTTCTCAACTGCATGTGTGGCGCCTTTTCCGATAAATGGCTGGATGTGTCGAAACGCTGCGGCAAGAACGCGACTCCACTCCAGGTCGATTGGGGCGAACCGATTAACCCGGCTGATCTTGATAGGCAGCTTGCGACCGGCAAATTCGATACCGTGACGGTGATCCACAACGAAACGTCAACCGGCGTGGTGAACCCTCTAAAGGAAATCTGTGATGTGGTCCGAAAATATCCGGATGTGATCCTGATCGTGGATACAGTTTCTTCGTTCTCAGCGCAGGCCATCCCGATGGATCAACTCGGCATCGACCTAATGCTGACTGGCTCTCAGAAAGCGCTGGCGTTGCCTCCCGGGCTCTCTTTGTTCGCAGCGTCAGAAAAGGCGCTTCAGCGCGCTGAGCAGATTTCTGATCGGGGTTATTACTTCGATCTATTCGAATTTCGAAGGAACGCAGCGGAGTTCATGACTCCGAGTACGCCAGCTATCCCGCACATCTACGCCCTGCGTTCTAAGCTAGAGGATATTTTTGCTGAAGGCCTGGAGAATCGATACAAACGGCACGCGCAAACCAACCAGCTTGTCCACGACTGGGTTAGAAAGCACGGATTCGAATTCTTTGCTAAGGACGGTTTTCGATCGGTCACTTTGACCTGCGTTAAGAACAATCGAAACATCGATCTACAAGTCTTCTCAAAACGACTCCGAGAGGAGCACGGCTTCCAGATCGATACCGGTTACGGAAAAATCAAAGGGAAGACTTTCCGGATTTCGAATATGGGAGACGAGACGGTCGAAAGCGTTCATGTGTTGCTACAGGCAATGACCGCTGTTTTGGGTTGATCCATTCGATGTAGTTACTATTCTCCGGAGCGTTATGAAGTTCTGGCTTGTCGGCGGTCTTCTCATCGTTGCTTCCGTTGGTTGGGGAAAGACGAAGATGCTGGTCGAAGACCCTGAAAACGTCGTAGCGGGTCGTTACGCTTTGACAAGTGCGCAGGAAGCAGAAGCAGCGCACACGGCGGAGGCGGTCCTGAACTCGATGAAAGAGAAGGACCTGCAGAAGGCTTTATCGATGCGTTATGTCGCTGTGGATGCG
>JBKPBY010000136.1:0-5488 GCA_046727075.1 bacterium | reverse complement strand
ACGATACTGCTGCGAAGAAAGGCAATCTGGATCAAACGGCCCTCGAGACTGAGCAAGCTGAGGTTCTTCGGGAAATAGTCTCCGCCGACCATATCAAGAATTACGTCCACACCGCGCTTTTCAGTGGCTCGTTCGATTTCTTGAACGAAATCTTGCGTGCGATAGTTGATTGCCAGCGCGGCGCCGAGCGTCCGGCAAAACTCCGCTTTCTGCTCCGTTCCGACGGTCGTGAATACCTGGGCGCCCCACAGCGCCGCGAGCTGGATCGCCATATAACCTATCCCGCTCGAACCGCCGTGAATGAGTACGCGTTCCCCAGACTTCAACCGGCCACGATCAATCAGGTTCGTCCAGACAGTGAACATGTTCTCTGGCAAAGCAGCGGCCTGCGCGAGATCGAGGCCGCGCGGGATCGGCAAACAATGGCCTGCATTAATAGAACAATACTCAGCGTATCCTCCGCCGGCTGTCAGAGCACAGATCTCGTCCCTGACGTTCCATTCGGTCACTTTGCTCCCCAGTGCGACTACTTGACCGCTGACCTCTAAACCGAGCACCGGTGACGCTCCCGGCGGGGCTGGATAGTGGCCGGCGCGTTGGAACACGTCGGGCCGATTGACACCTGCAAAAGCCACCTTAACGAGGACGTCACGAGATCCAGGCTCTGGGAGTGCCATTTCTTCTATCCGCATAACCTCCGGTGCCCCACCCGGTTCATGCGCGACGTAACCCATGAATTGTGGAATCATTTCGACGAGCCTTTCGCTTCCTTTTGAACGCCCAGGGATTCCAGGAGTTTAAATGCGTCTTCACGCGTCTTGATCTCCCCCTCCAGTTGTGCTGTCTGTACCGCCTCTAGCAGTTCACCAATTCTTGGACCTGGCATTAAGCCGAGCTCCAAAAGGTCGCGTCCCCGAATCAATGGCGGCGGTATCAGCGGCTCTGCAGAGAATTCTTCCGCTTTCTTTCTAAGGAACTCATAGTTCTCAAGATCGCCATGGCTGCCAACGCAGTCGACGCGGTGCAACTCCAGCTCGGCTTCGAACGTCGGACGGGCCATGAAGCGGCGAAGGCGAGAGGGACGCATCTGTTGCACGTCCTTGAAAACCATATGGTTCCGAACCGCCTCGACCACCGCATCGATCTCGTGGCGCGAAAAGCGGAACCTCTGCATAACCCGCTCGGTCATCTCCGCCCCTACTCTATCGTGGCCGTTGAATCGTATTCGCTGATCCTCGGCATCAAATGACTGAGTCGGAGGTTTGCCGATATCGTGCAACAGGACAGAGAGCGCGACCAGGGGGGTTGGGTCGGGCTGTAGTGCCTCGAGCATCTTGCGGGTATGTACAAAAACGTCGCCTTCGGGGTGGAACTGTGCAGGTTGCTGGCAACCTTTCAGGGCAGCTACTTCTGGCAATATCACTGCAAGCAACCCGCTCTGATCCAGCAGGTCGAATCCTCGCACCCTTTGAGGATGGCCTAATATTTTAAGCAGTTCGTCGCGGATTCTTTCAGGGCTCACTACTGAAATCTCGTGGGCTGCCGCGCGCAGTGCTTCCCAGGTCCGTTCTTCAATTTGAAACTCCAAAACGGTCGCAAACCGAATCGCTCTCAATAACCGCAACCGATCCTCGCCAAAACGCTTTTCCGGTTCGCCGATCGCGCGTATCTGGCGATTACTGAGGTCCGCTTTCCCGCCGACAAAATCGATGACCTCGCCTTTAATCGGGTCATAGAACATGCCGTTTACGCCGAAATCCCGCCGCCGAGCATCTTCCTCCGGAGTGGAAAAATGAACGCTCGCCGGATGGCGTCCATCCAGGTAAACATCGTCCGAACGAAAGGTTGCTACCTCGAATTCGAACTCCCTTTCGAGTACCCGAACAACACCGAACTGAACCCCGACGGGTATTGTTCGATGAAAAAGCGCCTGCACCTCCTGTGGCCGCGCACTAGTTGCAATGTCGATGTCGTGGGGAGGCAAGCCCCTGAGTGCGTCGCGGACGCATCCACCGGCAAAAAGCGCGACGAAACCGTTGCCATGGAGTCTCCGAACAATCGAAGCTGCTACCGAAAAAAGCTTCGATTCTTCGAGTACCGGCAGGCTCATTAAGCAGCTTCCGCGACGACCTCGGGAGCGTCAAGATGCTCCAGGTCGGCGCGTGCGGCCAGAAGGGCTACTTCTAACGGTAACCGCAATTCCAAGTAAACGTGGGCCAGCGCCGCCAGCTTTTCCTCGGCGCTGAGCATTGGTTCTTTTCCGAATGTTGTCATGGTCTGATCTTTCGTTTGCCTCTCCGATCAGAGCCGGGCATAAAAAACCCGCCTCTGATCGGTCAGCGGCGGGTTGCTTCAAAAATCTCTTCTTCGTTTCTATGTTTCTGGTTTTCCTGCCGTTGACCGCAGATCGCCATCGAGCGTGGCGACCATCTTATCGCACCAACGCATAGCCGGGCGCTGCTGGATTGCGGATACGGCGTAAGACATAGACGGAAAGTACCATGGAAGAAATTTCTGCCGGATCAAGCTCAATTTTGGCGGGCGAGGATCATAGCAAATGTAAATCGATTCAAACCAATGTAACGGGATTAGACTTTTCATTCTTTTTGAACAAGAATTCGTAATCCGGCGTCAAACTGCCGTTAAATTGGTGCCTAGTCCAGTCTCCGTCCCACTGCGCAATGGATCAGATCTACGGAGGGCGAAGACGACTGGCAAAAGGTTCAATTGTAAGACTGCTGCAACTAACTGAAACATGAATACTGAAGAAGCAATCGGTGCACGAGCAGAAGGCAAACGTACAACCAGCGTCCGTCTCGAACATTTGGACACCCTGGAACGAATCGTCCGCGAGTTCGGCTTCAAAGATCGAAGCCATTTCTTTCAACTTTGTACGGATGCTTTGTTGCAGGCTCATAAAAACGGTCATCGCCTCGACTGGCCCCCAAAATTCGTCATCCGAGACTGAAGACCCGTTGCGTCCAAAGCGACGCACGATCACGAGTCTAACCGCCACCCCAAAAACAAATTACGAAAGCACCACGAATCAGCCCGGCCAAGGACTCGGCCGGGTTGACGTTCTTTCAGAATATGGTTCTCTACTCAGCGCTGCGCCCTTAGCTCAGCTGGATAGAGCAACGGATTTCTAATCCGTGGGTCGCAGGTTCGAGTCCTGCAGGGCGCGAACGACTTAGAACAAAATCCCAGAATTGGCAGGACACTCGCCAGACGCCTTGCCCGCTATAATTGACTCCCGGATGCGATCAAAACGCGTCCTGCGGGCGCTGGCGAACGGCGTTGGCCATTCTGGCCGTTGCGCTCACCCCCGCTAGTGGCACTTTGGCTTTCGTGTTCGATTCCAAGCGTCATCGAGATGGACAAGGACGTCGACGGCGCGTCCTGGTCCCGTAGAAGAACCAGAGCCGCCTGCGGCAGCAGAGCAACTGCCGCTCCGACTAGAATCCAATCCGGCCAGTTACGGTTTCGCCAGCCCGCAGGAGTTTCGGGCTTGGCGACTCTCACTGCTGAAACAGCTGGATCAGGCGCACAGATAAAAAAGAGGCGAGCCGCACTCGCGGCCCGCCCGCATTATGACTGAAGGACTCCCGAATGATGTCCAGGCCTCAGATGCTATCATCCGAACAAGCCAAGAGCTTCTACGACTGGATGGGAGCGAAGCAAGACACGCAATGGTTCTACGAACGTCCTGCGCTGGCTGATCTCGTTGCTCACCTAGAGCTAGCCGGAGCGGAAAAGGTGATCGGGTTTGGCTGCGGAACTGGGCATCTAGCTGAGGAGCTTTTTAATCGATATCTCTCTCTGAATGCCTCCTATGTCGGTCTCGACTTAAGCGGCACAATGGTCGAACTCGCACAGAGTCGCACAGCACGGTTTGGAGGGCGTGCCGCAATTCAGCAAACAAGCGGCACAACGCGCATCGATCTGCCCGATGGAGCATCCGACCGTTTCATTTCGACTTATGTGCTAGATCTTCTCTCTGAAAAGGACATCGATTCCCTGCTGAGCGAGGCGTATCGCGTCCTTACGAATGGTGGCCTGCTTGGCGTGGTCAGCCTAACCAGAGGGTCACGAGGCCTATCACGCTTCGTGACTTGGACTTGGGAACGGCTGCATCAGTTCTCGCCTATGCTGATGGGCGGATGTCGACCGATCAAAATCAGACCCCGGTTGGCAGACCTCAGGTGGAAGGTGCACCATAGGAATGTTGTGACTCCATTCGCTATTGCTTCCGAGATCGTAGTTGCGGAAAAGATCTGAACGAAGGTAATACCACGCTGAACTCTTCTCCTTCGGCGACATGGACACATTGCCACCATCACCCTGAGCGACAGGAAAAGAGAGATAAGTGCGATGTTTCGATCCCTCGGTGCTAATATTTGGGACTACGAGATTCCAATTCGATTCGGGGGAATCCCGCTATGGCATCGCATGACGGTGATTCGTCTTATCAACGGTGGTCTTGTCGTCCATTCGCCCTCGAGACTAGATATTGCGTCTCAGGAAGAGTTTCAAAAGCTCGGTCCGATTGTTGCGATCATAGCGCCGAGTTGGTGGCATGATCTCTATCTGCGGGAGTATTTGAGCGCCTATCCTGATGCGAGGTTCTATGGGGCGCCGATGCTCGTAAGGTGGAATCGATCGCTGCCTTTCGCAGAGCTTCTCGACGGCTTGGCACCTTCACTGTGGGAAGACGAAATTGATCAAGTTCATGTTCAAGGGATCGGCCTCTTTCTTGACGAGATCGTATTCTATCATCGGCGTAGCCGATCCCTCATCACCGCAGACTTATTATTCAATCTGAGCGAGAAGGATGCGTGGATCACAAGGATAATGGGGTCGCTGGTTATCGGCCCTTTTCCCGGCTGCAGATTCGCGCGTCTGTATCGGCCCGCCGTTACCGATCGCCGGCGCATGCGCGCGGCGGTGGAGCGGACACTTGATTGGGACTTCGATCAGATCATTGTTGGACACGGTGCAGTCGTCGAGAACAACGGCAAAGAAGTTTTTCGCGCGGCGTTTCGATGGCTGTTGAAATGATTGGCGCTGGGATTTCCATCGATGAACTTCGGCGCATTTTGCCTCCGCGAGCGAGGCAAAGAAGCCTGCTGAGCTGCGTGGGATCGCCGATACGCGCGGATTGCAGCCAGTGTCAGACCTGCTCGCTATCCCTACCGGGCATAGCAAGAATTAACCGTGCCACCTGCGCAGCCTCGTCCATTTGAACGAAGTGTCGAGCACCTGGCACAAGAAATAGATCAGACACTGGAAAGAGTTCATGGAAACGCTGGGGGTCCGAACTTTCCTAAAGGGTGGCCTCGGTATTCTGTGATGCTGGCCGAGAATGGCAACAGATGGCAGGCTAGGCGTCAGACACTTCAACAGCGACCTTTAGATTTTCCGCGATTCGATCGTCTTTCAAAAGGCTTGCGGAGAACTCGCCGTGTTCCATTAGGTAGCCGTACAGTGG
>JBKPBY010000135.1:0-3565 GCA_046727075.1 bacterium | reverse complement strand
TGTCGATGTTCGAAAGGCCGGTTCTCTCGGGCTGACCGCGATAACCGGATCAATGCGCCTTCCGAAGCAACTCTTGGTGAATTCTCGGGAAGCGCCGGTTGCTCGTATTAAGCAATTGATCGTCGGTTCGGATGATTTGGGGTCTGGGCCCGTAGTTCTTATCGACCTGCATAGCTTTCCCGAATTCGGCCGAAACATCTTCTCCCGGTTTGAAGTTGCTGGGATTCTCGGACTGGACGTGATGCAGAAATATGGTGCTATAATTGACTTCGGCAGACGGCAGTTGATTCTAGAAACGCAGACGGGCCTGCCACAGACTCTCGCCAGTGCGCTATCGGCACATCACAAGGTCCCTATCCGAGTATCGGGAACGGGCGCGCTTGAGGTAGCCGGTAAAATCGGAGCGAAAATTTATAGCTTTATTGTGGATACCGGTTCATCAGGAACGGTCATCCCTCTTGACGTCGCTGTTGACAATCGGCTCTCGGTGCGATGGAGCAAACTCTTCAGCAAAATGATTAACTTCGCTCCTTCGCTGGTGGGGCGAACGACGATTCCGGTACGCTCGCTCGGCAGCTATTCGTTCAACCGGTCCCCAGCGTATGTCACTTCGATGCCTCTATTTTTCGGCGATCTGGAGCATCCATTCGGCGGCTTGATTGGTAATGATTTCTTCGCATCGACAAGCGCGGTCATCGACGTAGGCCATCGAGTTTTGTACGTGAGGTAATGGTAGGGTTCGCGCTCCAGCGCGACCTGAACCCATCACTGGCCACCCCGAACCCGCCGTTCAAAGCCACATAGTAAAATGGTGCGCCAGCCTCACCCGCGCCGTCATTTTTCCTCCGCCGGCGGCACGGTGAATGTGATCATCAGACGGTTCCAGCTATTGATTGCGATCACTGCCCAGGTGAGATGGAGAATCTGTTCCTCGGTGAACGACTCGCGCAGCGTATTGAACACAGGCGCAGGGACGTGACGTTCGGAGATTCGGGTAACATGCTCAGTAAAATCGAGTACGGCCCGCTCGCCCGGCGTAAACGATGGTGTCTCGCGCCACGCCGGCAAAAGATGGAGCTCGCGATCGCTCCACCCTGCTGCTCGCGCTTCTGCCGTATGCATGTTCAGGCAGAACGCGCATCCGTTAATTTGTGAGACGCGCACCTTGATCAACTCAATTAGTTTATGATCGAGACCGCTCTCTTTGATCGCTTTCTCAAGCGCGTACATCGCGGCATATTCCTTAGGTCCTAGTTTAGTGATCGTCTGAGAATCAATTCTTGCTCCGGTTGTTGTCATAGTCTGAATCAAAAGAGCCTTCTCTTCTGTCTCCTGTATTCTGTCTCCTATCTCGTAACCTCAGAACTTCCCATCCCTAGCCTGTAGCGGCAACGGGCGTTCTACTACAATGCTCTTGTGAACGGTCGCTTCTCGATCGGACGGCTCGACAGAGACCAGCAGGTTCTGAATACCAATTGCCAGAGCCGCCACCGCACAGATGGCGACGATGGAAGCAATCCAATCATCGAACGGCTCGGGCCTAGCCCAGCGGCCTTTACTTGGGCAATAACATCCGGAATCAGTGGTTAGCCAATTTGTCATGGAGCAATTAGATCCAAAAAAGGGACTGGTTAATAGAGCCATTTATGCCAAACTTACCAAACCACTTTCGATGCCTAAAAGACCAATCTTCCAGGAAATCGCGTTAACCCCGTGGACCCCGGAGCAGACCCGGCAAGAATGGTTGTTTCGCGAGATTCGATCCGCAATTCTCGAGGGCCGTTTACGGCGAGGCGCGCGTTTGCCGTCATCCCGAAACCTTGCTGTTAGTAATCAGCTCTCGCGAAGTACCGTCACCGAGGTATTCCGGCGGCTGTCGCTGGAAGGTTATATTATGGGATCGATCGGCTCCGGGAGTTATGTTGCTGAGAATTTACCGGACGAATTCTTTCGGGGAGCTGCAAATCGCGACGCACGATCAAACCGGGCCGCCTTTAAACCGGTGCCACTGATCCAAAACAGAGCGCAGCCGGCGCACCCGGGCAGAAAGTTCGGGGTAGCCTTTCAAACCTCCTTTCCGGCCGTAGACGAATTTCCGATCGATATCTGGACTCGCTTGAATGGTCGCGTGCTTCGAACGCTTACTGCCCAACAGCTGGCATTTGGCGATCCGCGCGGTGACCTGGGGCTGCGCGACCAGATTTTGAACCATTTCGGTCCAGCTCGCCAAGTGCGGGCCGATGTGAATCAAGTCATAATGGTTCAGGGTGTACAACAAGCACTCGATCTGCTTTGTCGCGTATTATTGCGCCCCGGGGACACAGTTTGGCTGGAAGAGCCGGGCTACGAAGGCGCCCGTAGCATCTTCGAAACAGCTGGTGCTGCGATTATACCTGCGCCGATAGATCAGCGCGGCCTGGATGTCGACCGCGCAATCAAGACACTGCCGATCCCAAAAATCGTCTACCTCACACCGGCGCACCAATACCCCACTGGCGTGCCGCTCTCGCTCGATCGCCGGTTCAAGCTGCTCTGCTGGGCGCGCGAAAACAGCGTAATTCTTTTTGAGGACGACTACGACGGTGACTACCGATTCACGACCAAACCATTAGGATCCACGCAGGGAATAGAGGCCGGATGTTATAGTAATGGTAGCTGCGTCGCGTATTTTGGTTCATTCAGCAAGTTACTTTTTCCATCTTTGAGGCTTGGATTTCTGGTTGTGCCTAGCCACTTGGTTGAACCAGTCCTCACCCTTCGAAAAGCAGTGGATCGTTATCTTCCGATTAGCGAACAAAAGACTCTAGCCGAGTTCATGCGGACTGGAGAGTTTGGGCATCACCTTCGCCGGATGCGCGAGCTTTACGCTGAACGTTGGTCTGTCTTTTCCGAAGCGGCAGGCGCCTATCTGAGTGACTGGCTTGATATCCAGCCAACGGAGTGCGGGCTGCAAACGGCCGCCTGGCTGTCGCCGGGAATCAGCGATCTCGAGGTTTCTAAGGCCGCTGACCGGGAGCGCCTCGAAGTTTTGCCAATATCGACTCTTTATGCCGGCAAAAAACGACGTCATGGATTGCTACTCGGTTTCGGAGCGGTTGCGCCTCGAGAACTGCGCGCCGGTGCACAACGTCTGGCGAGCGTCTTGAAAACCATCTAGATTTTCCCTTGGTTTCGCGCTGAGGCCGCGGAGAAACAGTTCCTGGCAACCTGCCCTCCGTAGCCTTGACGGAGGAGGATCTCGGCGTTTCCGGTGTTGGCGCGCTTTGCCAGTAGAATGGCGCGATTGGCGTATGCGTTCCCGCAAACCGCAGCTATGTTGATTACCATGGCTGATACATCAATCTCCTTGCGTCGTCTGGGGAACAGTGACCTTAGAGTTTATCCAATCGGTTTGGGTTGCATGGGAATGTCATTCGCTTATGGGCCTGCCGATGAAGCCGAAAATCTTCGGGTCTTGAAGCGTTTCCTCGAACTCGGCGGAAATTTCCTGGATACGGCCGAGATTTACGGGCCGTTCACGAACGAAGAACTGTTAGGAAAGTTCCTGAAGGGCGTCCGGCGCGAT
>JBKPBY010000134.1:0-14228 GCA_046727075.1 bacterium | reverse complement strand
GCCGAGCTTGCGTGCCTTTACGTCAGTCGCTCTAGCGAGAATCAAGGATTGGGCAGAAGCCTGATGTCGTTTGTCGAAAAACTGGCGCGAGAACGAGGATTTGCTCGGTTGTTTGCGCTTTCCACTCAGGCTTTCGTTTATTTCCAGCAGAAGGGCGGTTTTACCGAAGCAGGACCAGAAATTCTGCCACCGGCCCGCAGATCGAAATATGAAGCTAGTGGGCGAAACTCGCGGGTGTTGGTGAAGGATCTGTAACGCGACCGATGAGCTGATGTTGAATCGAACACCAACTGCACTGGCGATCGACGGCCTCATTTTATTGATCTATTTTTTTGGGATTGTTGGATTCGGCCTTTGGGCTGGCCGGCGTAATCGAAACCTGAATGAATTTGCGTTAGGGGGACGATCGGTTCCGTGGTGGGCGGTGCTGGCGTCAATCATCGCAGCGGAGACAAGTGCCGCGACATTTTTAGGAACGCCGGCTGAAGGATTCAAGACGCGCAGCTTTATCTATGCCCAGCTAGCGATCGGAACGATCTTAGCGCGAATCATTGTAGCGTTCACTTTCATCAAGCCCTACTACCATTATCGAGTCCAGAGTATTTATGAATTTTTGAACATTCGGTTCGGTCCGTGGACCAAAAACTTAGCTAGTAGTATTTTTCTCTTTACCCGCGTCCTAGGGATCGGCGTCCGGCTCTATCTGGGCGGAGTAATTATCAAGGTAATCTGGCAATATCTCTTTCCTGCTGCCGAGATCAATATTTGGATTTACTTCTGGGGAATACTCTTTGTCACGCTGTTAACAACCTTCTACACAGCGATTGGTGGGATCAAAGCAGTGGTCTGGACAGACTTTATTCAAGCTAGCCTGATGATGGGTTCAATCGGGTTTACTATCTGGTTGTTAATAAGTCAGATTCCAGGTGGACTAACTACAATACACGATGAACTCGGTAGTTGGCCTGCGGTATTTCAAACCGGGTTGGATGTTCGGCAAGGTTGGTGGTTAGGTGTTCGTCAGATGTTAGAACAGCCTTACACGTTGTTCGCTGCATTTATCGGATCAACGTTCCAAACCATGGCTACCCACGGAACCGATCAGGACAATGTGCAAAGGATGTTAACTGCTAAAGATTCGCGACGGTCGCAATTAGCGCTAATTTTGAGCGGCTTCGCTGACCTGCCGGTTGCATTTGGATTTTTGTTAGTTGGTATCTTGTTGTTTGTTCATTATCAGATCGCGCCGGATCCTCGGTTACCGGAAGCGGATAACGAGATTTTTGCTCATTATATTGTCACCCAGATGCCGATCGGACTCCGTGGTCTGATCATTGCGGGCTTGTTCGCCACCATGATGGGGTCGACGTCGGCGGCTTTAAATGCGATGGCGACCAGCTTTACCAAGGACTTTGTCCAGCCGTACTTTGGAAGATCAATGTCGGACGGAGCTACTGTTTATACGGCTCGAGTGGCGACGGTCGGTTTCGGAATACTGATGATCGGCATCGCGACGATCACCGCATACGCCGTTCTGCGAGACTCAAAATTGACAATCATTCCTTTAGCTCTGCAGAGCGCCGGCTACGCCTACGGTTCATTGCTCGGAGTTTTCTTGCTGGGAATGCTGACCAAACGACGAGGCCATGACTGGGCCAACGTTGTGGGAATGCTGGCAGGTATCGCCGCTGTGCTGACGCTATGTAAAGTGCAGGTACCGGCGTTTGATCTGGGAAAGTTAGTTAGGCATGGTCAGTTAAGCCCGCAAGATTGGTCTTTCGGCGGATTTTTGCCGGACTGGTGGCCGGCTATGGCCTGGCCCTGGTGGATACTAACCGGATGTTGCGTTTGTGTCCTGGTTAGTTGTCTTTTTCCGACACCGCGCGAACGAGTTCAGATAGCTGAAGAGCGTGCCGCATGGCGCGGGAATCAAGTAGAATCGGGTTTGAGCAGCCAGTTGCCCGAGCGTCAAGCCTAACTTTCCGTAGATAGGAAATTTATTTGGCGGAGCCGCTTGGATTTTACTTGCCGACCTAGCGGGCCAGTTTTATCCTCAGCTTCGCTTCGCAGGCAGACAGGACGGCTGGTTGTGAATAAGATGTGAATAGTTTATGTGGAGTAGGCTCATGGATCGACCGGACGGTAAAAGCAGTAGCAGATTCAAATGTCTATTGATCGACCGGTTTCGAGCCGAAGCTACCAGTGGATGGGCTTCATAAGTCATTGGACGCGAGCGAGTTTAAGGTTGTCGAGCGCAAGTGAGTTCCGCAAATCCCCAAAAGCGTATGCAGCACCGGCAGTGTCGTCGTCTTGAGTCAGGGTGGCCCGCTTTGTGTCGTTTTTGCCATAAAGAAGTGTGGATAATTGTTCTATGGAACAAAGGTATCGGAAGATTTGGGACGAAATAGCGACTGGTATACGACCGAATGTTAGTGCCGACGCATTCCAGCGATGGTTTGCTAACATTGAGTTGGTCCATGCCGATGAGGGCGCGCTTACGTTTCAGGTGCCCAATACGATCTATCAACTCTGGATAGAAAGTAATTACCTAAATCTTGTTCAATCCTCGATTATCGCGGTCCTGGGAGGCCCGAGAGAGGTCAAGTTTCAGGTCATAGAAAACGAAAACGCGGGTTTAACCGTCCAGAATGAGCCGCCGCCCCCTGCGGCTTCCCCTAAGGGGAGAGATAAAGAAGCGGATCCGCCGGGGAACCATGGGATGAATCCGCGAAATACGTTCGATACCTTCGTGGTGGGCTCAAACAATCAGTTTGCGCATGCGGCTGCGCTCGCCGTCGCGCAGGCACCGGCCAAAACGTACAATCCGTTGTTTGTCTACGGCGGTGTCGGACTGGGTAAGACCCATTTGATGCAGGCAGTTGGCCAGCAAGTGACCGAGCGGAAGAAGAATTTCAAGGTGATGTACCTGTCGAGTGAACGTTTCACCAACGAATTCATCGATGCCATTCAACACAATACTTTGGTCAAGTTCCGGAAACGGTATCGCCAGGCAGATGTTCTGCTGATCGACGATATCCATTTCCTGGCGGGAAAAGAGCGCTCTCAGGAGGAGTTCTTTCACACTTTCAATACGCTCTTCGACGGACGCAAACAGATCGTACTGTCGAGTGATCGACCGGCAAGCGAGATCGCCAATCTGGAGCAACGGCTTGTTTCTCGATTCGAATGGGGCCTGACCGCGGAGTTGCAGCCGCCTGATATCGAGACGCGCCTCGCGATTTTGAGAAAAAAAGCGGAAGCGCTGCATGTACAGCTTGCTCCGGACGTGTTGGAGTTTCTGGCTCAGCGAGTGCGAACCAATGTCCGGAGATTGGAAGGAGCGCTGATGCGGGTCGCGTCGTTTGCTTCTCTGAGCGGCCAACAGGTGTCACGTGAGACGGTTGAGCAATTGCTGCGCGATATCCTTCAAGAAGAGGCCAAGAGAACAGTCACCATTGATCAGATTCAGAAAAAGGTCGCTGAGCATTTCGATGTCCGCTTGGCAGATATGACCAGTAAGCGCCGGCCCGCCACGATCGCTTTTCCGCGTCAGGTTGCCATGTACCTGGCACGCCGGCATACAAAAGCTTCTCTGAACGAAATCGGAGATGCGTTTGGCGGACGCGACCACGGCACGGTCCTCCATGCCTGCAAAGCCGTTTCCCAACGGATGACCAGCGAGGAACGAGTCCGCCAGCTTGTCCTCCTGCTGAATCACCAGCTCGAGAGATAGGGAACGCCGTCATCGCCGACAGCGCCGACAGCGGAAGAGCGCGCTGAGTGACGACGAACGTCTATTGGTTTATCGCGGGTAGGGCAGCGCTTTAGCGCGATCTCGTCCGGCTGCCTTCCGACAAGACCGAAGCCGGCTCGAACGTCTCCTTCCTCCTCAACCCGGCCATTCCGATGCCGGCGTTGCCGGCGTTGTCGGCGCTGACGGCGTCGCAACCAACTTGACCTGCTTGCAAATTTTCTCTAATCAGCGGAGAGCAGGTTGCGCCGCTTGCGGAGGTCTATACCGCGTGATTTGATATCCCCACACCATGAAATTCAACGTCAGTAAGGACAAATTGCTCGAAGGTCTTTCTATTGTTCAAAATGTAGTTAGCACCCGGACGACTCTACCGATCCTTTCCAACGTGCTTCTGCAAGCGAGCGAAGGAGAAATTCGACTAACCACCACTGACCTGGATGTCGGAGTTCGAGGCTCGGTCGAAGCTCAGGTTGAGCGCAGTGGGGCGACAACCCTACCGGCCCGGCGCCTCTTTTCGATCGTCAGGGAGTTGCCGGCCGCTGAGATCTATGTCGATGTTGATTCCAAGAACCTTGCTTCAATTCGCAGCGGACCAAGCTACTTCAAGATCCTTGGCCTTCCGGAGGAAGAATTTCCGCCTTTGCCGCGTTTTGATGACGCCAAGATCTTTACCATCGCGCAGAAAGATTTGAAAGATGGCTTAAAGAAAACGTCCTACGCCATTTCGACCGACGAAACTCGGTATGTTCTGAATGGGACCCTTTTTTCTTTTAAAGATAACAAACTTACTCTGGTTGCCACCGATGGCCGCCGGCTGGCTTTGGTCGACCTGGAGCTCGAGTTCCCGCGGAGTCAGGAGATTGATGTTATTGTTCCGACCAAAGCTGTGATGGAGTTGCAGCGCCTGGTCAAAGACGAGGGCGACGTAAAAGTCAGTATCGGCGAGAATCAGATCGCGTTCGAAATCAACCAGACGTTGCTGGTTTCGAAATTGATTGAAGGCAACTATCCCAACTACCGGCAGGTTATACCTTCGGAGGCCAAAGAACGGGTCACTTTGGAGCGCGAAACCTTGCTCAACGCGGTCCGTCGAGTAGCGTTGCTGGCCAGCGAGAAATCGAACTCGGTGAAACTCAGCTTCTCGAAAGGAAACATCGATATCGTTGCGACGACGCCAGACGTCGGCGAGGCCAGAGAATCGCTGGTCGTTATGTACAAGGGACGGGAATTTTCAATCGCGTTCAATCCTGAATTCTTGATGGCCCCATTACGCAATCTCTCGACCGACGAAGTCTATCTGGACCTGATCGATGAAATGAGTCCAGGCGTCATCAAGATTGCCGGACCGTTTTTGTATGTCTTGATGCCGATGCGGCTCAATTAGCCGCCCCTTTAGGGCGGCTGTTGTCGGTTTTCCATTTACGGTTGCCGGTTTTCGGTTTGATGTTTGATGGCAATCTTCGCTCGGGTCCAACAAAGGGGCTTCACCGGAAGTCGCAAAGCGACTTCTGAGACTGGCGCCGTGCCGACCCTAGACGCCGCCGAAAATCCTGCCTTTACAATCGGTTCTTCTCCGATAGTTTCCCATCCTCCTCGCTCACGTGGCGGAATTGGCAGACGCGTACGGCTCAGGACCGTATGGGGCAACCCGTGGAGGTTCGAGTCCTCTCGTGAGCAGTCAAAAAAATGCAATCAGCATTTTCGCAGGAAGAACCGAGTAGCATTCAGCGGATGTTTGCGCGGATCGCACCAAGATATGATTTGGCAAACACGCTGCTCAGTCTAGGAATGGACGCGCTTTGGAGGCGTCGCGTCGGGCGCGAGGTGGCCGCCTGGAAGCCGGCAGACGTTTTAGATCTGGCAACTGGCAGCGGGGCTCTTGCTCTTGAGATCCTCCGACAAAATCCCGACACTCGTCTTATTGGCGCCGATTTCTGCTTGCCGATGCTCGTTATAGCTCGCCGACGGGGAATCAAAGGATTGATCGCGGCTGACGGGTTGGCGCTACCTTTCGGCGAGCACCAATTCGACGCGGTCACCGTTGCATTCGGGTTGCGAAACATGGCTTCCTGGGAGACGGCTCTGCGAGAAATCCGCCGCGTTCTCCGACAGAACGGTCATGTATTGATTCTAGATTTTTCTCTGCCGAAACAGCCGCTTCTTCCGTCCTACCGTTTCTATCTGCACCGCGTCCTGCCTAAGTTAGCGGGTTGGGTCACTGGTTCGCCCGAGGCGTATCAATATTTTGGAGACAGCATTGAAGCGTTCCCAAAAGGGGAGACAATGATTGAATTGATGACTTGCTGTGGCTTTAGCGATTGCCACGCGACGCCGCTCTCGTTTGGGATTGTAACGGTGTATACGGGGAAGAAGTGATAGGGGTGGAGTGCTAGGAGGCTGTCTGGTGGTCGTATGGCAGGGCGAATCCGCCATTGGCGGATTCGCCCTACCATTTTGCGTAATCAGACGCCTCAGAGTTGGTTGGATCGTTAGCGGTGATCACTTCCCTCTGAACTGCAGATCTGTAGCTGGGATAGCAGCAACGACGTCATTCGACACCGAAAAGACGTAAGGTTCTTCTTCGAGGCGCGCATAGGTGACTCCGTTCCCCGATTTGCCGAAAACCAGAGTGGACAGAACAGTTTCACCAGCATTCGCTTCAGCAGTGTTTTCAGAGGAATATGAACTGAAAACAAGTTTGAGACCCGGCTGATCCAGACCATATCGAGCGAGATCAGTTGCGGTATCAGAAATGAAGTTGGCCACTGCGCTCTGATTAATCGTTTCGATCAGACGATTCACCGCGTTTCCGTTGGCTGGCGAATTGTCAGGCTGAAGGAAAGTCCAGTGATCCTCCGTGCGTCCCAACAGGATTCTCGGTTGACCGGATTTTTCAATTGCTATGCGATCAATCAGGTCTGGATTAAGTCGGGCGATCTTGCGATCGCGCAGATCATTTGGGGCAATCTCGAGAAGGTCAGCAAAGCTTTTGTCAACCTCGATCACGCTGTTTCGGTCGGGCAGGCGTGCAAACACTTTTTGCGCGTCCGACGGAACACTGTTCCCGATTTGGATCTCGGTTTTCTCCTCCTCGCCTGCAAGCAGCGTGATCACCTTCGCTGGGTTATCAAAACCGGCCGAATTTGCTTTGTCGTTCGGTACAAAAGACGCGATGGCAGTTTGACTGATCTTGTTCAGTAATGTTCCAACGGCGTCGTTGCTTGCACGCGCTTTGATTGGGCGCGTTATCTGCCAATTGTCCTGGGCCTTTATCAGCTCTATCTCGCCGCCACCCACGCGCATTATGATGCGATCGATCAAATTTGTGGGGATCGGAAGCAGACGATGATCGCGAAAATCTTCGGTATTTTTCGATACAATGTTCTTCAATTCATCGCTGACAACGTAGACTGCGTTTTGGTCTTCGATGCGGATATAGCTTTTTCCTTCGACCGGGGTTTCGTGACCAAATTGTATCTCGCCCGGCATTTCGTTCCCGTCGAGTTTCAGGCGCAGCTTCGATTTGTTGAGGCCGAAGTCCCGAAGTTTGTCTCTCTTGGCGTCTCCTTTGCCGAGATCGTTAATGACTGCATCCGGTCGCAGAAATTGAGCGGCCGTCAATAGCTGATCGACAACGCTGATATCTGCGGCGTCATTCCACGGGGCGATGAGCTTCCAATAGTCACCATCGTTCTTGGCTTTAATAAGTTGTTCGCCGTTGTGGATTGTAAATCCGCGGACTTCATTCGGATCGACAGCCAGGAGACGAGCCGAACGCTCGTTAAGCTCTCGAGGGCTTTGCGCCGACCGCTCCAGAAAGAAAATCAAGCCGGCCAGTACAAGTGCGATGGCGAGAAGGAAGAATGTTGTTCTTAGCTTCATCTCATCTCCCGAATGCGCTGGCTACCGCCGGCGGATCGTCCAGACGGCCGCACCCAACAATCCGACCAGGAGTGGTAGCCCGCCAACTGTGATTAAAACGATGCGGTTCATTTGCGCGTTAGAAAGATTTAAGGTGAACGAACGCGGCGTTTTAGGAGCAATCGCCAGAAACCTTTCACGATCGCTAAGCCAATTTAAACTCAACAACGCGAAATCGAGGTTAGGAGCCGACTGCGTTACCGCGTCGTCGCGCAAGAAATCGGCGTTTCCGACTATCAGCATTCGCGAAGATGATTTTACCTGAACACGGACGTCCCTAATTGCACCCTTTTCCAGGGCGATGCCAAAGAAGAGAGGCGGCGGAAAATCGATACCCTGGCGATAGCGCGGTACATTTGATAGATTTAGAACATCGTTCTTGCTCCCCCAATAGTCAGATGGGACCGGCGTCAGTGCTCTGCTTGCCGTAATTGCGGACTGAGCAATCTTCGATTCGTCAATCGAGAGTGAGCAAGTGCCGCCTGGGAAATAACCGTTTACCTGGTTGAGCGACCTTAAGAAGCTGGTCTCGGGAAGAAACTGCCCGTACACATCTAGATTATTCGAGCTCCCTTCGATTCCAGGTTTTATTTTTGTAACGATCAGATCCGGATCAGGTCTAACACCAAATTCTGCCAAGAAGGCGTTAAGTTTCGGTGTCTTTACCTTTGGATCCAGGAGTACAAACAGCCGCCCCTGTTCATTCCAGAATTTGCGCAAAAACGCCAGGTCATGTTCGTTCAGATCATATTTCGGGCCCACAAGAAGTAAGGCGGCATAGTCCGAGGAGATTTTTTCGAGCGGTAACGCTTCGAGTCGCATGTTCTGGCGTTCGACATATTGACGCAACTGGCTCAGCGGCGTGTCGTCGGCTACTGAAGGTTCGCCGTGGCCCATGATTACTCCGATTCTTACCAGCGTTCCTTCGATCAGCTCAGTAAGCGCGCTGGTTATAGCTTGTTCCCCGCGAAACGCTCGTATTTGGGGGGTATTACTCGGAACTCCGGTCTGCTCATACTCAGCAAGATCGGCTAGGTGGAGAATCTTTGTATGTCCCTGATAATCGATGATCAACAAGTTCTCCTGTGATCCAAGGTGATATTTTGCCTCGATCGCTCGAGCCCTGGTCAGGTCGCGGTAAGGATCGATGCTCTCGACATGAATCCTGCGGTGGCCGGCTAGCTCGTACTCGCGCAGAAGATTCTGGACGTCATCGTAAAGTTGCGCACCGAGGTTCCGGGAAGCCGGCGAAAAGAAAACAGAGATCGCAACATCTTTGGTTAGTGAGTTGAGTACATTATGAGTTAGCGCGGATAGAGTATACTTATGGTATCTGGACAGATCCCAACGCTGGTACCAGTTGAAGCCCAGATAATTAATCATCGCGACGATTGCGATCATGATCAGAATCTGCCGCACGACGTTTACACCGATCCAGAAACGCCGGATGCGGCGGGGCTTGGAGGGAGGAGGGGTGCTCATGCTTTCCAACGGCGCGATTGGAAGATGTGAAATGTAATGAAAATAAAGAGTAACGCCATGCTTGGGTAAAAGACCAGAGCCCTCGAATCGACGATTCCGCTCGAGAACGATTCCATATGATCGACTTGCGATACGGATGCGGCGATCTCTCGCCAGAGCGGCGACGCTCGACTGGCAAGATAATGAGCCAAGGTTAGAAAGAAGAATCCAGTGGTCAAGACGAACGAGATCGTGGCGGCAACGATTTGATTTGATGTAAGGGCAGATGCCAAGCATCCGAGCGCGACGTTGAACGCCCCTGTTACAAACAGCAGAAGATACGGAGCCCACAGCTGTCCTGCCGATCCTATTGCTGCCCGGTTTCCGAGCCATGAGAATACAAGGAAATAAAGCAAACTCGGCAACCAGAGGCAGAGGTAAAACAGAAAGGCTGCGAAGAATTTCGATAAGACGACTTCAATGTCTCGGACTGGGGCAGTCATCAGCGTTTCGATCGTGCCGAGCTTAAATTCCTCCGCGAAAAGCCGCATCGTGATTAACGGGAACACAAGCAAGTAGGCCATCCAGAATAGGACGGTGTTAAAGAAGACCTGACCAATGGTATTCTCGGCGGGCGCGTGGTTCAGGGAGACAATCGCAAACCAGAAAGAGAGTCCATTGAGGATAAGAAAAAAGAAGAGAGTTACATAGGCAATTGGCGAAAAGAAAAGGGTGAAAAGTTCTTTACGCAGCAAAATTATCAATCGGCGCACGAGGCCGAAAATCTCACAAACGCTTGGCGTTTGCGAGATTTTCGGGCTGACAAGCCTCTCTCCGAGCGGCCAGATATAATCTTTTACATGCATCGTTTTGACGGATTTTCTTGTAAAACGCTTGCTGCGCGTTGTTTCTTTTAGCGGCAAAGGAAGTGTCTTTGGCGGAGCCGCTCGAAGAGCGGCTTTTTCATTGAGCGCGGAGGCCTCCGCGCTCAATCGTGAGTTATCTCTACGAATGCATCTTCCAGCGTCGCCCGTTCTCGGGTTAGCTCTCGCAGAATCCAGCGACGTTGAGTTGCCAGCGCGAAGATTTCCTCTCGCGGATCTGAGCTCGCATCGACGCGAATCGAACAGAGTTGCCAACCATCTTCTAAGCGCACGCTGACTTCCTTGATTCCATGGATCCTGGTGAGGAACTCGATCGGATTATCGTTCCCCGTCTTCGCTTCCAAGCAGACATTGCCAGATGTGCGAATCTGCCCGATCAGATTCGCAGGCGTGTCTGAAGCCTGAATGTGTCCCTTATTCACGATGATGACTCGCGTACAAGTCATTTCGGCTTCGGAGAGAATGTGCGTCGAGAGCAAGATTGTGTGCTTTTCGCCGAGCGATCTGATCAACTCGCGCACTTGCCGAATCTGGTTTGGATCAAGGCCGAGCGTTGGTTCGTCTAGAATAAGCAACGGTGGCTGATGGATCATTGTTTCCGCCAGACCGACTCTCTGTTTATACCCTTTTGAGAGTGCGGAGATCGGTCGCTTTTCGACTTCTTTTACGCTGCAGAGTTCTTGCACAGCATCGATACGTTCCCGGAGCTTTTTCCCCGATAGACCCTTCAGTGACCCGCGATAGCGCAAGTATTCTCGAACACGCATCTCGCCATACAAAGGAATGCTCTCCGGTAGGTAACCGAGATGCATACGTGCCTTTAATGAATCTCGAAAGATGTCGTACCCGGCAACGGAAGCCGATCCGCTGGTGGCTGGTATGAATCCGCTCAGGATCCTCATGGTGGTAGTCTTTCCTGCGCCGTTGGGGCCGAGAAGACCGACAATTTCTCCTTTGGCAACCTCGAAATTCAGGTCTTCAATCGCAGTCGTGGAGGGGTATTTCTTGGTAAGGTGTTCGACCTTGATCATGTCAGTAGGAGTCAAGAGCCAGAATACAGGAGTCAGGAGTCAGGAGCTAGTGTGCTCTCGGCGTTTCCTTCTGAGTCCAGAATTCTGGCTCCTGACTCCTCAATTTATGCTATTTTGTCTTTGGGCCGGAATGAACTAGAATGCGAGTTCTCGGCCCTTTTTCGGCCTCTTACATGAAAACTTCGTATTTGAACGATTGGAACGCCGATCTTCTCGACGAGTATTACAAACGTTGGAAACAGGATCCCACACTAGTCGACCCGAGCTGGTCCGCATTTTTTGAAGGTTTTGAGTTAGGCTCTTCTCCCGCAACAGATGGTCAAGCCGTTGTCGCGGTTCCGCCAGCGCGTACGGATCAGGCCGACGAACTTAGAGCCCGTGTCGACAGCCTGGCATTCAAGTATCGGATTCTGGGTCATACGCAGGCTGCGGTCGATCCGCTGAGCGAAGAAAAGCCTGAGCAACCGGCGTTGAGTTTGAAAGAACTCGGGCTAGGGGATGTCCCGCTCAATACTCAGGTTTCGTCACGCTATTTCCAGGATAGAAGGACGATGACGTTGGGCGAATTGGTCGATGCGCTTCGAACTATTTACAGCGGCCCAATTGGCGTTGAGTTCATGCACATTCAGAACGAAACGGTGCGAGAGTGGGTGCGAGCAAGAGTTGAACAAAGATTCGGTGCCCCAGCTCCAGAGGCAAAGGCGCAACTTGAACTGCTGCGATGCCTAATGGAGGCCGAAACATTTGAACAGTTCGTTCATACCAAGTTCATCGGACAAAAGAGGTTTTCTTTGCAGGGAGGAGAGAGTCTGATGGTGGTCTTGGAGACCATCCTCGCTGGTTGTCCACGCTCAGGAATTCAAGAAATTGTCATGGGGATGGCGCACCGTGGGCGCCTCACAGTTCTCGCCAATTTTCTCCAAAAGTCCTACAAAACAATCTTTAACGAATTTTCGGAGAACTATATTCCGGATCTGGTTGCCGGTGATGGAGACGTAAAATATCACCTCGGTTACGAGAGTGTTCGCCGAACGGCCGATGGAGCGGAAGTCGCGATTCGATTAGCGGCCAATCCGAGCCATCTGGAAATTGTTAACCCGGTTGCGGAAGGCAAAGCCCGAGCGCGTCAACGTATCTTGAAGGATACCGAACATCGAAAGAAGGTGCTTCCGCTGCTCATTCACGGAGACGCGGCATTCGCCGGGCAGGGAGTGGTGGCGGAGGTTCTGAACCTTTCACAGCTCAAAGGCTACGAAACTGGGGGTACGGTTCACGTCATCGTGAACAATCAGATCGGCTTTACCACATTACCGGCCGATGCTCGTTCGACCATGTACTGTACGGACGTTGCTAAGATGATCGAAGCGCCGATCTTTCACGTGAATGGAGACGATCCGATTGCGGTAGAGTTCGTGACCAAGATCGCTCTTGATTTTCGGCAGAAGTTTTCGCGCGATGTCGTCATCGACATGTATTGCTACCGGCGTTATGGCCACAACGAAACCGATGAGCCGAGCTTTACCCAGCCGAAGCTGTACAAGAGAATCTCAAAGCATTTGCCGGTCACCAAAATATTTCGTGAGCGGATGCTGCAGTCGGGCGTCCTGACAGCTGCTGAGGCGGGAGCACTCGAGAAAGAGTTTCGCAGGCGGCTTGAGACAGCCCTGAGCGAGGTACAGACGTCGGAAATTAAATCGAAGAAAGATTTCCGCCGAAGCTTCGAGGACTCTGCGGCTGTATTCCAGCCCCCATACAGCCATAGCGAGCCGGAAACGCGCGTTCCGAAAGAAGAAATCGACCTGATCGTCGAACGGATTACCCAAGTCCCGGAAGGTTTTCGCTTGCAACCGCAGATCAAGAAAATGGTGCTTGATCGGCGGCGTAATCTTCATGCCGAGGGGGGTCCGTATGACTGGGCTTACGCTGAGGCGCTGGCTTTGGGCTCGTTACTTATCGAAGGAACCCCGGTGCGGCTTTCTGGTCAAGACAGCCGGCGAGGCACATTCAGCCAGAGGCACTCTGTGCTTTACGATATCGAAACTCGCGAACGTTACATACCGCTATGTAACCTGAGAGAAGGACAAGCCAGATTCTGCGTGTATAACAGCATGCTGTCGGAGGTGGCGGTACTAGGATTCGATTATGGGTATTCGCTCGATTTTCCGGAGATGCTTTGTTTATGGGAAGCGCAATTCGGTGATTTCGCTAATGGTGCTCAGGTTGTGATTGACCAATTTATCGCCAGCTCTGAGTCGAAGTGGCAACGTCCAAGCGGCATTGTGCTGCTTTTGCCGCATGGATATGAGGGGCAGGGGCCTGAGCATTCCAGCGCTCGTCTGGAGCGATTTCTTCAGCTGTGTGCTGAGGAAAATATGCAAGTCTGCAATCTCAGCACCCCGGCACAGTATTTTCACGTTCTACGTCGCCAGGTGCGCCGAGATTTCCGAAAGCCCCTGGTGCTGATGACACCCAAGTCGCTTTTGCGAAATGAACGTGCGGTTTCTTATATTGACGATTTTACAACCTCGAAGTTCGAACCGGTGTTGGGTCCGACGTTGATCAGCCAACCCGATGAGGTCAAACGCGTAATTTTTTGCTGTGGCAAAGTTTACTACGATCTCTTGAAATATCAGGAGACAAATCAAATCAAAGAAGCTGCTCTGGTGCGTGTAGAACAGCTTTATCCGCTTAACCTCGAAGCGATCCAGAAGACACTTAATGGATTTAGCTCCTTGACCAAATGCGTTTGGTGTCAGGAAGAACCTCGCAATATGGGTGCCTGGACATACGTCGCGCCGCTTT
The DNA here is from genome assembly GCA_046727075.1 of bacterium. GTDB lineage: Bacteria > Verrucomicrobiota > Verrucomicrobiia > Chthoniobacterales > JAFAMB01 > JBKPBY01. Next base: position 375 of record JBKPBY010000134.1, on the reverse strand, counting down.
TAGAAAATGGATTAGGCCGCGAGATCCATTATGCGGGGCGACCGGCTGCGGCCAGTCCGGCGGTCGGAGCAAAAGCCTTGCACGATCAACACCAAAAGGATCTTGTTCATCAGGCATACAGTCTATAACGAGGTCGTTCCCCCGAAATTCTCTCTCCATGAGCATCGAGATAAAAGTCCCACCGGTAGGCGAGTCGATCACATCTGGTGTTCTTTCAGCGTGGCATAAGAGAAACGGCGACTTTGTTCAGGATGGCGAACCGCTGTATGCGCTGGAGACCGACAAAATTTCTACCGATGTCCCTGCTGCCGGCTCGGGCAGGCTACAGATTCAGGTCGAAGCCGGCCAAGAAGTCCAAATCGGCCAGGTAATCGC
>JBKPBY010000133.1:0-11601 GCA_046727075.1 bacterium | reverse complement strand
GCAGGGAACTTAGAAAGAAAATTAGAGGGTATATCTGTCGTCGCGGTCGACGACGATCCCGAAGCGCGAAAGATTCTGAAGGAATTACTGACCCATTGTAGGGCGATCGCGACTGTCGTTGCGAATGCTGGTGAGGCTTTGCTCGCTGTTGAACGGCTTCATCCGGATGTTCTTCTTTGCGATCTCGAAATGCCGGGAACAGACGGATACGACCTGCTCCGCCGCCTCCGATCGCTCGGACCGGAACGGGGTGGGGATACACCGGCAGCTGCATTGACAGCCCATGCCGGGCCAGAAGATCGGACACGCGTGTTGGAAACCGGGTTTCAGTTGCATGTGCCGAAGCCGGTCAATCCCGCCGAACTGGCAGCAGCAATCGAGTGCCTCGCCCGATCTGCCTCGCAAAAATAACTGCCCTCGCCCGAAAGCGACAATTCATAAGATGCGAACAGACTGAGCGCCGCCGCCTTCCTTCCGTCGGCTCTGTTGCGTATTCAAGAACCAGATCAGCGTGCACAGGCGATGGAGCAATTCGTTGCTGATCTGGCGAATGTTCTCTGCTGATGCTGAAGGCCGGGTCCGGCCAAGGCCGGATCGCCGCCGTCGTGGCAGAACCCAGCGCTGGATAACCCCCAGCGGTGATCCGGCCTTGGCCGGACCGTCTCCAATTCGCCATCCACGCACAACCTCGGCCTAATCTTGCTGACCGGTCACAGACCTGATAATTTGGTGACCCCGCGAGAAAGCTAAAAAATGACTGTAGCGACCGATATCGGCGCGGTATGTGACCTGCTGCAGAGCTTGGGTCTTCCGGCTTTGGTCGTCGAGCCAATCACTCGCGCCATTACAGCAAGTAATTCGCTGTTTTCCGAGTTTATCGGCTTAAGCTCTACTGATGACTTGCGCACCTCTTTTGTTGAATCGATTTGGACACGCCTAACGAGCCGGGACCAAGATCGCTGGAATGAATCCGTTTCTTCAGGGAAGGCGATTCTGCTTTACTTTTCGAGCGACGAGTTACCTGGACACCTAGCGGCAATCTGGTCCGCGCCGATCCCCGGTCAGATTGAACAATCCGTTCTCTGCATTGTCCTTACTAACTGTGTCTCGGTTGAAGGTCCGGAGTTGATAGCGAAAGGGCGCGAGCTCGAGAGACGACGCCTAAAGGAAGAACTGCACGCCAATTTCGCCCAGGAACTTCTTGGGGCGGCGTTTGGTGCAAAGCTGTTAGCAGATAAATTGGAGCAAGGTCATCAAGGCGAACTCGCGCAATCCGCTTCCGCTCTGACGACCCTTCTGAATCGGATGGCAGAGCGATTGCCCAGTCTGACTGAAGTTGCGTCGACGAAGGAGTAGATCGCCACCCCCATCGGATTCATAAGAATCCGTTAGTCGAAAACATTGTGGTCTGGACACGTTATGGCTAGTCCTGGCAAGAATCTACAAACAGGTCGAACATTGAGCAAAACAAGGATTCTCGTCGTAGACGACCATCCGGTCTTTCGGTTTGGTTTATCTAACCTTATTGATGCGCAGCCGAATCTAACTGTCTGCGGTCAGGCAGGCGCTGCTCCCCAGGCACTGGACGCCGTGCGGAAACTCGATCCCGATCTTGTTGTGTTGGATGTCTCACTGCCCGGAACGAATGGCATCGAATTAATCAAGTTGATCAAGGCAGAGAAACCGCATCTCGCCATCCTTGTGGTGTCGATGCATGACGAAACTCTTTACGGACTGCGCGGGCTTAAAGCTGGAGCACTGGGTTACGTCATGAAGTCGGAGGCGATGGATCACATCGTCGAAGCTATTGCCGCCGTGATGGCAGGTAAGATCTACGTGAGTCCGAAATTCTCCGAGAAACTGATCTTTCGGGCTATTCAATCAGGCGATTCGGCCACAACTTCGCCTGTCGATTTGTTGTCTGATCGGGAGATCGAAGTGCTGCACCTTATCGGGAAGGGGCATTCCTCTATTTCGATCGCTAAGCAGCTCCACCGGAGCGTGAAAACTATCGAAACGCACCGCGCTCACATCAAAGAGAAGTTGGGTTGCCGCGATTCAGAAGAGATGGTTCGATTCGCCATCGACTGGGTGGCACAACAGGACTGATCAGGAATCCGGATTCCTTAGATCTTGTTCTGAATCGGAAGCAGGAAATTGTAAAGCTTTCGCTGAGCAAGATGCAGACGGGTTTTTACCGTTCCTAACGAGATGGATCGGGAAGCTGCGATTTCCCGTTGGCTCATCCCTTGGAAAAAGGTCAATTGGATAACTTCCTTCTGGAACACCGGCAGGATCTGGATTGCCCGATTCAAGAGTTCCGCCAGATCGCTGGTGTGAATTTGCTCCGCGGCCGAGGTTCGTTCCCTGATAAGTGGGTTGCCGGTTTCTTTCTTCAGATGCTCCGTCGCGCGCCTGTACGCCGTCTTTCGCCGGACCCGGTCTAGCGCTCGGCGTCGGGCCAGAGTAACCAGAAAACCACGAAGGCCTCGTTCGCCTGGTGCATAACGATGCCCCTGATCCCAGACCTGCAGCATGACGTCGTGAAGAACGTCATCGACATCCGATTGGTCATGAATCACTGCTAAAATCACTGTTCGCAAAAGCGACTCATATCGAGAATAGATGATCTCAAGCGCTTCCGCGTCGCGGCGTACCACCGCTTCCATCAGTTCATCGTCCGATTTCCACTGGTCCAGTTTCCGCGCTTTCATGCAATACCCTAATTGCCCCGCGGATTCTGAAAATCGGTGCAGTCCCCGACAATTGACTCCGGTTATACCCTGGTTAATGGGAGGCTCGAGCCCCTGGTACCTCTGCTTGCACCCCTAGGAACCGCCATAGCTTTTCGACCGCGCGTGTCAGGGCTCGCTCAGGGTGCGACCAACTGATGTAGACAGCTTCAATGTTACTACAGACGGCAAATTTCTGGTTGGAACTACTTTTACGGGACAACGCCAGCGCGATAAGAAGCGGCTTGACATGCAACCATATGGTTGCATATTTGCGCGCCGATCATGGATGAAGTGTTCAAAGCTTTAGCCGACTCTAGCCGACGCAAACTGCTCGACGAACTGTTCAAGCGGAGCGGGCAGACCCTGGGCGAGCTTTGCCAGCACCTCGATATGACACGGCAGGCTGTTACTAAACACCTTGTCATCCTGGAAAAGGCAAACCTCGTAGCCGTCGTGTGGCGGGGACGCGAGAAAATGCATTTTCTCAATCCGATGCCGTTGCATGAGATCTACGAGCGTTGGATTGGCAAATACGAACGCCATCGCCTTCAGGCGTTGAGCGATCTGAAAAAAGGTCTCGAAAACCACAAGACAAAATAGCCAATGAAAACAGAGCAGTTCGTTTATGTGACTTATATTCGCACCACGCCAGAAAAACTTTGGAAGGCGTTGATCGAACCGGAATTCACACGCCAATGCTGGTTTAACACAACTCAGGAATCCGAATGGAAGCAGGGCGCGTCGTGGAAGATTCTAATGCCAGACGGAGGAGTCACGGATAGTGGCGAAGTTCTCGAGATCGAGCCATATCGCCGGTTGGTACTGAAGTGGCGCAACGAATTCAAACCTGAACTAAAGGCAGAAGGCTATTCGCAGCTGACTTACCAACTGGAGGAGGAAGGAAAATCAGTCAAGTTGACCGTGATTCATCAGATGGCAAAGGAGGGTTCGAAGCTCATCGATGCCGTGTCACAAGGATGGCCGCATATTCTATCAAGTCTTAAAAGCCTTTTGGAAACCGGCGAATCATTGGAAGAAACCCGCGAATGGTGACGCGAGGCGTGCAAATGAGACGGACGCGCAGAATGTCCCAGGCCTACGCCGTCAGGGTGATGCAGGTAACTTCGGGAGGGCAGTTAAACCGAATGGGAACGCCGACCATTCCAATTCCCCGGGTGGTGTAAATCTGGGCGTTCTCGATGCGGTAAAGGCCCCGATCATAGAGTTGGCCCCACGGAGGCAGGAGCAACGGACCACTCACCGGTAACCGGACTTGTCCTCCGTGGCTGTGGCCCGACAGTTGCAGGTCAACAGGGATTTTGCTTTCGACCAAGTCCTCGATGTAGTCCGGCTCGTGGAGAAGAACAATGCTCGTCAGGTCGCTCTTCCGATTGTCAAACGCAGCTTTAGGCCGCGGCCACCCTGCGAAAACCGAATCGATCCCAGCTAAATAGATAGAGTCAGACCCGAGTTGGAGGGTCACTCCGCGATTTCGCAGGAGTTCGACCCCACCTTTTGCCAGCGCCTGAGACACGATGTTTGGACCTTTTCTCACGTCGTGGTTTCCCAGCACCGCAAAGACGCCTTTGCCAGCTTCGAACTGATGAAACAGCGGCACGAGATCAAAAGCCGCGTCGACGGCTCCGTAGATAAAATCGCCTGCGAGCAGCACCAAATCCGGTTTGAACCGGTTAGCGATCTGGATGGACTCCTGCACGATATCGATCGTAGTGAATGGATAGAGATGAAAGTCGCTTAGCAGGGCGATCCGGAACCCGTCAAATCCATTCGGCAGAGAGGACAGACGCACCGGAACATGCTCTGCCACAACGCGATGCGGCTCGAGGCCCGCCGCGTAAGCTAAAGCTCCTGAACCAGGAATTCCAACCCCGAGTCCAAGCCCAGCGGTCATCTTTAGGAACTGACGCTTGGTTAAATTCACCGTGTCAGACTGTAGACGTTATACACATCCTGGCAAATTCACAGGTCTACGAACAAATTAGGGTGAGGCCTAGCATTTATAGTGAGTAAAGGAAAGGGCCCGCCACGTTTTTTACCAGCGAACGGCTGAAAGCGCTACGCATCGTAAGGACCCTCCTAAAGCTGAAATGCGTTCCCATCTCGTTGGGCGCCCGTACCGTGATACCCTCAGAAACCAGTTTTGCCGAGGATAAGATGTGAACCGCACCGTAGCGGCGATCGGGAGCTGGGAAGCGGCGCGCCGGCTAGCAATCAATCGAATGACAATTCTTCAAAACCCCGCTGTTCGTGAATAATTGTTTGTATCGAGGTCGTTCGATAGCGAGTCGGTCTTTCGCCGCGGAGAAATGTGAATTCCATCCGGCCCCCGCAAAAGAGATGCCCCGGCTTAAACGCATGGCAAAAGGCAAATCCACAGCCTGAGATGTGAACCGTTCCGGAGGGTCGATCTGCTCGAGAACAGCTCAGCCGGGTCTGCGCGTCCTCATCCATGGTAAATACGTAATCCGTGTGCTCGGTAATAACCCGCAGTGTGTCCCCCGGACGCAATTGCTCGAGCGCGAATTCATCGACGCTCGATTCCGCGTACCTCGAAACGAATTGTTCCCAATCTGCAATGGCCGCTCTCATCGGCAGTTCCAACCTAAACAAAATCTATATCACCCACGGATAGATAGGTAAAGGGCGTCTAGTTCCTAGTTCCTGCTGAATCACTCATATCGGAGCGCCTTAACCGGATCGAGGCGAGCGGCAAAATAAGCTGGAATAATCGCGGCAACCGAACAGATCAGAAATCCGCTCAAGCATATAATGGCAACATCATGGGGAACAACTTCGGCAGGTATTTCTGGGAATTGATAGATTGCCGCAGGGAACAACTGAATGTGAAACGCGCTGGACAGCAGATCACGCACCTCGTTCCGGTATTGTACAAGAATCATTCCCGAGGCCAGACCAATGATGGTGCCAAAGAAACCGACGATCATGCCTTGAGCCAGAAAGATCCACATGATCTGATTCACCCGGGCCCCAAGAGCTTTCATGACGCCGATCTCGCGCGTCTTTTGGACGGTGGTTGTAATCAACGTGCTCATGATGCCGAAGGCAGCGACGATCACGACGAAGATGAGCACAAAGAACATCGTAGTCCGTTCGACACGGATCGCGTCGAAAAAATCCTTGTTCAAATCCATCCAGGTGATTGCTTCAACCGGCGGTTTCAGGAACTTGTTCAGACGGTCTTTGACAACTGCCGCAGTGTAGGGGTTGTTCGTTCGAATTGCGATGGTGTGGATGCCACTGCCCAAGTCGTACGCTTCCTGAATCAGATGCATCGGCACGATCATGAAGTCTGAGTCGTAGGAATAGTGCCCAGAACTGAAGATGCCGGTTACAGTAACATCTTGGGGCAATATGAGTTCCCGCGCTCTTTTAATCTCGTCGTGATTGTCAGCCTTACCTTCCGCGTTACCGAGGGCTTTTTGAACGTCGTTCAGGTTGTGCGGCGAATAAACTTCGACCACGTCCCCAACGCCTACCCCGAGTTTGTTCGCAAGCTCAGCGCCCATGATGCAGTTGTCTCCATTGAGATCGTATTCACCCGCAATCAGATATTTTTTGAGATCGTCAACTTTGTCCTCGAGCGCGGGATCTACCCCACGCATCCACGGAGTTTCTCTAACGTTATGGGACGATTGGACGACAACCCGGCCCTGGGCCGATGGCGCAGCTGCGACAACGCCCTCGGTCTTGAGCGCCTGTTCCATGATCGGCTTCCAATGATCCAATACCTGATTGCTCCGGATGAAAACGTGGGCATCGAATCCAATAATCTTCCTTTGCAACTCGCGTTCGAACCCTGTCATCACCGAGATAACGATGATCAGCACGGCAATTCCGAGCGTAACGCCCACGATCGATATCAAGGTGATGATCGAAAGAAAGGTGCGTTTCGGCCGCAGGTAACGAAGCGCAAGGAACTGAGCAAAAGGAAGTCGAATCTTTTTTGTCACGGGTCGCAAAACTAGCCTAGCATCGGAAAAATGGTAGGGCTAAGGGTCACGCCAATACGCGATTCTACCGCCTGAAAAACCGCCCATACAATTGCAACCTGGCTTGGATAACCACATCCCGAACCGCCGACTCGAACGGAGCACCCTTTTTCTCGACCAGCGGATTTGCCAGGAAGAACGTCAGGAAAGCAAGGACTGCGAGCAGAATGAAATAGCTGCTATATCGCGTTACCTGGAAGAATCCGATTGAAAACTGGTGGTCGCCGATTGCATCCAAAAAAATGCCCCAGAAAATCGGCGAGAGCCCGAGGCTGAGAGAAGTGAACACCGTAAACAGCGAGAAGAAATGGTTGCGACCCATCACCGGCATGGTGTCCATAGCGATCCGGGTATTCGCAATTGAGAAGAGTCCGCCAGCAGCGCCGAGTACCAGATAGTTGAAAGCAACTAATTGGTAGAGCGCAGGGACTGTTCCGCTTGAGACCAATATCCAAAATAGGATACCCCAGGTATAAAGGGTCAGCGACAAGCGCAACAACGGTTTACTTCCTGTCTGCTCGAGGATACGGCCAAAGAAAGGCACACTGGCAAACGCTCCAATCGCAGCCCAAAGCGTCATCGCCAGAATCTGGCCGGCCGTGTATCCAGCCTTTCCTTGAAGATAGCCGATAACAAATGCCATTAGGCCACCAACGATCGCGTTGTAGACGACGTTGAAAATCACCAGCTTGGCAAATGGTGGATGCTTCATCATCGCAACCCAGGGTACAGGCTGCGACGAAGTTTTGGTCTGCTCCCCGATCTCGATATCCGGGAGTTTTTGGATGAAATAAAGGCTCAAGGTTCCTGCGCAGGCACTGATAAAGAATAAGAGAGCGAACTGCCAAGGCTCCGCCCCCGACCAAAGGACCACAGTGGAAATCGCGATCGCGAAAACGCCACCACATTGCATGCAAAGCTGATCGAACCGGAGAAACGTACTCCGACCGGCCTCAGGTACCAGCGCCGTTAACCAGGGCAGCCACGCCCCCGTGGAAACTCCGCGAAGAATAGTGAACGCGCTAAGGCATCCGAGCATCAACGCAACCTCGGTTGTATTATCCAGAAAAGAAGCCATCGGCAGAAGCGCCAGAAGAAAAAGCATGACTGCCCGCGATGTCCAGCCGAGCAGCACGAACCCCTTGTATCCGATCTTCGGAATGAAATACGTCGTCGGAAGTTGAAGGATCGTCATCAGCGGCGCCAAGGCAGCCACTAATCCGATAATTGTCGCACTTCCTCCGAGCGCTTTCGCGTACAAGACCATTGGCGCTCCACAAGTGATCTGGAAGTTCACCGCATTGAAAAAGCTGAACCGATAGGAGTTCACCGCTTTCGGTGGAACGCCTGCTTCCGAGGAGGTTATGGCGACCGATGGCACGTGATTGGAGGGGCGTTGCTCGCAACGCCCGTTGGGCGAATCATTCTATCATCGCGTTAATTGGCCAGTCCAGGCTTGGGCGTTGCAAGCAACGCCCGTCCAAACAACCCGTGACCCAGTGCAAACCAACGTCCCTACAACCTCGGTTTCAATTGCGGAAACAAAATCACGTCACGGATCGATTCTGCGCCGGTTAATGTCATCACCAGGCGATCAATCCCAAGCCCGAATCCGCCAGCCGGAGGCATCCCATGCTCAAGCGTCAGGAGGAAATCTTCGTCCAGGTTCTGAATTTCCTCTCCCGCCTGCTCCAGTAACCTCTGCCGCTGAATCGAGGGGTCGTTTAATTCGGAATAGCCCGGGGAAATTTCGAATCCGTTGACCACAAGCTCGTAAACATCAACCAGGGCCGGCGTTTCTCCGCTTTGTTTTGCTAGCGGCACCAATTCCTTTGGCAAGTGCGTAACAAACAAAGGATCGACCGTCTTCTCTTCGATCAGCTTTTCGAAAAGCTGTTGGGTGATCTCGTACTCCTGCATGTGTTCGTGCAGTTCCACACCAAGCTGCCGGCAACGCGCAATTTTTTGATCCCGATTGAGCGTGTACCAATCCTTATCGATGTTTCGGATCAATTCTTCGTACCTGGCTCGTTTCCACGGGCGCGAAAAGTTGATCGTTCGCCGGATGCTTCCGTCCGGATTCTTGTGTTCCACCTTCAACGACCCAGTGAGACTCTCGGCCAAAGAGCAGATGAGCTCTTCTACCAGATCAGCCATCAGCTCGAAATCAGCGTACGCCCAGTAGACTTCGAGCATTGTGAACTCTGGATTGTGTCGACGAGAGATTCCTTCGTTTCGGAAGTTGCGGTTCAGCTCAAATACTCTGGGGAAACCTGCGACCAACAGACGCTTCAAATAAAGTTCAGGCGCAATTCGCAAGAAAAGATCCATTCCCAGTGAGTTATGGTGGGTCTTAAACGGCTGTGCAGCGGCGCCTCCCGCGATTGGTTGCATAATCGGCGTCTCGACCTCGAGAAAGCCTCTATCTTCAAGAAACCGGCGAATCTGACGCACGATCTGGATTCGCTTCAGGAAAACTTCACGCGACTCAGGGTTGGCAACCAGATCAAGGTGACGCTGCCGGTATCGCATTTCGACATCGGCAACTCCATGCCACTTATCAGGTAACGGCCGCAAAGTTTTCGATAGCAGCCGAAAACTTTTGGCCCGCACCGTGGGTTCTCCTGTTTTTGTGACAAAGCATTCGCCTTCGACTCCAAGGAAATCGCCGAGATCAAGCAGTTGGAAAACCTCTGCCTGGTCAGCCGGCAATGCTTTCAAATTTATGTAAACCTGCAGCCGGCCAGAAATATCGCTAAGGTCGAGGAACTGGCTCTTGCCCATGTTCCGATGAGCAGTAATTCGCCCGGCGATTCTAACATTCTTCCCTTCGGCAAAATCGTTCCGAATCTGACCGATAGAGCCAGACACATCGAACCGACTACCGAAGGGATCTACTTTGCGCTCAACCAGTTGCTGAAGTTTCTGACGACGAATCGCTAGAAGATCGTGCTCTTCCATTAGACATCAACCTTCGAACGTTCCGTGACGTTCGTCGATGATCACATCGCGATAAGTCTTGCCGGCCGGAATCATTGGCATGACATGCTCCGTGTAAGGAACCATCACATCCAGGATGTAACATTCGTCGGCTTCCAGCATACGCTGCAGAGCTGCCCGAAGATCTTTCTTGTGCGTCACACGTTCGCATTTGACGCCAAACCCGTTACAAAGCTCCACGTAATCTGGATAAATCCTCTCCCTATCTCGCGGATCTCCGAGAAATGTGTGTCCCCGATTGCTGTTGTAGAACCGATCCTCCCATTGCACCACCATTCCGAGATGTTGGTTGTTCAAAATGATTGCCTTGGCCGCAATCCCTTCAACATGCGCGCATGCCAGCTCTTGAATGTTCATGAGGAATGATCCATCCCCGTCGACGTCGATTACCGGCAGATCCGGTCTTCCGACTTTAGCGCCAAGCGCTGCCGGGAAACCGAAACCCATGGCTCCAAGCCCAGCAGATGTCAAGAACTGCCGCGGCTGGCTGAAATCATAATATTGGCCGGCCCACATTTGATGCTGGCCGACTCCAGTCGTGATGATCGCATTGCCGCCGGTCAACTCGTGAAGTACCCGAATCACGTACTGTGGTAGGATCGCGTCTTCCATATCCTGAAAATCAAGCGGGTAGCGCTCTTTCCAGCGTTGGATCTGTTTCATCCATTCGGGATACAAACTCGAGAAGTTTTCCGAACGATCAAATCCTCCCTCGGCCAATAACCGATTCAACTCGCCTAGCGCGAACTTGATGTCACTATGAATCGGAAGTTTGACCACCTTGTTTTTGTTGATCTCCGAGAAGTCGACATCGATGTGAATGATGGTGCCGTGCTCGGCAAATTTCTCCACCTTACCGGTCACGCGATCATCAAAACGGACCCCGAAGGCCAAGAGCATATCTGACTCATTCACCGCGCAATTGGCGTAAACAGTGCCGTGCATGCCGAGCCATTTCAGAGAAAGTGGATGCGACTCCGGAAATCCGCCGATACCCATCAGCGTTGTAGCAACAGGAATCTGTGTGCGTTCCGCGAACTCGCGCAGTTCGTTCGCAGCATTTCCTGAAATGATACCGCCGCCGGCGTAAATCATTGGGCGTTTGGCGGATTTGATCAGCCCGACAACTTCATTAAGTGCCACCGGGTCGGCCTTTGGAGGCGTTTGATATCCGCGCAGGTTCAGTTCGGTCGGGAACACTGGATGAGTGATCGAGTTCTGGATGTTCTTTGGAATGTCGATCACCACCGGACCAGGGCGCCCCGTTGTAGCGATATGAAACGCCTCCTTAACGATCCGTGGGATAGCGTGAACATCGACAACCAGATAACTGTGTTTCACGACCGATAACGTCATTCCGAAGATGTCGGTTTCCTGAAACGCTCCGCGACCGATCATCTCTTGGGGAACCTGTCCGGTGATAGCGATCAGCGGAACAGAATCCATGAACGCATCGGCAATCCCGGTCACCAGGTTTGTCGCACCAGGGCCCGAAGTAGCCATACAGACTCCGGCTCGGCCGGTCGCCCGCGCGTATCCTTCCGCCGCAAAAGCGCCACCCTGTTCGTGTCTCGGAAGGATGGTTCGAATCTTTCGCGAACGGGTAAGAGCCTGGTGAATCGGCATGCTCGCACCGCCAGGATACGCGAAAATTACCTCTACACCCTCACGTTCCAGCGCGGCGACGAGGATCTCGGCGCCATTCATCGTTTCGCCCCTTTCAGGGCTCGGATGCGGGACATTAGCCGATTCGCGAGTAGTGGAGGTTTTCATAGACAGAGTCGTCCACTATACGGGACTCATGCCGGTGGGGCAACTGGGAGAAAATGGGAGGG
>JBKPBY010000132.1:0-8318 GCA_046727075.1 bacterium | reverse complement strand
AACCGGCCCAGGGGTACTGATGATTAACTCGGTGAAGCGCTCCCGTTGGATGTACTCCAGCATTTGTAGCACCGGCGGAAAGCTAAGCTTCTGGAGCTCGTACTCCGGCAATTCAAACTCTCCAATCGGAGGAAAATTTTTAATCGGGATATCAGAAATATTGATCTGCTGGCGTGAAGTCACGACGATCAAATCCGCGCCAGTGTGGAGTCCGGCTGAGACCATTTTGCGGATGGTGGTAGCAACACCGTTAACATCCTCGAGCGTATCAGTGAACCACGCGCGCTTGGTATTTTGCAGGACGTCCGGCAGGAAGCTGACAGTCGACCGGCATATATCGGCGAGACGCTTTCGAGAAGGCGCCTGGCTGTGGAATCCATAAAAATAAGGACCCAGCAACAGGCCCATTGGAAGAAGCGAGCTCAGCGCTTGCACCGCTTCGAATATTCCTCCAACGCTGATCTGCTTGACGAACTTGTCAAAGAACCGAAAGGCGAGCTGGTTGACGATCAGCGCAACAATCAGAAACGCGCGCCGTTCCGGCTCTTTGACCCCCTCAGTTTCCTTGGCGATCTGAGCCTGGACGTCTGCCCGGCCAAAATAATCCGCCAGTTCCGGCCAGATCGATAAGTTTGCCGGCTTAGCCAGTTCAAAGATCTTACCGGAAAGGATCCCGTTTGTTAGCAGCGCGACTTTTTCGCCAATCGTGAACTGCGTTGGGTTCTTGCCTTCCAGAAACCGAGAGAAGACGATCTCCAGAAACCCAACATTAGGACCCACCGCCGATGAAAACTTGTCCTTGGCAAACTGATAAGCGGTGTTGTACAACCCATGCGAAATCGCCAGCGGAGTACCGCCTTGCCCGCGCGCGACGCAGTCGCCTCTGTTAACGTGCTCAAAGAATTCTTGCGGCGATCGGCAGTCCGGCGTTTCCGTGTAGGCCGAGCCGGGAAAAATTCCGCCGTGATCGTCCGAACCTGCTATCAGGACCTTGCGCCACGGCTCCGGATGCGTTGGCTCGAGCCGCTGATGTTCAGCAAAGCGATGAATTGCTTCCGGAGTCAGAGACCGAAAAATGAATCTTGCGGTGTCACTCAGCAAACCATCGCGAAGTCCATTGATCCCTTCGAAATGTTTGAACAACAGGATCAGCTTCTGGACATGATCGGCCGTCAGCTGACGATTCATGTCGTAGAGCGGATGCGCCACGGCGTGACTGATTGCGCTATTAGCTAAATATTTCTGTAGCTCCAGAATGTTTGGCCGGAGCGCCTGGATCTCGCGATGCTGTGTTTCGTTGATATTCCAAACCAGCAGATGCACCAATACCTGGTCATCGGGAAAGTGTGTGGTGACCTCTTCACTGACAAACACGTCTTTAAACTCTCCGATCTCGAGACAACCTTCGATCCGGTTGTGGTCGGTCAAAGTGACGTAGGTCATCCCTTTCTCTTTGAGCCGGCGATAGAGCTTCTTCGGACTTGAGTAACTGTCTGGAAATTCGAATCGCCGAAACACCCATTCAGCAGAATGATCGCTGAATTTGGAATGAATATGCAGATCAACTTTCTCGGCCATGGATTCCCCAGATCATATCATAGGTCACTAACAAAATCGTCCTCGTCTTCCAGCTTGACCGTGGGTCGAGCTTCCTAGCTCGACGTACCGGCGCGTCGCCAAGAAGAATCAGTATCCGCACGTTTAAACTAGCGGTTATGGGGCTTACGAGTACCTGCGGTCCACAAGATCGCCATAAGACGCTGCATGCCGCTCAAGAGAAAGCTCGCGCAGCAACTTAACAATCTGCTTCCAAACCGCCGCATTTTCGTAGTCGGGCGGGTGGATTCCTATTCGGACCAAGGAGCAATCCCTTACCATGCGGCCTAGCGTGCGATTCCAAGCCAGGCTCGCAGCCGCGCGCCATCGGGCGCGCGTACTCCATACCAACGATCGCGAAACGATCTCATCATTATTCTTGAATCGAATTAGCGATCCGATGCGCGTCGTATAGAGAAAGCCACATTGTCGCACCGCGCGTTCTGCCTCTTTCCCGAGCAACCAAGCAGGCGCGATGAACCCGGAGATCTTCCCGGACAGAAACGAGAGATCGGCTAAACCGCTCTTCAGCCGATCGCTTGCCTCCTCGAACGAAAGATCAAAGAATTCACCTTCGCCAGCCGTGTACGCTTCTGTTGTCAATCTGGATAACAGCGAGTCATTTTCGGATCTCATTCGTTGATGATAGTACCCATGCAAAACTGGCTCGTGTCCGGACTGGACCCTGCCAATTAGCCACCGCTGGAATACCTGATCCTCTGCCACCGGCGCACTATGGTGATAGTTAGGAATCACCAGGAGTGAAGTCCGTTTGATGCCCAAATCTGCGAGCTGTTCAAGAATTCGATCGCAGATCAGCCGGGTGACCGGCGAGACGTCGTGAATGGAAACGACCAAGCTTCTCATGACGCCCGCTGCAGCCGGCCAGAGATCGCGAGAACCATCGCGATTGTTCCGCAGGCAATTGCAAACCAATCACCATATTGACCGTAGACCGTGGTATCGAACGGACTTGGTGGATCGATTTGACCAACTAAAACGTCCGGTGCCGCGGAATCATGCCCAGCCAATGCTCCGAAGCGACTAACGATTGCTGAGGCATCTTTTCCTGCGGAAAAAATCAGCGGCCGGCCAAACGCTACAGACCAGAGGCGAAAATTTGGCAGCATCTGTTGAAATCCGACGCTGTTTGCCGGATTCGCTAAAACCATGGGCACCTGGACACCTTTGGTCAGCGCGGCGCGAATCAACAAAGGATCGCTCCCTTCCCAGTTCAATAGCGGCATCCAATTTGTGTCCTTGTACAAAAACGGATTTAAGCTCCGGCCCGATAAACGAAATCGCGGTTGGAAAATGTTCTCGTTGACCGGCATCACCAGCACATTTTTTACCGAGCCCGGAATGATGACAATGGCGCCGCCAAGGCGACCCTCTTTAGCACCAGGAACACCTGCAACGACACCGCCAAGCGCTGTAACCTTGCCATAATCACCGCCGGAAATCTTGGCGGCGCGCCAAACGAACAGATCAACCGGATCGATGGTCGCAGCTTTGCTGATTTGTATAAGCCGATCCGGATCGAACTCCCCGCTTGAAACAAGTACGATCCGCTTCAGGCCGCTCTCCGGCTGTTTTTGTAAGGTAACGAAACCAAACAGCGCGATGGCGAAGATTCCGCCTAAGGTCGCAAGAGCGTCAAATCGAGACGCCCAGTTCATCCGGCCGAGCTCAGCGAAAATACGGCGAACCGTAGTCAACACGATCAGATTGGCGAAGACCGGAACAAATGATAAACCGGATCCGCCGGTCAATGAGACGAGTTGTAGCAACGGCAGATTATTCTGCAGGACCGTTCCGATCAGGTTCCATGCAGGAAACAACACACCGCGTGCCCATTCCAGGAACGTCCAGGCCGCTGCAACCAGTAGTGCCGTCCGCAGATGCGCAATTGATGCCTTCCATGCCTCCGGTCGAAATCCGTAGCCAGGTAGTATCGGGGAGAGTTTGCCGTTCTTGTTTGCAGGCTTTTTCGGCAAATGAACGAATCGGTTGATGAATATGCTCCAGCCGCCCCCTACCACCGCCAGCCCAACGACGTTCCAAGCCCAATCGCTTTGAGCATTTGCCATCAGTCGCCAAGAAAATGTTAGTCCGCCAAGCACGGCGCCGAATACCGCTCCTTGCGCAAGCGCTGTCAGCCAGGTGCTTCGGAGAAATAACAAAGCGAACAAAACCGGAATAAAAGCTACCCAAATTATCCACTCTAGATTCCAAGGCGGAAAGGCAGCAGCAACAAGTACGCCGCTTGACAGGGCAAGCATCAGCGCGAGTAACTCTTTGAAGATCGGTTTCAAGAATGTGTCTGTAATTGATCGCTCGCCAGTCGGCGCACCGCTTTAGCTTCAAGCGCGCAACGCCACGCTAAAATTGCTATTAACGGGTAGATAGCAGGATGAAACTTCTGAGGAAGCAGGAAAGAGAAGCACAAAAAAGCGCAGGCGGCCAGCGCGCCCAGCCACAAATACCATCTCAAAAAAAGTGGCTGCTTTCGTTCGAGCAAAAGCCAAATCCCGGCCACAAAGTGAGTCGGTAAAAGCCAGAGCAGATTATAGTTCGCCCACGTCTCCCAATGCAGGCTCCAGACTGCCATCCCGGCAAGCAACAGTCCTGTCCCGCCAACCAACAAGAGAAACAGAGCAGTCACCCATCGTGCGTGCTTGAGCCCACGGACGAGCCAGAGACAAAGCCAAAGGACACAGCCCGTCACGATTATTGGAACAGGAAACAACCACGGCTGAGGCAGCGGATCGGCCGGATACAATTCTTTCCTTTCCGGACCGAGATTCTGCCCACCGTTTTTGCTCATCTGCACGGCACGCTCCAGGTCCGCCGGTAAAAAGCACGCTTCGCGAGGCGTCACTGCGCGATCCACTTTCGACCCGAGCAAAAGATAGACGCCGAACTGGATCCATGGCGTCCGTTCAAAATAAGGATCCAGCATTTGGCGAAAGGTTCGTTTGCCGATGTCAGGTTCTGAGACCGGGCCACCGATTGTCCGCTCGAAAGCATCTCGAACTCTTGTCGAGCAATTATCCAGTACGAAATCATACCGATAATAACGGTTCTCCGGTAACAGATTTACTTCGAGCGCCTCGAATAGCTGCTGTTTCTGTGGGAGGTTCAGATTCAGCACCACCTCTCTCACCCCTTGTCCGTAAGAGGCAACAACAGACTGAATCTCTTCTTCGCCCGCCGTTACCGTTAGTTGATAGAGCAAATCGCCTCGCGCGAACTTCAGGTAGAAATTGGGCGTCTCAAAATCGAAGACACCGAAGTTGTACATCCTGTCCATCCCATAGCTGTCATCTCTGATTCGGATGCAGCTATGCCCGAAGGCCTGGTAAAGCTCAGGGCCTGGAGAGTAGGTGATGAGAGAGATTTGAGCCGCATCGGTGAGCTTGGGAAGACCCTGAATCGATTGGCCCCGGACGCTGAAGGCCAAGACTGCGAACAGGACAACGACACAGAATATTTTTTGCATCAGCCTCACGCGAAGCTGCTCAATTAAACCAGAAATCGGATTGCCGCCAGCGCCCGCTCGCATCACCGCATCAAGCTAAGTGAGCGAACGGAGTGGCCAGACATTCCCAATCACTGCGGCACAAATTTCTTGTGGCTGCATCTATTCCAAACTATATCTTAGTGGCTCCAGAAATAGCCGCCCACTCCCCCCAACGTCGAGGCAGAGCTCCGCAAAAGGACCGCGTGGATTCCTTATGAGTGAATTGTTGTCAAAACAGATAGACCTTTTTTGCCCGGCCCCTTCATGATCCCCCAATCCTTCGAATATCTCCGGCCCAAAAACATTGCGGAAGCCTTTTCGCTCCTGCAGCAGCACGGAACCAACGCCAAGATTCTGAGTGGCGGGCAAAGCCTTATTCCGATGATGAAGATGCGTCTGGCACGGCCTGAGTACCTCATCGATATCAATCGTATCCCCGATCTACACTACATCGGGGAAGCAGACGGTTATCTGAAAATAGGCGGCCTGACGCGCGAGTCAGATCTCGAGGATTCAGATCTTATCAGAACCAGATATCCGATCATATTGGATACTGCCAGTATGATCGCCGATCCACAGGTCCGAAATATGGCCACTGTCGGAGGGAATCTTGCGCACGGCGACCCGGCCAACGATCACCCGGCTACGATGCTGGCATTAAACGCCGAAATCGTCGCTTCGAGTCCTCGCGGCGAAAGAGTGATACCAATCAAAGAGTTCTTCATTTCTCTTTTCACCACCGCACTGGAGCAAGACGAGATCCTCACCGAGATCCGAATCCCAACTCCGCCCGAGCATAGCGGCGGTGCTTATTTCAAACTGGAACGAAAAGTCGGCGATTTTGCTACGGTCGGCGTGGCCGCGCAAATTACGCTCGGAGCGTCGGGGGTTTGCGAGCGTGCGGGGATCGGATTGACCAACGTTGGGCCGACTCCTCTTCTCACGCAGAGAGCGAGCGAGTTTCTCCGAGGAAAAGCTCTCGATACGGTGAACGTCGAGCAAGCCGGTCGAATTGCGGCGGAGGATGCACAACCAAGCTCCGATTTACGGGGCCCCGCTTCCTATAAAACTTCGATGGTACGCGAGCTCACCGTTCGCGCATTGGTTCGCGCCCGCGAAAGGGCGTCTCAATGACGTCGATTGAAATTTAGCTATGAGCACGAGCGTACGGATTCGCTTTAAGATAAACGGAGCGGACCACGAGGCGGAGGTGGAGCCCCGGTTGTTGCTGGTCCACTTCATAAGAGACGTTTTGGGATTAACCGGAACGCACATCGGTTGCGACACCACTAGCTGCGGCGCGTGCACGGTTCTTCTTGGCGGAAAACCGGTCAAATCGTGCACCCTGTTCGCAGTCCAAGTAGACGAGCAAGAGCTTCAAACTATCGAAGGTTTGACCGAGAACGGACAGCTGCATCCACTGCAAGAAGGGTTCAGGGAGGAACACGGTCTTCAGTGCGGATTTTGTACGCCCGGGATGATCATGGCGGCGCACGCCCTTCTAAAAAAGAATCCTCATCCGAGCGAGCAAGAAATCCGCAGGGGTATCTCCGGTAACCTTTGTCGCTGTACAGGATACCAGAACATCGTCAAAGCGGTCCGATACGCGGCGGACAAAATCAAATAATCGGAGGACGAGATGCTACAAAAGACCTCGGCTGAAGTCGGCGGAATGGGGCACTCAGTAAAACGAAAAGAAGATCTACGTTTCGTTCAAGGGAAAGGTACCTACGTCGACGACGTGCGCCTGCCCCGAATGGTTTATGGGCAGATGATCCGGAGTCCTTATGCTCACGCCAAAATTGCAGCTATTCGCACAGAAGCAGCGAAGAATCATCCTGGTGTTCTGGCGGTCATTACGGGTCAGGACCTTGAAAAGGCGGATCTTTCATGGATGCCGACTTTATTTCATGACAAGCAGATGGTGCTAGCCACTGGTAAGGTTTTGTTCCAGTCGCAGGAGGTAGCTTTTGTCGTCGCCGAGGATCGCTACACAGCAGCCGATGCCGCCGAGCTGATCGAGGTCGAGTATGAGGAGCTGCCTGTTCTAGTGAATCCACACAAGGCTCTCGATGCGGATGCTCCCATTCTCCGAGACGACCGGGAAGAAAAGACGAATCAGATTTTTCATTGGGAGGTAGGCGACCGACACCGGACCGATCAGGAGCTGCAAACCGCTCCGGTCCGAGCCGAGGTTCGGGCCGTCTTCCAACGATGCCATCCAGCACCGCTGGAAACATGCGGCTGCGTAGCTGACTTCAACCCTGCAACAGGGAGACTGACTGTTTGGGAAACTTCGCAGGCCCCTCACGCTCATCGGACCCTTTTCGCCCTGGTTGCGGGAATCCCCGAGAACAATATTCGGATTATCGCTCCCGATATCGGCGGGGGTTTCGGCAATAAGGTACCGATTTATCCGGGCTATGTTTGCGCGGTCGTTGCTTCCCTGCAACTTGGCCGTCCGGTGAAATGGATCGAGACGCGCTCCGAGAACTTGCAGTCGACCGGCTTTGCGCGCGATTATCACATGACGGCCGAGGTGGCTGCTGAGGCGGATGGAAAAGTCAAGGCTCTGCGCGTCAAGACGCTCGCCGATCACGGAGCGTTTAACGCCGCGGCCCAGCCGTCGAAATTCCCAGCGGGATTATTCAGCGTTTGCACTGGCTCGTATGATTTTTCGACCGCCTTTTGTGAAGTGGACGGCGTTTACACAAACAAGGCGCCCGGCGGCATCGCTTATCGTTGTTCTTTTCGAGTTACGGAAGCTGCTTATTTGATCGAGCGCGTGATGGATGTTCTGGCTGCCGAGTTACAGATCGACCCGGTCGACCTGAGATTAAAAAACTTCGTTCCGCCCGATAAATTTCCTTATCAATCTCCACTCGGCTGGACTTACGACAGCGGCAATTACCAGGCAGCAATGAATCTGGCGCTCGAAAAGATTGGCTACCGAGAACTGCGAAAAGAGCAAAAAGAAAAGCGCGAGCGCGGTGAGTTGATGGGTATCGGCGTTTCCAGCTTCACCGAGATCGTCGGCGCCGGACCCGCGCACACGTTCGACATCGTCGGAATCAAGATGTTCGACAGCTGTGAGATCCGAATTCATCCGACCGGTAAAGCAATTGCGCGCATGGGAACCAAAGCTCAGGGTCAAGGCCACGAAACAACGTTTGCGCAAATTATAGCGCAAGAGCTCGGC